>DASYJK010000001.1:0-10740 GCA_035996525.1 Solirubrobacterales bacterium
GATGTGCCGCCGCGCCAACGAGCGCGTCGCCTTCGGCGGCCCGCTGGCCGACAAGCAGTTCGTCCAGGAGTCGATCGCCGCCTCGCGGATGGAGATCGACCAGGCCCGCCTGCTCACCCTCTACGCCGCCTGGAAGATGGATACCGAGGGCAAGCGCGCCGCCCGCCAGTCGATCTCGGCGATCAAGATCGTCGCCGCCAACATGGTCATGGACGTGCTCGACCGGGCGATCCAGATCCACGGCAGCCTCGGCATGACCGACGACACCCCGCTCGCCGCTCTCTGGCGCTTCAGCCGCATGCTGCGCCTCGCCGACGGCCCCGACGAGGTCCACAAGATGGTCCTCGCCCGCCGCGAGCTCAACCGCTGGGCCAAGCGCGACGAGGCGGCCGCGGCCGGCGAGCTCGAGACGAAGCACGCGCCGCGCATGGTCTGAGGGCCGGGCGCTGAACAGCGCTTGATACCTTATCGGGTATCGTGAATACGGAAGACTCCCCGAAAACGATCCTTCGGGAGATGCGGCTAGACGCCGGGCTTTCGCAGCGCGACCTCGCGCGGCTTGCCGGCACCTCCCAGCCGGCAATCGCGCGCTACGAGCGTGGCGTCGCGACGCCCTCTTGGGAGACCCTGCAACGTCTCGCGGCGAGTTGCGGGCGGTGGCTGAAGATGAGCACCGGCGTTGTCCCCGAACAGCACGACGTAGAGCTCGCGGAAACGCTTCTGAAGCTGACGCCCGAGGAGCGTCTGCGAGCGCTGCGGCGCTACGCCCACCTGCATCAGATCGCGGCAGAGCAGAGATGACCGAACTCGACCCGGAGAGGCTTCTCCGCACCCTGGTCGATCACAAGGTCGAGTTCTGCGTGATCGGCGCAGCGGCGGCGTGGCTTCAGGGCAATCCGTCGGTCACGCTTGATCTGGACGTGATGCCTCGTCGAGACCTCGACAACGCCGACCGTCTCGCGGCGGCCCTGAACGCATTGGCCGCCCGCCGGCCAGGTAGTAAGGGAGAGACGGAGCTCGACGGTGCCGACTTTCTCGGGTGGGACGCCCAAAGGTTCGACACCGACGCCGGCCCGCTCGACGTCGTCCCGCTCGCCGCCGCGATCGGCGGCTTCGAGAACGCCGCGACGATTGAGCTGGTGCTGGGCGAGTTCCCCATTCGCGTGATCACGATCGACGAGGTGATCGCCTCGAAGGAGAAGCTCGGGCGGCCAAAGGACCTGGCCGCGCTGCCCGCCCTATATGCCACCCGCGAGGCTCTGGCCCGGCGAGCAGACTCAGATCGTCCGAGCCCGGAGTCCTAGCCTGGCACTCTCCGCATGCTGCGCCTCGCCGACGGCCCCAACGAGATCCACAAAATAGTCTCCGCCCGCCGCGAGCTCAACCGCTGGGCCAAGCGCGACGAGGCCGGGCGAGCTGGAGACGAAGCACGCACCGCGGATGGTCTGAGGGATAACGCGCGGGCAGCGTGCCCCTAGACCGCGCCATCCCCAGCTGGGGATGGCGCGGTAACACTGTGAACTAGCGCGACGCCCTCAAGGCGCCGCGTGGATCAGAATTGCGACGACTAGTTGAGTAGGAGCTCGAAGGGTGCGTCTCTGGATGCACCAGTAGTCGAAGTCCAAGTCTCGACACTGACAGCTGCACCACTGCAGCCGGGAAAGTCTCCGAGGAACACATTCGCTCCCACGCCCAAGAACTGCGACGTGGCTACGACATTGTGCACTACGAAGCCCAGCCCACTGATGCAGTAGTGACCAACGCTCGGATGCGTGATGGTGGCTGAACTGAATCCCTTTGACTGGGTGGCGTTCGTACTGAGAGTTCCGTCTTCTTCAATCTTGGCGTAAGCCAGCGCTGATCCTGCCGCGCCAGGATCACCTTTCGGTCCCTGTGGTCCGGTCGCACCGGTAGCACCAGTCGCACCGGTAGCACCAGTTTTTCCTCTTGGGCCACGTTTGGCTTTTTTAGCTTTGCTCACACCTGCACCCGAGCCGTTGCCTGCCGCAGACGCGGGTCCAGCCACTAGGCCGATGACCAGACAGGCAATGACGGCTGCTGGCAATAAACGCTTGATCAGCTGCTTCACAGAAGCTCTCCTTGATTGGAATAAGTAGACAAAGGACAGTCTCAAGCAGGGCGGACACCCCACTTAGTTGTAATTGAAACGAGCCTTACAACCCTTCGGGAGGCTGTCAAGCGAGGCGGACGAAGCACTCGAGTGCTCAACCCCGGCGCTCGGCCTGGTCCGCCGCGTCGGCCAGGCGCTCGACCAGCAGCGCGAAGGCGTGGACTCCGTCGTCGACCTTGCCGTAGCCGCCGGCGACGTAGCGGGCGTAGACACCCTCGAGGATGATCGCCAGCTTCCAGTAGCCGAGGGCGACGAAGAAGTCGAGGTCGGCGAGGTCGCGGCCGGAGCGCTCGGCGTAGCGAGCCGCCAGCTCCTCCCGCGTCGGGAAGCCGGGGGCGAGGTTGGCGGGCTGGCCGAGGGCGATGTCCGCCTGCTCGGCCGACGGCCAGTAGGCCATCAGCAGGCCGACATCGGCCATCGGGTCGCCGAGCGTGCAGAGCTCCCAGTCGACGACCGCCGCGACCTCGCCGCTCGGGGTGAGGATCATGTTGTCGAGCCGGTAGTCGCCGTGGACGATCGTCGCCGGGCCCTGCGCGGGGATGCGGGCGGAGAGGCGCTCATGCAGGGAATCGATCGCCGGCAGCTCGCGCGTCTTCGACTTCTCCCACTGGCCTTGCCAGCGGTGCAGCTGGCGGGCGACGTAGTCCTCCTTGCGGCCGAGGTCGCCGAGCCCGACGGCGTCGGGGTCGACCGCGTGGATCGTCGCCAGGGTGTCGGCGACGCGGTTGGCGATCGCCACGCGATCGCCACGCTCGGGGAAGATCTCGGCCTCGGCGACGCCGCGCAGGATCGGGCCTTCGACGAAGGCCATCACATAGAACGGGGCGCCGCCGCTGACGCTCTCGTCCTCGCAGAGCCCGACCACCGGCGCCACCGGGACGTCGGTCTCGCCCAGCGCCGAGACGACCTTGTGCTCGCGGGCCATGTCGTGGGCGGAGCCGAGGCGCTTGCCGAGCGGCGGCCGCCGCAGCGCCCAGCTGTTGCCGCCAGCGTCACCGACCCGGAAGGTGAGGTTGGAGTGGCCGCCGGCGATGCGCTCGAACGAGAGCGGCGGGCTGGCACTGGGAACGTTGAGCGCGAACCAGGCTTCGATGCCGTTGGTGTCGATGCCGTCCGGCGCCCCGGAGCCGTCGCCGCTGCCTGTAGCCTCGTCGCCCATAGCCGCGCAAGCATATTCCGCCCGGGGCCGCCGTTTGAGCCCATCGCTTGCCAACCGGCTGAGGATTGGCTTCGCGATTGGCTTTGCCGTGCTCACCGCGATGGCCGTGATCGGCGTCGGCCGCTTCATCCAGCAGCGTCAGGACTTCGAGGACGCGATCGCCCGTTCCTACCAGGTGGAGATGGCGGCGCGGGTGCGGCTCGCCCGTGGCGCCGCGGTCAGGCCGGCGCGATCGACGGTCGCCGCGCAGGCCGAACGCCGTCAGGAACTGCGCGACCAGATCTCCTCCGACACCCGCGACACCGCCCTGCTCGTCGCCGCCGGGCTGATCGCCGGCCTGACCGGGGCGCTGCTGCTGTTCAGCGGCCTGATCGCCTCGATGCGGCGGCCGCTGGAGGAGCTGGTCGACGCCTCCGAACGGCTGGCCGGTGGCGACCGCGGCGCCCGGGTCGAAGTCGGCGGGCTCTCGGAGACGGCGACGCTCGGCGCCGCCTTCAACGAGATGGCCGACGAGCTCGAGCGCGAAGCGAGCCAGCGCGACCAGCTGGATCGGCTCAAAGACGAGTTCGTCCTCACCGCCTCACACGAGCTGCGCAGCCCGCTGACCTCGGTCCAGGGCTTCGCCGAGCTGCTGATGCTGGAGCGCGACTCGCTCACCCCGAAGCAGGTGGACACGGTCGAGATCATCCTCGACAACTGCCGCCACCTGGTCCGCCTGCTCAACGACCTGCTCGACCTCGCCCGCAGCGACGCCGGACGGCTGGCGATCACCCCGAAGCCAACCGAGCTGGCGCCGCTGATCGACGACGCGGTGCGGACGATGCGGGGGCAGACCAACAGCGCCTCCCAGACCCTGACCCAGCGGATCGAGCCCGGCATCCCCCTCGTCCAGGTCGAGCCCGACCGGATTCGCCAAATACTGGTGAATCTGCTTACCAACGCGCATGAGTACTCGCCCCCGGGGGCGAGTATCGAGGTCACGGCCCGGGTAGTGGATGCCGATGTGGAGATTGCCGTGACCGACAACGGGCCGGGGATACCCGAGAGCCAGCTGGAGCACATCTTCGAGCGCTTCGTGCGCGGCGACGCGGGCCTGACCCAGCGCGTCGGCGGCACCGGCCTCGGCCTGGCGATCTCGAAATCGCTGGTCGAGTTGCACGGTGGCACGATCGCGGTCGCCTCCACGGTCGGCGCCGGCTCGACCTTCAGCTTCCGCCTCCCGACCGCCACCACCCCCAGCGCCCGGGCGAGCCGATGACCCGCGTCCTCGTCGCCGACGACTCGGAGACGATCCTGCTGCTCCTGCGGACCCGCCTCGAGCTCGCCGGCTACGAGGTCGAGACCGCGGCGGACGGCCAGGAGGTGACGGAGCTGATGCGCGAAGGCGAGCCCGACCGGTTGCCCGACCTGCTCCTGCTCGACGCGATGATGCCGCGCAAGTCCGGCATCGACGCCCTGCGCGAGCTGCGAGCTGCCGGGGTCGATACCCCGGCCCTGATCGTCAGCGCCCACCAGGACGCGACCGACGCCGACGCTCCCACCGCACTGGAGGTGAGCGGCTACCTGACCAAGCCGATCGACTTCGACCGCCTGCTCGCCAGCATCGCCGAGCTGACCGCTTAGAGCCTCAGCTCTTGGCGATCTCGAGCCGGATCTCTTTGCCTTTGAGCTTGGTCCCGTCGAGGAACTCGACGGCCCGCTCGGCCTGATCCGGGGCGACCTCCACGAAGGAGAAACGATGGAGGACACGGACCTCGTGGATCGCCTCCTCCGGCAGCACGGCGCCCTCGCGCAGGGCCCAGCGCAGGTCCTCTTCGCTGATCCCGCTGCGTTCGCCGCGGTTGACGAAGAGCTTGACGGTGTCGCGGTCGAGCTCGGTGTCTCCATCGGCCTGATCCACCTCTGCCTCGGTCTCTACTGCCGTCGCGGCCTCCGGCGCCTCTGCCTCTGCCTCCGGCACGACCTCCTCTGGGGCCTTGGCCTCATCTTCCGGCTCGACCTCCTCGGGCTTGACCTCGGCGGGAGCGGCGCTGTCGCTCGAACCGCCTGGCCCGACCCGCTCACTGCTTTCGCCGCGCTCGCTCGGCTTGCTGTGCGAGGAGCGCTCCGGGCGCTCGCGGCGGCGCGGGGGCGGCGCATGCTCGAGCCGTTCCTCCGGGCTCTCCCACTCGCCGATCGACGTTTTCACGTCGTGCTCGATACGGGTGATCTCGTCGCGCTGGGCTGGAGTGACGAAGGTGATCGCGCGCCCGGTCCGCCCGACCCGGCCGGTCCGCCCGATGCGGTGGACGTAGGTCTCCGAGGAGTTGGGCACGTCGAAGTTGATGACGTGGGTGACGTGTTCGATGTCGAGCCCGCGGGCGGCGATGTCGGTCGCGACCAGCAGCTTCACGCGGTGGTCCTTGAAGGCGATCATCACGCCGTCGCGGACGCCCTGACTGAGGTCGCCGTGCAGCGCCTTCACATCCAGCCCTTTGTCCTTCAGCGTCTTCTCCAGCTTCGAGGCACCGATTTTGGTCCGGGTGAAGATGATCGCCTGCTCAGGTTCTTCGGTCTTCAGCAGCTCGACCAGGCGCGCCGCCTTGTCTTTGGCCGGAACCTCGACGAAGGCCTGGGAGATCGCGTCGACGGTCAGCGTCTTCGGCGTGATCCGGATCGTCGTCGGGTCGTACATGTAGCCCTCGGCGAGCTTCTGGATCGGCGGCGGCATCGTCGCCGAGAAGAGTGCCGTCTGACGGCCGCTCGGGCACATCCGCAGGATCCGCTCGACGTCTTCGATGAAGCCGAGGTCGAGCATCTCGTCGGCCTCGTCGAGGACGACGAAGCGGGCCGCCGTAAGCACCAACGACCGCCGGGCCATCAGGTCTTTCATACGGCCGACGGTGGCGACGACGACGTGGGCGCCGGCCCGCAGCTGCGACTGCTGGGAGCGGATCGGGGCGCCGCCGAAGACGGCGACGATCTCGATATCCAGATGCTCGGCGTAGGTGCGCAGCGCCTGCGTCACCTGGATGCAGAGCTCGCGGGTCGGGGTGAGGACGATCGCCTGCACCTCGTTGTTCGCGGGGTCGAGGTACTGCAACAGCGGCAGGCCAAAGGCGGCGGTCTTGCCGGTCCCGGTCTGGGCCTGCCCGATCACATCGTGGCCGCCGAGCAGCTCCGGGATCGCCTGCTCCTGGATCGGCGTCGGATCCTGGAAGCCGAGCTCGTCCAGCGCCTGCTGGATCGGCGCCGAGAGGCCGAGATCGTGGAAGGGGTTGGTGCTCATCTAGAGGGGTCGAGGAGGAGCTTGCCGCTGCTGGTGCGGGCGATCAGGTCTTGGTGGGCCCGCGCCGCCTCGGAGAGAGGGTAGACGCCACCGACCGTAGCGCGCAGCTCGCCCGCGGCGATCGCGCCCACCAGCTCGCCGATCATCGGCAACGCCAGGTCGCGGCGGGCCAGCAGGTGGACCAGCCAGAAGCCGATCACGGTCTTGGAGCCGCGCAGCAGGGCGGCGGTGGAGACGTCGCGCTGTTCGCGCGAAGCGATCCCAAAGACGACCATCCGGCCGAGCGGGGCCAGCACGCCCATCTCGGCGTCGAAGGCGTCGCCGCCGCTCATGTGGAGGACGGCGTCGACGCGCTCGCCGCCGTTGGCCTCGCGGATCGCCGTCCCGACATCCTCGGCCCGGGAGTCGACGCAGGCGTCGGCCCCCAGCTCCTGGACCAGCTCACGCTTCTCCGCGCTGGAGGCGAGGCCGATCACCTTCGCCCCGGCCGCCTTGGCAATCTGTACCGCCAGCGTGCCGGTGCCGCCGCCGGCGGCCTCGACCACGATCGTCTCGCCCGGCTCGATCCGGGCGCAGCGCTTGACCAGGGCCAGCGCGGTCAGGCCCTGCAGCAGCATCGCCGCCGCCTGGTCGTCGTCGACCTCGTCGGGAAGGGGGACCAGCAGTGACTCCGGCACAACCGCCCGCTGGGCGTAGCCGCCGCTTCCGAGCAGGGCTGCGACACGGCGCCCGTCGGGCGTGCGGCCGGCGATCTCGGCGCCGGGGACGAGCGGCAGCGATTGCTCGGCGAGGTAGTCGTTGCGGGTCGCGTGGGTGTCGGCGAAGTTGACGCCGGCGCGGGCGATCTCGACCACGACCTCGCCCTCGCCGGGAGTCGGATCGGGGAGGTCGACGTACTCGAGCATGTCCGGCCCGCCGAACTCCTGAATCTGAATCGCCTTCATCGGGCATTGAGTCTCGCAGGGCAAGCGTTAGGCTGCCGTCCGCATGTCGCTCACCGTCGTCGGATCAATCGCCTTTGACGCCGTCAAGACCCCGTTCGGGGAGCGCGAGCGGATGCTCGGTGGCGCCGCTGTCCACTTCTCCCTCGCCGCCAGCTTCTTCACCGAGGTGCGCCCGGTCGGGCCGGTCGGCGACGACTTCGGCGCCGACGAGTTTGCCGTGCTGGAGCGGCGCGGCATCCTCACCGACGGCATCGAGCAGGTCGGCGGCGGCCAGTCCTTCTTCTGGCGCGGCCGCTACGAGTACGACCTCAACGTCGCCCACACCGAGGACACCCAGCTCGGCGTCTTCGCCGAGTTCGAGCCGAAGCTCTCGGCCGAGGCCCAGGCCGCCGACACCCTCTTTCTCGCCAACATCCAACCGGACCTGCAGCGCCAGGTGCGGGCCCAGTGCGGCAGCGCCAAGTTCAGCGGCCTCGACTCGATGAACCTCTGGATCGAGACCGCCGGGGACTCGCTGCGAGCGGCGATCGCCGAGGTCGACTGCCTCGTCGTCAACGATGCCGAGATCCGCCAGCTGACCGGCGAGTCGAACCTGGCCCGGGCCGCCCGCGCGGTGATGGAGTGGGGTCCGCGGGCGGTGATCGCCAAGCAGGGCGAGTACGGGGCGGCGCTGTTCACCGCCGATGGCTTCTTCGCCCTGCCCGGCTTCCCGCTGGAGGAGGTTCGCGACCCGACCGGGGCCGGCGACAGCTTCGCCGGCGGCTTCTTCGGCTACCTCGACGGCCAGGGCGGCGACCTCGACGAGGCGCACCTGCGGCGGGCGATGGGCTACGGCACCGTGCTCGCCTCCTTCAACGTCGAGGAGTTCGGGACCGAGCGCGTCTCCCGCCTCAGCCGCGAGGAGATCGACGCCCGCTTCGAGGCGCTGCGGCGGATGACGCAGTTCGGCGCGCCCCCCGCGGCCTAGGACCCTCCCGGCTCCACAGCCTCTTAACGGCCGGCGGCGGCGAAGTGAAAGAATGATCGCCGCATGGCCACCGAGTCCCTAACCGTCACCGACAACCGCACCGGTAAGACCTACGAGCTGCCGATCGAGGACGGCACGGTGCGCGGGCTCGATCTGCGGCAGATCAAGGTCGACGAGAGCGAATTCGGGCTGATGTCCTACGACCCGGCCTTCAACAACACCGCCTCCTGTCGCTCCTCCGTCACCTACATCGACGGCGACGCCGGGATCCTCGAACACCGCGGCTACTCGATCGAGCAGCTCTGCGAGCGCTCGACCTTCCTCGAGACCGCCTACCTGCTGATCTTCGGCGAGCTGCCGACCGCGGCCCAGCTCGACCGCTGGGTCTTCGACATCACCCACCACACCTACGTGCACGAGGACCTGAAGCAGTTCTTCCAGGGCTTCCGCTACGACGCCCACCCGATGGGGATGGTGCTGGCCGGCGTCGGCGGGCTCTCGACCTTCTACCCGGACGCGAAGCAGATCAGCGACCCGGAAGAGCGCTACATGGCCGCCGTCCGCCTGATCGCCAAGGTGCCGACCCTGGCCGCCTTCTCCTACCGCCACAACATGGGGCTGCCCTACGTCTACCCGGACAACGAGCTCAACTTCGCCGAGAACTTCCTCTCGATGATGTTCAAGAAGACCGAAGACCGGCACATCCCCAAGCAGGTCCTCTCGAAAGTGCTCGACGTCCTCTTCATCCTCCACGCCGATCACGAACAGAACTGCTCGACCAATGCCGTGCGCGGCGTCGGCTCCTCCGACGTCGACCCCTACTCGGCTGTGGCGGCCGGGGTGGCGGCGCTCTACGGGCCGCTGCACGGCGGCGCCAACGAGGCGGTGCTGCGCATGTTGCGGCGGATCGAGTCGGTCGACAACATCCCGGGCTTCCTCGCGAAGGTGAAGGATCGCGAGGAGAAACTGATGGGCTTCGGCCACCGGGTCTACAAAAACTACGACCCGCGGGCGCGGATCATCCAGCAGCACCTGGACGAGGTCTTCGAGGCGACCGAGTACAACCCGCTGGTCGAGATCGCCCAGGAGCTGGAGAAGCAGGCGCTCGACGATGAGTACTTCACCTCGCGCAAGCTCTACCCGAACGTCGACTTCTACTCGGGGATCATCTACGAGGCGCTGGAGATACCGGCCAACATGTTCACGGTCCTGTTCACGATTCCCCGCACCGCCGGCTGGATCGCACAGTGGATGGAGATGCAGGAAGACCCGGAGAAGAAAATCGCCCGCCCGCGCCAGATCTACACCGGCGAGCGCGAGCGCGACTACGTCGCGATCGACGACCGCGACGGCCCCGAGAAAATCGTCGGGCCGCCCGCGCGCCGCCCCAAACGCCCGCGCCGCGGCGCCTGAGCGCCGACCCGCCCGCGCGGGTCTCTCATAGGCTTGAACCGTGTCCCGTCCGCAGTGGAAGCTGACCGTCCGCCACGGCCCCGAGGTCGAGCACGCGGGCTTCGACGATCTCGACGAGGCGGTCGCGGCGCTGCGCGCGCGAGCGCTGGAGCTGCGCTCGGAGGCGGCACCGAAGACGTCCTCGCTGCTCGGCACCTACACGCCCGCCGACCAGGTCCAGGCCCGGCTGGAGCTGAAGGGCCGGGGGCTGCTGCGCAAGCCGACCGCCGGCATCGACGTCCGCGGCGACGGCACCTTCCTGCCCTACCGCGGCGGGGTGGGACGAGAGGAGCTCGACCCGAGCGGCCACGAGACGCCGTTCGATCTGGTGCGCGAGACTCTGGAAGCGGAGGGACGATGAGCGAGACCAAGACCGAGATACCGAAGGGCAGCTACGCGGCGGGCGAGCGGGTGAAGATCCCAGCCGGCGCCAAGGCCCCGTTCACGGTCTTCATCAACGGCGTCGAGCAGAGCGAGGGCGTCGACTACGCGGTCAGCGGCGGCGAGATCGTCTTCACCCGCCCGATCGTCAAGGAGAAGATGACCACCAGCCGCTGGCTGGCGATGTACCTGGGGCTCTTCGGGACCTACCGCAAGGACGAGACGATCGACCTCCAGTTCACCCGCAACGGCAAGGTCGAGCTGCTCCCGGACCTTGCTGTCGTGCCTTACCCCGAGGCGCCATGAACATCGGCTTCCTCCTGCTCGCCGACCACAGCGAGGCCGTCAACGGCAAGCTCTACCTCAACGGCGGCGGCTGGAACGTCCTGCGCCTGCCCGAGCTGCCGCACGAGTGGTCCTTCCACATCGGCCTCGGCA
>DASYJK010000002.1:0-1694 GCA_035996525.1 Solirubrobacterales bacterium
AAGTACGATTCCGGCAGCAGCGCCGCGAACTACTACCGGGAGCTGGCGAAGGAGGTTCTGGCGAATGGCTCGGCGTAACAAGCGCGCAAGCATGCGTGAGGGTCCGCTTTCCGATCTTTTCCGCTCGACCGCGGAGGACGCCCCCGCGGATCCTCCCGAGGCGCCCAGGTACGGCAGGCAGGATCCGGCCGAGGCCAAAAAGGCCGCGGAGACTGAGGAGCCCCGGTCCACGGGTCCTGTCGCCGATGAGGACACCTCGTCCTCGCAAGCTGCGGGCGAGGCGCCCTCATCCGCGCCACCCGTGGAAGGGGCGCTTCCGGCTGCGCCCGAGGGTCTGTTCGATCAGGCTGCCGATGAGCCGCTAGCTGAAAAAACCTCCAGCGAGACGCCGCCGGAGCGCCTCAAACGAGTCTTCTCCGAGGAACCGAAGCCGCGCTACGAGCGCCATGAGGAACCGTCTGTGAGCAACCCGCGCTACGGGCGGGAAGAGCCGGCCTACGAGCCGCCGGGCAGTGGCGAGCCGCACCAGCCGGTGATCAAAGTCGTCGGCGTCGGCGGTGCCGGCGTCAACGCGGTCAACCGCATGGTCGACGCCCGCATCCCCGGGGTCGAGTTCATGGCCGTCAACACCGACCTGCAGTCCCTGCAGCTCTGCGTCGCCGACGTCACCGTCCACATCGGCGACGAGCAGACGCGCGGCCTCGGCGCCGGCGCCGACCCCGAGGTGGGTCACCGCTCGGCCTTCGAGGAGCAGGACAAGATCAAGCGTCTGCTCAAGGGCTCGGACATGGTCTTCGTCGCCGCCGGCGCCGGCGGCGGCACCGGCAGCGGCGCCGCCCCGGTGGTTGCCCGCCTCGCCCGCGAGGTCGGCGCGCTCACGGTCGGCATCGTCACCAAGCCGTTCACCTTCGAGGGCAACCGCCGCGGCACCCAGGCCAACAAGGGCATCGACGAGCTCGCGGCTGAGGTCGACACCCTGATCGTCGTCCCCAACGACCGCCTGCTCGAGGTGCTCGACCAGCAGACCTCGATGGTCGAGGCCTTCCAGGTCGCCGACGACGTCCTCCGCCAGGGCGTGCAGGGCATCTCCGACCTGGTCACGCTCCCGGCTGTGATCAACCTCGACTTCGCCGACGTGCGGACGATCATGTCCGACGCCGGCCGGGCCCTGCTCGGGATCGGCATGGCGCACGGCAACGAGCGCGCCATCCTCGCCGCCGAGAAAGCGATCTCCTCGCCGCTGCTGGAGACCTCGATGGAGGGCGCCCGGGCGATCCTGCTCTCGATCACCGGCGGCTCCGACCTCTCGCTGGTCGAGGTCTCCGAGGCCGCCAAGGTGGTCGGCGAGGCCGCCCACCCGGACGCCAACATCATCTTCGGCGCCAACGTCGACGACGAGCTCTCCGACCAGATCTGGGTCACCGTCGTCGCCACCCGCTTCGACGGCCGCCAGCAGGCGCCGCGCCGCGCCGCCGAGCCGACCATCCGCCGCACCAAGGACAGCGGCCGCGGCCGTCCGCCGCAGCCGCAGCAGCGCGGCGAGCTCGGGATCGACGTCCCAGAGTTTCTCCCCGGCTGAGCGGGGGCGCCCGATGCGAGGCGTCGCCGCCGCCGGTCACCCGCTCACGGCCGAGGCCGGCGCCGGTGTCCTCCGCGAAGGGGGCAACGCGGTCGACGCCGCGGTCTGCGCGGTG
>DASYJK010000003.1:0-39979 GCA_035996525.1 Solirubrobacterales bacterium
GTGATGTGGATGTCGCTGTCGGCCGGCAACTCGCCCCGGAGGCATTCGGAGAGCGCTCGCACGGCGTTCTTGCTGACGATGTACGGGGTGACCTGGGGAGAGCTGACGCGACCCCAGACCGAGGACATATTGATCAAGACCCCCGATCCCTGGCCCTTGAATCGCCGCAGAGCAGAGCGAGCACCGTGAACCTGACCCATCAGGTTCGTCTCGATCACCTGACGAAAGACATCGGAGGGAATATCGAGGAACTCGCCGTATGCGATCACGCCGGCGTTATTGACCCAGACATCGATTTGTCCGAAGCGCTCGACCGCGAGGGTCGCCAGATGCTCGACCGCGTCTTCGTCGGAGACATCGAGCTCATGAATGATCACGGTCGCGCCGACGGCCTCGCACTCCGCCGCGAGTTCCTCCAGCGGTGCACGTGACCGCGAGCACAATGCGAGCGAGGAGCCCCGGTGCGCGAAGCGAAGCGCGGCTGCGCGGCCGATGCCACTGGAAGCGCCGGTAATCACGACCACGGCGTGCTCCAGTGGTCGCGGCATGCCGCTCTAGCCGAGACCCTTTTCCTCGGCCGCCTTATAGGCAACCTGCAGGAAGTCGGAGAGCGTCAAAGCGGAGAGGATCGCAGTCAGAAAACGAGTCATGCGAGGAGCGAAGAGGAGGCCGATCGCGAATCCGGACACGACCCACAGACCGAGGCAATACGGACAGATCAGCAGCTCGCCGATCGCCTTGCGAGCGCCTCGGCCTCGGGCGCGCTCCTCGACCTCGCCAGGCCCCCCATCTCCTTCGAGCTCGGTGAAGGGCGCTCGCAAAGGGCTGGTGACTTTGTCCTTGGAGATCAGGCGGCTCAACTTGTGTGAGGCGACTCCGATCAACAGCAGGTCCGCCATCTCAAGACGCCGAGGAAGCTCGCGGCCACGTCGGGCCGCCGCAAGCAGCCCACCCACAAAGAGGACATTGAAGAGGCCCATAAGTGCCGCGTAAGAAAAGAGCGGCGGCTTCTCGGATGAGGGCGCGTAAGGGCTCATTGCGGCTGGGTACCCAAACCGCGCTGCTCCTAAAAGGCTGTAGCTCTCAGCGGGGTAAATCCCGGCGAGAGCGCGGTCAAGTCCGCCGCCCGTTTGACCTTCCCTTTGATGGGGGTACCTGACGAACTCCTGCAACCGACTTAGGAGACCGCAATGGCAAAGACTGCACGAGACATCATGAGCGGTGGCTGCGAGTGCGTGGGCGAGAATGAGACCGTCGAGGACGCTGCCCGAAAGATGGCCGACCTCGATGTCGGCGCCCTGCCGATCTGTGGCGAGGACGACCGGCTCAAGGGAATGATCACCGACCGCGACATCGTGGTCAAAGTGATTGCCAAGGGCAAGGGGCTGAGCGAGACCCAGGTGGGCTCTCTCGGTGACGGCAAGCCGGTGACGATCGGCGCTGACGACTCCGTGGAGGAGGCGATTCGCACGATGTCTGAGCACAAGGTGCGCAGGCTGCCGGTAATCGACGGCCATGAGCTGGTCGGCGTCGTCAGTCAGGCCGACATCGCCACGAATATCGCCGATGAGGACACCGGCGCCCTGGTGGAGGCGATCTCGGCCGCATAACGAGTGGGTGATCGGGGTGGCGTCTCAACGTTGCCCCGAGCACCATCCACATGGGAAACGCGCAAGAACAGCGAGAGTCAAGACACGGCCGGCATCGAGGCGAAACCCCCTCGAAGTCGGCGGTAATAGTGGTCGACATGATCAACCCCTATTGCCATCCCGAGGCAGACCGGCTCGCCACCCGGGTGTCTGATGTCCTTGACGGGGTGGCCGGGTTGATCAAGCGAGCTGGCGCGGCAGAGGTTCCGGTGATCTACGTGAACGACAACTATGGGGATTGGAACTCCTCGGCGAAAGAGCTCGCTGAAAAAGCGATGGGAGGAGCGCATCCGGAGCTGGTCGAGCCGATCCTTCCCGGCGACAAGCACTCGTTCGTGATCAAGGCTCGGCACAGCGTGTTCTACGAGACGCCCCTCGAGTACCTGCTCGATCAGATGGGTATCGGTCGCTTGGTCTTGTGCGGCCAGGTGACTGAGCAATGCATTCTCTACAGCGCCCTCGACGCGCATGTCCGTCATTTCGACGTCGTCGTTCCGGTCGACGGGGTCGCGGCGATTTACGACCACCTCGCCGATGCGGCGCTGGAGATGATGGAGCGAAACCTCTCAGCCGAGCTCGCCCGTTCCTCGGACTGCGCCATCAAGTGAGGCGCCGGCCGTGAGGCGAAGAAGGCCCCCCGTTGCCCGCCTAGACCCTCGTTCGCTCAAGCAGCCCCTTGAGGACTTCATCGATGCCGCCCCTCTCGAAGTCAGCGCGCTGAGCCGAGGCCCCGCCCCCTTCTGCGGCCAGGAGCTCAATTCCTTCGAGCTCCCTAAGACAGCCGATCTTGGCGGCTGCCGGGCGCGCCAGCTCCAGCGTCTCGTCAAGGACGTCGATGAGCGGCCGCGAATAGCCCTCGGCGTCGGGGAGTTCGGCTCCCAGGCCCTCGCGGCGAGCTCGGTAGGAAGCCTCTTCAAGGATCTCCGCCGGAGGTGACGGTGGGCATTCGCTCTCGGCCTCATGGCGCGCGAGGGCGTGGATCAGGGCGACGAGCGAGGCGGTCCGCTCAAGGCGGGACTGGACGTCGAGTGCGCGAACCTCGACCGTCCCCAGCCGTGGGTGCGGGCGCAGCCGCCACCAGTGGAAGGTGTAATCAGGGACCTCGGCGGCTCGGGTAAGGCGTTCGGCAAAGTTGGCGAAGTCCTCGTAGTCGGCCATCTCTCGCGGCGCGCCCGAGCGTGGCCAGGCGCGAAGGCTGAGCTCGCGCGCAGAGGCAAAGCCGGTGTCGTGCCCGTGTCGGAAAGGCGAGTTCGCTCCCAGGGCTTCGATCAGCGGCAGATGCCTTCGCAGCCCATTGAAGGCGCGGATCGCCGTTTCGGCATCGGGCATCCCGACGTGGATGTGCAGCGCCGCGACCGGGGTCGCCAGGGCATCGCCGAGCTGCTCAGCGATGTAGCGGTAGCGCTGCCGGTCGCTGATCCCCGCTTCTCCTTCGGCCGTGGTCGGATGCGTCGCCGAGCCGATCAGTCCGATTCCGGTGGCGAGCACTGTCCGCCGCAGATCCGCGAGGACATCGGTCGCCTCGGCGCTGGTAGAGCAGACATCGGTGATCAGCTCGATTTGACAGGCGTGAACCTCACCGGTGATTTCACCGCGCTTCGGCTCGGCTACTCGGTCGAGTACCTGCTCGCGGGCATCGAGCTGATGGCCGGCGGCCGGATCGACCAAGAACAGCTCCTCCTCCACGCCCAGGGAATACGCGATTCCGGTCCCAAATGCTGGCTCACGAAGCTCACCGCTCATACGTTTCGCGCGCGGTCGAGCCTGAGCTCAGCGAATACGCGTTTCAGCCTCTTCTTGTCGCCCGCGCTCAGCCGCCCGAGCCTCTGGGGTTCCGACGGTTCCTTGATCTGCGCGTCGACTCAGCCCAACATAAGCAAGGAAGAGGACGAAGAAGATCACGAAGATGATGACCGCGAAGATCGGTGACCAAGCCACAGCCACGATTGCCAGCAAAATGAGCACGAGCAGCGGAATCAGGTACATGCCGCAGGGATACCCAGCACAGGCAAAGAGAAAACCAAAGGGCCGGGAGCCAACTGCCGGCTTGGCGACCAAAGGACGACAATCGTTTCCGTGCCTACGTCCCGGGGTAGCAACTCACAGTCCCAGCAGCTACACGCAGGAGTCGAGAGGGAGCTGACCGGCCGAGGCCACACTGAGGAGTCCCTTAGCCTCAATCTTCCGGCTTTGCCCGAGAGTGTCGCGCTGGTGCGCGCGGCTGTTGGAAAGCGCGCAGAGGCCTACGGCTTAGAGGACAAGGTCATCGCAGACCTGAAGACGGTGGTCTCGGAGGCATCCGCGAACGTGGTTCTTCATGCTTACGTGGGAGCAGCTGATCCGGGCCCGCTGGAAGTCGAGATGACTCGGGATGCGACGACGGTGAGGGTCGTGGTTCGAGACCGTGGACTGGGGATCCGGTCGCAGCCGAAGTCCACGCACGCGAGCCTCAAGATGGGGCTCTCGTTGATTGGCGCGATTTCCAGCAGATTCCAGTTGCGGAGCGGGCGTGATCAAGGTACGGAGTTGAGCATGGAACTGGCTTTGCCGGCGTGTGGCTGAGAGATCGAGGAGCTGCTCTCAGGCCCACACGGTTGCTTCGACAATGCCCTCGCGCTAGGATCGGGTCCTGACGCAGCGGGGCGCCGCGCCGCCGCGTTATGGAGTGAGGTGAGGCACGCAGGTCCGGCTCAAACAGCCCGAACTGCGGACTCCGACCGAGAAGAATCTATTCCGGGAGATGGTCCTTATGTCTCAACTTAGATGCCCTGGCAAACTGCTCGCTGAGTCGGCGGTCGTCCCCCGGTCCGTCGCAAGTCCTTCGAGGAGGGACCACGATGCTTCCCTTCAAGCTCGTTGAGCGAGAGGTCAGCGGGGAGGTTTTGGAGATCTCGGTCGAAGGCGAGCTCGACCTAGCCGTGGCCAAGCAGCTCCAAGAGGCGCTCCAGAAGGCCGACTCGGATTGCACCCAAGTCTTGATCGGGTTGGAGAATTGCGAATTCATCGACTCGACCGGGATTGCCGTGGTGGTCCAGGCTCATCGGCAATTCGCCGAAGAGGGACGACGGGTCGTTCTGTTTGCACCAACAAGTCAGGTGCTTCGAATTCTCTCGGTCACCGGGTTGACCGGCAATGGGCTGGTCTTCGAGAGCGCCGCGGAAGCGCTTGCCGCGTCGACGCCGAGCCCTGCGCTCAACGGTCACCCGTAGAAAGAAACGCCGACCCATGCCGGCGGGGGCGTAAGATCGAGAAGCAGGCCCGTCCGTTCGGTTCTCAACTTCCTCTGCCTCGCGCGCGGTCTATTCCAGAGGAGGGGTCAAGAGCGCGATATGAGCGACGAGCGGACCTCGATTCAGAGCGGCGAAGCCAATCCCCGCGTATCTGTGCTCGCGGAAATCTCCCGCGAGATGGTGCGCCTCTACAAAGAGCAGTTCGGTCGCGGCCCCACCCGCGCCAGGTCTGACTTCGCCGGCCCGGACACTCTGATCTGCACCCTCGAAGATTCCTTCACTCCGGCCGAGCAGCGCCTCGCTGACATGGGAGAGCACCAACGGGTCCGTGACACGCGGCTCTACTTTCAGCACGCGACCGAAATCGAGTTCTGCGAGGTGATCGAGCGCCATCTCGGTCGCAGCGTGCGGGCGTTCGTCAGTGGGACCGACACCAATCGCGATGTCTCGGCCGAGGTCTTCTACCTGGAGAGTGTCGCCGCGCCGGAGGCGCTGTAGGATCGAAGGTGACGCCCCGGACTTTGCGCCGGTTTCGTTACCAAGCCCCTTGAGGCACGCAATACGAGCGCTGCTCGACCTGCGGACTTCTCTCAATTCGATCGGGAAGCTCGTGAAGGCACGGCGATGACTCCCAGATGAGGAGTCAGTCATGCATGCAGACGGCGATCAGCGAGCTTCAGAGCTCGGCGAGCGAACCGATCTTCGGATCTCAAAGCTCGCGGACGTCTCCCGCGAGATGGTGCGCATCTACAAAGAGCAGTTCGGTCGCGGCCCGACCCGGGCCAGGTCTGACTTCGCCGGCCCGGACCTGATCGTCTGCACGCTCGAAGACACCTTGACGCCAGCGGAGAAAAGGATGGCCCAGATGGGCGACCATCAGCGGCTGCGCGATCTTCGCCTCTACTTTCAGCATGCGACCGAGGATCAGTTCTGCGAGGTAATCGAACGCGTGCTGGGGCGAAAAGTGCGGGCCTTCATCAGCGGCATGGACACCGGCAGCGATGTGGCCGCCGAGCTCTTCTACCTGGAGAGCGAGTAAGCCGCCTCACGGGTAAAAACGACCTGGCGATGAGATCGGTGAGAAGGGTCGACGAAGTTTGTCTGTCGGAGCCACGGGGGACAGGAAGAAGATGGGCGAAATCGGCCAAGCTGAGCAGCGGGTAGCAGACTCGGTAGCGGCGATTGGGCCGCTCAGCGGTTTCGTCTGCGACCTAATCGGTGGTTCCCCTCCGCCATCCGCGAGGGTGTCGATCGGTACCGCTGAGAAAGCGCAGCGCCTCGTCGGCGAAGTCGAAGACCCGCTCGTCGATGACGACCTGCAACTCGCCTTGTACGTCTGCTTCGAGATGCACTACCGCGGGTTTTCAGGAGTCGACCCTGAGTGGGAGTGGAATCCCGACCTGCTCTTGGTGCGCGGCGCCTTGGAGGAGGCTTTTCTCGTCGCCCTGCACGGCGAGATTGGTCCGGGGGACATGGTCGACCCCGCTCGGGTGGGCGATCTCCTCTTCCGGCTCGAGGCGGACGACGAGGGCGTCGCCCTTTCGCGCCAGCTGGAGGTCGAAGCGGACCTCAAGTGCTTTCGTGAGTTCGTCGTCCATCGTTCGCTTTACCAGTTGAAGGAGGCCGATCCCCACAGCTGGGCGATCCCGCGGCTGACCGGTCCGCCGAAGACGGCGCTGCTCGAGGTCCAGGGGGATGAGTACGGCAGCGGGCGGCCGGAGCGGATTCACTCCGTGCTGTTCGCGAAGACGATGCGGGCGCTCGGGCTCGACGATCGCGAGAACGCCTACCTCGACCGTATTCCCGGGGTGACGCTGGCGACCGTCAACCTGATGTCGGCGCTCGGTCTACGCCGCAGTCGGCGTGGCGCCATCGTCGGCCACCTGGCGATGTTCGAGATGACCTCGGCCCTGCCCAATCGCCGCTACGGAAATGCCTTGCGTCGCTTGGGCTTCGACTCCGAGGCAACCGATTTCTATGACGAGCACGTCGAGGCCGATGCCGTGCACGAGAACATCGCCGCCTACGACCTTGCCGGGGGTCTTGCTCGGCAAGAACCCGAGCTCGCCGCCGACATCCTCTACGGTGCTCGCGCCCTGCTCTTCCTCGAGGATCGCTTTGCCCGTCACCTCGTTTCTGCGTGGGAGGCGGGGGAGACCTCGCTGTTGCGCCCATTGTGAGCGCTTACGTCTTGCCTCTGCGCTGGACGGAGGCAGGGCCGATCGAGGAGCTGGCCGCCTACCTGCGGGAGATCGACGGCGAGGTCGACGAGATCCTCGTGGTCGACGGCTCTCCGTCGCCTCTCTTTGATCGCCACCGGGCCGCCCTTGCGGGCGTCGCTCGGCATCTGCCGCCCCACCGAGACCTGAATTTCCAGATGGGCAAGGTCAACGGGGTCATCACCGGCGTCCGCGAGTCCGAGAGCGAGACGATCGTGATCGCCGACGACGATGTCCGCTACGACCCCCGTTCCCTGCGGCGCACCCTCGCGCTGCTTGTCGAGGCCGACCTGGTGCGCCCGCAGAACTACTTCGACGAGCTGCCCTGGCACGCGCGCTGGGACACCGCCCGCTCCCTGCTCAACCGCGTCTTCACCGGTGACCCCGCCTTCCCGGTCGGCGACTTTCCCGGCACCCTCGCTGTTCGGCGCGACACCTTCCTTCGTAGCGGTGCCTACGACGGCGATGCGCTCTTCGAGAACCTTGAGTTGATGCGGACGATCCGCGCCGCAGGGGGGACCATCGTGAGTCCGCTCGACCTCTATGTCGCCCGGCGCCCGCCCGATACCGCCCACTTTCTCTCTCAGCGGGTGCGCCAGGCCTATGACGACTTCTCGATCCCGGCCCGGTTCGTGACCTTTCTGGCCCTGCCGCCGCTGGCGGCTGAGCTGCTTCGTCGCGACCGCGGCCGCTGGCTGGGCGCAGCGGCGCTCGCCTCGGTCGTCGTCGCCGAGTTCGGGCGCTGCCGGGCCGATGGCCGCCGGCACTTCTCACCCAGCAGCTCGTTGTTGGCGCCGGTGTGGATCGCCGAGCGCTCGCTCTGCTGCTGGGCGGCGCTGGCAGAACGTCGCGCCGGTGGAGTCCGCTACGGGGATCGCCGCCTGCCGCACGCGGCGACGTCGCTGCGCCGCCTGAGGCGCCGCTACTCCGCGGCCTCGATCGTCGCCGACTCAGCGGGCAAGCCGCTCTCGGCGCGAAACCCGATGGCCTTGTGAGTCCCGTCGCAGAAAGGGCGGATACGCGAGCGCCCGCAGCGGCAGAGCGCAACTATCGGGCGTTTGAGCTCGATCTCGTTACCGTCTTGGTCGACGATCGTCACCGGCCCCCGGACTAGGTAAGGACCATTGCGGTAGGGCGTGATCTTGATCTCGGATTCAGCCATAGCTAACGCTCGTACCCCGGAGTCATCACAACTCCGGGGTAACGAGACCTATTTGTTGGCGACCTCACCGGTCGGCTCTTTGGGCAGCCCGGCCGCCTTGCGGAGCTTCTGCGCGATCTCCTCAATTTCGCCGGCCTCCGGACCGGGCGCGAAGACCGCCGGCTGCTCCGGCAGGTCGTAGGCGAGTGCGCCCTCGGGGTGCAGCTCCTCGGCGACTTCGAGCTCCTCGCCGGTTTCCGGGTGGGGGCCGTTGAAGACCGCCGACAGCTCCTGGAAATCGTTCGGCGACCAGCGGTAGAGCTTCAGGTGTTCGCCGCGTTTGATGTGCGGCTTGCACTCGGGGATTTTGTCGGTCGGGATCCGCGGCGAGGGGAACAGCTTTGCCATGTCGGCGCCGGTCAGGTTCTCCAGGGCTCGCGCGTAGGCGACCTGGTGAACACCGCCGCGGACCAGGAGGTAGCCGGTCAGGGCTCGGGCGGCCGGATGGTCGACCGCCTCGTAGACCTTGAGCTTGTTGTTGCGCGCCCCGGTCTCGAGGAAGAAGTTATGGGTCAGGTCTCCGATCAGGTCGCCGGTGGCGTTGACGTAGTCGCCGTTCCAGGGCTTGCCCATCGAGTCCTGCACCATCGCGGCGGCGCCACCGGCGAGGAACTGCTGGCTGTTGGGAGCGTCTTTGATCCCTTTCAGGGAACCTTTTTTGCCGGCTTTGCCTTTGGCGGCCCCGGTCAGCATCGTGTTGATGGCGGTCGAGACCAGCTCGATGTGCGCGAACTCCTCGGCGGCGATGCTGGCGATCAGGTCATAGAAGGGACGCGCGCCCTGGCGATTGCGGAAGTTGAACGACTGGTAGGTGTAATTCATGAAGGTCGACATCTCGCCGAACTTTCCGCCGAGCAGCTCCTGCACCAGCGAGGCGCCTTTCGGATCGGGATCGGAGGGGGGCGGGATTTCGGCTATCAGCCGGTCGAGTCGCATGATCATGGGGGAGCTCCTTCGTCGAAGTGATCGCGTAAATGCAACCCCGGGCGCGAGGCCGGTGTCAGTGCCTTTCTCGCGCTGTACCCGGATGGGAAGGCTTGGAACCCCGGTAGACCTTTCTCAGAGCCAGACGTGCTCGAAGACCAAGCCGGCCTCGCCGACGTCCACGAGCCCCATCGATGGCTGCGGCGACCGACGACGTTCGGTCGGACTACCGGGGTTGAAGATCTGAAAGCCGTCTTCGGTTTCGTGGAGGGGGAGATGGCTGTGGCCGAAGATCACCGCCTCGGCGTCCGGAAAGCGGCAACGCAGGCGCGCCAGTCGGCCCCGCGCCGGGCCGGCGTCATGTATCGCCGCCAGGGATCTGCCACTTAGCTCAACCTCGATCGTGACCGGCAAGGCCCGCTGCAGTGCTGGCTCATCGACATTCCCGTGAACTGCGTGGACCCGTGGACAGAGCTCCCTTAGATCTTCGAGTGCTGAGAGAGCGAAAAAATCTCCAGCATGGACGACGGCCTCCGCCGCAGATACCAATTCGACGCAACGAGCTGGCAGCTGGCGTGCGCCCTTTGGCATGTGGGTATCGGCGAGGATCGCAATCAAGGGCGCTTGAGAGTAAGCCGATTCCGGCACCGAATCCCTAGCGGTGGCTAGGGCCCGACTGCACCTCAGGCGCTCGCTTCTCGGTGCCGTCCGGGACGGTGGCGTTGTCGACTGCCCCGCGACCGAAGAGGCTGACCAGTGCAGGAATCAACAGCGTCCGTGCAATCAGGGTGTCGAGCAGCAGGCCGACGCACATGGCGAAGGCGATCTCGCGGAAGCTCTGGATCGGGATCAGGGCGACCGCGGCGAATGAGAGGGCCAGGATGATCCCGGCCACGGTGATCGCCCGGCCAGCCTGTGAGCCGGCGGTCCGGATCGCCGGCTTCAGCTCGGCTTGATCTGCCTCGCGCCAGATCCGGTTGATCAGGAAGACGTTGTAATCGGCTCCCAGAGCCAAGAGCAGAATCGCGCTGGCCACCGGTACGAAGAACGCCAGTTGCCCGTATCCGAGCAGGTCTTGGAAGACGTAGACCGTCAGGCCGAGTGCCGCCGCGACAACGAGCAGGCTGACCCCGACTAGGTAGAGTGGAGCGCTGCGGATGCGCAAGAGGGCCCAGAGCAGGAGTAGCAGTACCGCCACCGCGGCCGGTGCTACCCGCTCGAACGCCGCCCAGGTGTCTTCGGTCAGTTCGGTGGCGATCGTCGTGTCACCGGTCACGCCAGTCCGCGCCGTGGGGAGCCCGCTTCGTTCCAGGAGCGCCGGCAGGCGTTCTTCCACACTCGAAAGCGCTGCCGATGCCCGCGCGCCGTCTGGGTCCCCGTCCAACACCAACACGTAGCGGGCGGCGTCCCCGTTCGGGGCCAGTAGGACTCCGGAGCCGCCCGGAAGGCGCTGCGTGCCCGGCCCGATGACCCCGGCCACCCCGTCCTGTTCGGCTAAGCCGCCTTCCAAGGCCGCCAGCTCGCCCAAGCGGCTGGCGATGCCATCTTCTTCGACGACCAGCATCGTCGGTCCGAGCACCCCGGGGCCGAGGCCCGTTGCGGTGAGCTCATATCCCTTGCGGGGCGAGGTCGTCTCCGGGAGGCCGCGGATGATCGGATTCCCGAGAGCCAGCTTGGCGATTCCGCTCGCTGCTGCTCCGAGCAGCACTAGACAGAGAATCGTGGTCGCCACCGGGAAGCGCACCGCACTACCGATCAATGCCCCCCGCAAGCCCGAACCGGCGGCGGCAACATCCGCCGGCGTGGCGCCTTGGACACTCGGCTGGTGGGGCCAGAGCAAGGCGCGGCCGAAGACCGCCAGGACCGCCGGCACCAGGGTCATCGCCACGGCGGCAGCGACGACGACGGCGACCGCCATTGCCGGGCCGAAGGCGGCGAGGAAGCTCATTCCCGAGATCAACAGCGTCAGCGTCGCACCGGCGATCATCAGCGCCGCGGTGAAGATCACCGGCAACAGCTCCGCCGTCACCGCGACGACAGCCGGGCGGGAGTCAATTCCCTCCTCCAGCCGCTGCCTGTAGCCCGAGACGAAGAACACCAGGTAGTCGGTGAGGACGCCGAAGATCAGCCCGACGATCACGGGGTCCGCCTCCTGCGGAATCGTGATGCCGAATCGCTCCGCGACCCAGCCGAGGACGCGGTCGGCGCAGAGGTAGGCGATGGCTACCGAGGCCAAGCCCAGCAACGGCACCCCGACGGAGCGGAAGTAGAAGGCGAGGATGCCGATCACCAGCAGGACCGTCGCTAACTCCACCCAGACGATGAAGTCGTTGGTGACGGAGGTTTCGGCTCGGGTTGCCGGCAGGGCGCCGGTCACCTCCGCCGCGCCTGCTTTCGTGACGCGCTTCAAGCCCGAGGCGAACTGCTCGGCGAGCTGTTGCTGTTCGGATTCGCTCAGGGAGGGGTCGACGTAGAGGTAGGCGAGCAGGGTGGTGGCGCTTTGGCGCGCGGCAAGGAGTCCTGGCGTGTCGACCAGCGGCACGGCTCTTATCGCGCCCGATCCTTCCTCCTGGTCGGTCGTGGCGATGTAGCGGGTCGCCGCTGCCACCTCCTCGGGAGAGAAGCCCGTCGATCGGTGGGCAACCACGATCGTCCGACTGAGCAGGGGTAGGCTGAACGTCTTTATGGCTCTGCTTTCGACTTCGAGTGCGCTCGAGGAACGCGGAAGCAGACTGCCCAGCTCGCCCGATTCGGATTCAAAGGCGGACGGTAGATGCGCCACCGCCAGCACGGTTCCTGCGACCCACGCCAGCAGGATCGGGAAGCGGAGCCAGATGATGAGACGAGCGATCAGCGGCTCGTAGCTCCTTCGAAGATCACACCGATCCCTAGCGCGGTGGAGGGTCGCGGTATTCAGGGTCCACCGCTCTGCGGTCGTCGACAAGGACCTCGGCCTGCCTGGAGCGACGAGACCAGATGGCCCATTGCCAGATCGCGATGACCAAGCCAACGACGCCGGCGATCATCAGGATCAGGCCCACAGTCCTCAGGTCCAGGCCCTTGACATGAACATGAGTGGCGAAGCGCAGGATCGCGCCGACCGCGATGAGGAAGATGCTTCCGGCGAAAGTCATCGTCCGCTCCTAGACCCGACGGAAGAGATAGATGACGATGAGGATCAGGATGATCACGACGAGGATTCCGACGATGGTCATGACGAGCTCCTTGGTTAGGGTTTGATCATCAGGGACCCCGGCAGCCGGCACTCCGAGTTGGCAGCCTCGATCCCATTGGATTTCTTACCCATTCGGCGCGGATCAAACCCGCCTGCGAGGTAGGGGGCCCTACCTCGCAGGCGCGCCTTCCGCTGTCCCATTCCCTGGCAGGTCCGCATCTACAACCCGGGCGCTCAGCGAGCGGAGGTTGGGGCTTTGCGTCGTCGGAACCTCGGACGCGTGGGGCAACAAATGGGGCAACATGCTCCACAGATTCCAGCCGATCCCAGCCGATCTCAATCTCGCGAAAACCGCTTGAAACCGTGCCCTACGTACTCCCAGCGGACCCAAGGGTCGGGCTCATAAGCGGACTGTCCGTGTAGGAACCCGACAGGCATAGGATTTCCCGCCCGAATCCGTGCTCCTCGCCCCCTCGTGCGACCTTGCGAATCAGGGTACCGCGACAAGGCGCTGGCCGGCCCGGTCTTCCGTGGCGCCGGGGGTCATTGCGCTTCCGCTGTCACGCGAAGGGAGCCTCAAGCAGAAGGGCCCACCGACGCAGCAGCTGGACAAGTCGGGCCGTCCGAAGACCGACCTGGCAATGACGTGGTGGTGATGGCGGGCCCGGGCAGAAGCCGACCAGACTGGCCGTGCCCAGTGAGAGTGCAGGCTCGATCAGAAGTGGCCGTCAGGGCGCGCGGTCGAACTCGAACGTTGCGCCGCCGATGTGGATCGTCGCTCCGCTGACCGTCCAACCGGTCGAGAAGCGGATGCTCACCCGACGTCCGCCGGACATGTCGACCGGCGTCGCGAATTCGTAGCGCTTGCAGACCGCATCGGTGTGGTCGCTCACGTCCTCTTGCTCGACGACGTCAGTGACTCCCGCGGTGGCGCTTTCGCGGAACGTCGAGATGATGATGTCGCTGATCAGCACATTCGCCGTGGCGTTCCAGCACGGCGTGACGGCGCGAAGTCGCATGCCCTTGCCGGCGAGCTTCGCAGGAAGCGCTGGATCGAGCATGAGGGTGGCGCCGTCGTCCGTCGACGTCGATACCCAGTCGCCGAAGACGTTCGACCGCTTCAGATTCGTGTTCAGAGACTGCCATCCGCCGGGCCCGACCGCGACCTCGTATAGCCCCGTGGCCGAAACGAACTGTCCCGGGTCGACGGGGCCCGCCGGCCCCCGCTCACCCGCCGGCCCCGGGTCGCCCTTCGGACCGGCGACGCCCTGCCGGCCCTTGGGAACGGTGCGCAAACGGTCAAGCGACACGGACTTCTCCTTGATGTCCTTGCCCGTCAGCGACCCATCGACGACGTCACGGCCCGTGATCTCGACAGCGGCGTACGCACTACCGCCCAGAGCGATGAACAGTGCGAGCGTCGCCGTGACGTTCGAATACGTGAGGCGCTTCATGCCGGCGATCCTACTTGAGGCTCGGAGCCTCCTTCTACGGCACAGAAGAAACGTGCCGTGGTGTTCCCGGCAACCACGGAGCGTCGCACCACGCGGAAGCAGTCGCTCGGCTCGGTCGGAAAGGCGCTTTCGCCTCGGATGAGACCCAGGCCCACGACCAGCGCGCTCCGCTTTGCGCGAGAAGCAGCAGTGCAGCACGCCGTACGTCATCTGCTTGCCTTTTTGTGCCGCGGCAACAAAACGGCGACGGCGCTCGAGTGAAAGCGGCAGGCCGTTCTTGACGCGTGGAGGTGTGCCGACGAGGATCAGCCTATGGGCGATTCAGGTGACTTCTCCTCATACGCGGCCTCGGCGATCGCCCGAGCCCCGGGATTGATGAGCGAAGACCCGGCCCGCCATGATCCGATCCTCGAGGAGCAGGTCCACGTACTGGTCAGGCTGCTCGGTGGGCCCCTATCTGACGAAGAGCTCGAGGGCTTCCTCATCATCTATGGCAGGCTCACGGACGAGTTCGGGGGCCACCGCGCTGACGAGTTGACGGAAGTGTTCCGTACCTCTACTCCGGAGGGTCGGAGCGCTTTGCGGCAGAGCCTGCTTTACATGAACCGCTGGGTCGGCGGCTATTCCGAATACGAGACCCGATACCCGGTCACGATCGACCCGCCGCGCCCGGCCTTCCCGCTCTTCAAGGTCATTGGCGTCGACCGGATCGCGCCGACCCTCTACCGAGTGTTCGATTCACGCGCCAAGGCGCACGGCGCGAGGGAGAAGGTGCGTGATCTGGTCATCAGAACTGGGCGGCTGCCGGCTGTGCCGAGGCAGGCGCGACCGGTCCGGCGATCAAAGCCACGACTGCACTGGTGCTCCTACGCTGCGTGGGACAGCCCCGACGCCACGCGCGAAGCGCTTCAGATCCTTCCCGAGTGGAACAGCGATTGCTCGGTGCGGGCGTGGATCGCCGCATCGAGCGTCGCCCGCTCCACCTTCGTTGCCTTCAATGGAGACAGCGACCCGGACCACACCGGGCCAAACGGCAAGGAACTCAGGTTCGTCGGCTACTTCTACGAGCCAAAGGCGCAAGATCACGAGGCGATGGAGGGCGGCGGACTTCAAGTCGGCGTAGCCGGGGCCCCCCGCATCTACCTGCTTGAGGAGTGGTCGGAGAGCGGGGGCGATTGGAGCGTTGTCTGGCGGGATGAGCCGTTCCTCGCTCGCTTGGACTTCGCGGATTGATGCCTATTCAGGCTTGGCCCCTGGGGCAACAAATGGGGCAACATGCCCCACAGATTCCAGCCGATCCCAGCCGATCTCAATCTCGCGAAAACCGCTTAAAACCGTGCCCTACGTACTCCCAGCGGACCCAAGGGTCGGGCTCATAACCCGAAGGTCGCAGGTTCGAATCCTGCCCCCGCTATTGAGAAAGGGCCTGCAAAGCAGGCCCTTTTTTGTGGCTTAGAACGGATCTGGCGCTCCCCGTGGTTCCAATATGGTTCCAATTTCTTGGTGAACTGCGCCCGGCACGCTCCTGGCATCCGGCCGACGAGGCCCCTTCTTTCGGGGAGATTTCAACCCGTCGGTCTGGCCTGCGCCGGCGGCGCTAAACCGCTGCGGACGGCGATGCGCTGCTGAGGCAGCGCTCGGCTGAGTCGGCGAACTTGACCGACGAAGGCACGCCATTTGAGCAGATGGCCTTCTTTGCCGAAGTGTCGGTGCTGCCTCGCTGGCTAGCATCGGCAGGCGATGCTCTCCGGCCTCGGCCTTCCATCCTCCGCGCGACGCCAACCCTTCGACGAGGACGTGATGGTCGGCCCCCCGGGTGCAGAGAGGGCTCAGGGTCGACTTCGCTACTCGCCGGCCCAGGGACTGACCTTGGCGGTGATGGGGGCCGATTGGCTTGCCGGCGAACAAGCTCGACAAGCTTGGCCTTCGCTTCAGGGAGAGAGCTTCGCGGGCGTGCCCCTCACCCTGCTCGGCACGTCCGGCCGCGAGCGGGAATTCAACGATCAGCGCGGGCGGGCGGAAATCTCCGCGGCGACCCTGGCCGTGGGGACCCACGTCGCCTCGCCGGAGAAGCTTCAGTTCGGCCGACTCGCCTTCTCCCTGCGAGGCTTACGCGAGTGGCTGAGCGGAGGCTGGAGTCGCATCGAACCCAATCTGAACGTCGGCGTCAGTGATCCCACCGTGAGGATCCTGAACTTTAAGAATGGCGACGCAGACCTACAGTTCGTCAGCGAAGTCCAGAAAAGCGGCGGTCGCTATCGCAGCGTCGAGCAGAGGCACGCCAGCGTCAGCATCACCGTTTCCGAGCGTCTCTCGCTCTCGCAATGGCGGGACCGCTGGATCACCCCGCTGCGCGACTTGATGATCTTCGCTAACCGCGAGCGTTCAGTGCTCACCAATCTCTCCGGGTACACCGAGGCCGACACCCTGCACGGCGCGGTTCGGATCTTTGAGCGCCAGGAGACGGCGATCAACACCGAGGACAACTTCAGCTTCTACCAGCGCGATCTCCTGCCCGCAGGGATCATGGACACGGCTACCTTGATCAATGCCTGGGTCGATTTGCACTCGCGCCTGGGAGCCTCCACTGCGTTTCTCTTCGGCACTCTCAATGCCTCTCAGCTTCCGCTTGAGAACCGCTTCCTCAACCTGATGGCTTTTGCCGAGGGCTACCACCGGGTGATGCACGACGAGCAACCTCTCTCAAGCGAGGCCCACGCTGCCTACCGCGAGGCCATGCTCTCCGCGCTTCCCGACGACCCGCAGATCAGGTCCCTCTATGACCGCGATTTCGCCCACAGCAATCGGCAATCCCAACGGGAGCGGATGGATTGGCTCGTCTCTCGAGCCGAAACGACTGACTGGGCGAGCGGACTCGGCGATCAGATCGTCGCCAGCGCGGTCGCGACCCGCAACTGGCTTACTCACTGGGGAGGGAAGGGCAAGAAGGTCCTCGAGAATGAGCATCTCGCCCTCCTCAACCGGCGCCTTCTCTTCGTCATCGAGTCGAATCTTCTCTCCGACTTAGGCTTGGACGACGCCGCGGTCGCTCGTTGCCTGGCGCTCGGATACGTCTGGGATTATCCGTTTTGAGCAGACCCTGGCATGCCTCTGAGCCGATTCGTTACCTCGCCTACACCCAGCCGTTGATCGGGAAGCGCTCCATCACCAAGCGCAGTCCGTCCCCGTCGAGAAGAGCCGGCGGCGGCCAACTGGCGACTCCGGTCGCCGGCCAGATCTGCGTCACGTAAGGGCTGACCGCACTGATGTCCGCGACCGGACCGCGGTCCAGTTCGTGACCCCAATAGAAGAACGCGAGATACCCGATCGTGAATCCTGCCAAGTAAGCGTTTGACCGCTCAGGCTCCTCGCCTCCGTTCAGAGTCACGAAGAGCTCGCGGAAGTTGTAATCGGTTGGCCAGGAACCGGCGCCGCTGTAGCGGCCGAGCCAGACCTGGGCCGCGCGGGGGAGAGAGAGATCTGCGTAGAAGAGCCGGTAGCGATCGCTGGAGATGTTCTGCTGCTCGCGGCGGTGGGCTAGGTGGGCAATAAACAGCTTTAACGTCGCCCAGCGGGCGACCGTGCGTTGGGCCTCGGGCTTCAGCGCAACCGGTTCGTTGTGAAGCATTGGAATCAGGAATGGCCGCGCTTCATCCTCGAGCCCCTCCATCCAGCTTTCGTTGCAGAGCTTGCAGGGCCCCGAGATTTCCTGCCCGAACGGGACCTCGGGCCATTTCTCGAGCTGTTTGATCTTTCCCGTATCGCTGGCAAGAACGCGGGACTTACCGATCGAGCCGTCTTCGCCCCCCTCGACGTGCTCGCACATCCATTTGGACCAAAGGTGCTCTTTGGAGATCTTCCGATCTTCAGCGCCGCAGAAGACGCAGGCACGGCGACTGCCAGCACTCTCTCCCAGGCGCTTGTTGTCACCCGTGATGCTTGCCTGACCACGCTCCCGGCTCGCCTTCTGCACTCGCCAGGAGTCGCGCGGTCCATTGTTGGGTCGACAGAGCTTCGTCTCACAGCTTGGGCACTGGGAGTAGACGACGGGGCCGAACCCGGGCCGACGCCGAACCCGGTCTGGCGGCAGTTCAAGCATCACCATCTCACCGCAGGCAGGGCAGACGAACTCGCCTTCCTGAACTCCGGCCGAGAGCCGCTCGTGGTCAGTCGCCATCGTCATCCAAAAATCCCGGGTTTGTTTCGTCACCTTCGCCACGGGATCGGCGTCCTGGACGAACTGAGGGGTCGGGGTCCTCGAAGGCGATCGCCCATTGAAGTTTGTCGAGCGGGCGGCGAAGCGGGATGTCGCTCATCTCGATCAACTCGCAGGCGATCACGGTTCGCTCGGGACTTTCGGCGAGAAACCTCTCCCGCGCTTCCTTTGCGGTGTCGGCGCCGATGCAGATCCCGCGGGCCATGCCGGCGGAAACTTGACTCAGGCCAGCGGGCCGTTGAGCCCGGGCGTCCGCATCCGCAGCGCCTGAGCGATCCAGTCGCGGACTTTGCCGGCGCGAACCCCGTCATCGGAATTCGGATCCGCCGCGACGATGATCATCGCCCGCTGGAGGTCTGCACGCAGCTCCGGCTCGGGTCGAGTCGTGGCACTCGCGAGCCCTTGGTAGTTCGAGATGAGCTTCATGCAGCAATGGTACTGCCAACTGCAGGGAGGCTGGATCCCGCGCGATAGCCTCGCCCAGCACCAATGTGCCTGATCGATCTCACCTCCGAAATGACTGCCGGTGACGCCTTGGTCGGCGCTGGCACCATCCTGTTGGCGGGGTTCACCGGCTTGCTCGCGAAGAAGACGAGCGGTGAGGTGGAGTTGACCAAGCGGGGCTTGGACTTGACCAGAGAGAGCATTGAGGCGGCCGATCGCCCCTTCGTTATCGCCACCCCAAACGAGGAGCGTCAAGCGATCGGATTCCTCGATCCGGGGCCCGGACACGATGGAATCAGATTCGTCTACCGACTTTGGAACATCGGCAAGGGCCCGGCAATCGTCGCTCATGTCAGCCTGGTTGACGCTACGAGTGGGCGGGAGTACCTCAGCGAAGAAGGACAATTCGAGCGGGCGGTCGCAATCGCTCCGGCCGGTCGCGATGAACTCGGACTGTTGGTCGACGGGGCACCCGGGGTCGGCGCCGAGTTGATCCTGCAGGTCAACTATCGCTCCGCCGCCGGCAACGAGTACATGACTCGTTCGCAGGTTGCGGTCGTCGACGGATTGCTCTGCATCTGCAGAGACTTCCGGCGCCAAGAGGCCTAGGAGGGTCTAGCGAAACTCGCTAGCCCGGTCGTGGTGCGGAATTGAGAAGTCGGGTGCATCGGGGGTACCTCGCTTTCGGGGGAGGGATACCCCAAAGGGATTCAGTGCAAAGAGCGGGTTTATCCCTGTTCGGGATTCGTTCGGATTCAGGCCGAATCAGGCCATTGCCTTATGAGGTGAGGCGAGAACTTGGCTTGCCAGGCGGATTTCCAGAGCCAGGTGACCTCTACCTAAACGGGGTGGGGGTCACCCCTTGCGGGTCAACGCAGCTACGTCGTACCGTCGATGCCGTGGAGATCACCATCACCTTGGGCACGCCAGAAGTCGCCGCCATTGTTGGCGCGGTGTCAGCAGGCATCGGCCGTCGGCGATTCCGCCCCGGGGCGGGGGTGTCCGGGTCGCTGCCAAGTTCAGCGAGTTCCGCGTCAAGAACAAGGTCGCCGTCTGGTTCAACGTCGAGACAAGAAGACGGGGCCGCTCCCCAAGAAGTGTTTCGCCAAGGCGGGAAGCGGCCCAACCTCCAGAGCAAGCGCGCCGAACGTTAGATGGGGGCGCAGACGTCATAAGGACTCCATTCGTCCCGATTTAGCGTCTTATGCGATCCGTAACTTTCTCAACAGCCCCTCGGCAAGCGACCCGCCAAGGCCGCTTGCGGGCAGGGGACCAGCAAGCACAGGAGGATCTAATGCCCAGTACGGGTCATAAGTGCCAGCAGTCCGGCATCTACAAGAACAGTTGCCACTCGAAGCAGATCGCGTTGAGTTACGGCGAGACTTTCCCGCCGTGCTCTTCCTGCCTCAAGGCGGCTACCTGGACGCTGGTTCAGTCCACCTGAGCAAACCGTCTCCCGCATCCTGATTCCTCATAGCGGGAGATTGCCACCGGGGAATACCCGAGCAGCATTCCTATGACGCGATGTCGTTGCTGCTCGGGTATCGACCGGTCCGTAACCGCCCAGTCGTAGAAGTCCAGCGTCAAGCGGTTAACGGCAAAGCCGAAGCTGCCGGTCCCGTCTCCGTGGTCGATGACGAACGGGGCAACGTCCTCACCGGACGCGGCAGTCTCGATCAAGGTGGCGATCCTCACCAGCGAGGCTGAGTGGGTCGGGAAGTGTCCGGCGATAGCGAGTGGTCGCACCCCGCGAGCCACGAGATACGCGTGTTCCGCGAGCACATCGGCGTTGGGAACCAAAAGGTCCGTGTCGCGGAAATCCTGCTCGGCCGGGGCGCGTGAAGGCATTCGCTCGTTCAATTCGACCCAACCCCCCTTTTGTCCTGGATTCCTACTTAGATTTGGCTCTATAAGCGGTTTTACGTCCGATCCAAACGATAGATTCAGCCTCAGAAACGCACAAAAACGGCCCCCGCGAAGTTAGAGCTTCCGGGGGCCTGACCGTCCGAGGTGTAGCTCGAATGGCAGTTCCCAAGGTAGCACCGGACCCGGCTTCCGCCGTGGTCAAAAGGCTTCTCGATTCGCCCGAGATTGGGCGGTTGATCGCGAGCCTGAACGAGACCCGCTGGACGGGCCGTCCCGGCTACCCGATCCGCACGATGGTCGGGTTGGCGTTGACGAAGTCGCTTTACGCCCTGCCGACGTGGACGAAGACCGTCGCCCTGGTCAAGGAGCACTGGGCGCTGCAACGCGCGCTCGACTGCGAAGGAAACCCGCCGAGCGTCTACGCCGCCTACCGCTTCGCGGAAAAGATGCGGGCCAACGGCGACATGCTGGAGCGCTGCATCGACTCCGTCGTCGCCGGTCTGAAGGACGAGCTGCCGAGCTACGGAACCGACCTCGCCATCGACGCGAGCGACATGCCCGCCTACGCCAACGGCCAGCGCTACGTCTACAAGGGCGGGCCGGAACGCAACTGGCACACCGACCCCGATGCTTCCTGGGGTCACCGCTCGGCGGTCTCGACTCGTCGGGGCGGCGGCTTCTATGGCTTCAAGCTCCAGATGGCCTGCTGCACGAAGACCGGCCTTCCGGTCGCGTGGTCGGTCGAGACCGCGAAGTCCAACGAGTCCACGTTCGTCGCCTCGCTGCTTGACGAGGCGAGGCGCCGAGGCGCGATGGCCGCCACCTGCGCGATGGACAAGGCGTATGACATCACCCGCGTCTACGGCGAGTGCGCCGAGCGCGACTGCGAGGCCATCGTCCCGCTGCGGGCGACGGGGGCGGTGGTCAAGAACGAACACCGCCCGCCCGCTTGCTCGCACGGCGTCTGGACCTTCGCCGGATCGGACCGCAAGCGCGGTGCGAGCAAGTGGCGCTGCCCGACCGGCGAATGCGCCCCGGCCTCGACATGGGTCAAGGCCGACCGCCTGCACCCGCTGATGCCCCGCGAGTCGAAGCGCTGGAAGGCGCTCTACCGAGGGCGCGGCGCGGTCGAGCGGGAGTTCGGTCGGCTGAAGAACGAATGGGGTTTGAAGCCGCTGCGCGTTCGCGGGCTGGACCGCGTTCGCCTGCACGCCGCCCTGACGATCTTGACCAAGCTGGCCTGCGCCCTGTCGCGGGCGCGAGCCGCTACGGCTCCGCCCCGTCGCCAGCGCGGAAGCTCCCGCGCCTCTGCTCGCCCGGCTCCCATGAAAGTCCGGCCAGCAACTCGGCGGGAGTAGCTTCGAGCGAAGCGGCCAGTTTGATCAGGGTGTCGATTCTCGCCACCCGCAGGCCACGCTCAAGCTGCGAAATCTCGGTCCTGTGGACTGAGGCGCGCACCGACAACTCGTCCTGACTCATATCCGCTTCGCGGCGGACTCGGGCGAGGTTGTCTCCGAACTGCTCTGCGACGTTCATGCCGCGAGCCGGTCGAAGTGAAGGGCGGCGCGGGTCGGTAGGACCGTTGCTCCCTCTTGCCGGAGGAGACCGGCTCCGGTGAGGTCGCGCAGGGCGCGCTCCGTCCCGTCGCCTGCTCCTATCTCGCGCTCTACCTCGGCTGAGGCGAGGAGGGTCGGGTGTTCGTTCAATATGAGGCTCAGGACGGCTCGCTGAGTGCGGCCATCCTCGTTACGGTGGTCGTGCATGGGAGTTGGACCTCCTATGTCACGGCCCCGGGGGCGTTCCACCGCTCGCCGGGGCCATTTGATTTCAATGGACCCGGCGAACCTAGATCGGCTCAGCGGTGGAGCGCAAGAGTTTCGCTAGCCGAATCGCTAGCCCCTCCTAGGCGCACACCTCAGCCTCTGAGCGCGAACTGCACCGTGAACGCACCCGTGGACCGCCATTCCACCTTCATTCCGCGGCCCCCTTGGGTTGGCGGCCAGAATCCGCCGCCAACCCAAGGGGGCCGCAGCCATGTATCGCCTCTTCTGAGGCGAACCGCCTGAATCCGGAAACCGCGTTTCGCCCGAACCCGGCGACCGCCGCACTTCTGCCGCCAGAGGGCCGCAACCATGTATCGCCCCCGCCGAGGCGAACCGCTTCAGCCGGGCTGGGACCGGGAACCCACATCGCCTTCTCAGGCGACCGCCAAGGAAGGCCGCCATGTACCGCCCGAACCCGGGGAGCCGTGTTGAACCGAGAGCGGCGAAGGCCAGTCCGCGCGCCGCGACCGCCGGCCCGTGGTTCAGCTGCCAGCGAGACGTTGCCCGACCGACCCGCCGGCCAGCGCTTCCTCGCCGGCCGGCGTCAGTGAGTAGCTGTCGACCCCGGTGCCGATGCCCGAGCCGGTGGCTTTCAGCAGACCGGCGGCGCTCAGGCGCTGCAGGGCGATCGGGACCGAGTCGGCCAGCGGTCGCAGGCTCGGGTGCCGCGGGTAGTCGCGCACGAGCCACTGGATCACGGCCATCGCGTTACTGCCGGAACGCCCCTTCGACCTTGCCCCGCCCGGTTGAAACGCGGGCATCAGCTCGGCGGCGAGCTCCTCGGTCGATAGCGAGTTGAGCCGCTCGACCGCGGCGGCACCGGCTGCTTCTTCGGCTGCCTTCTCCTCCTTGTTGCCGAACAGGCCCATGCGCGCAACCTAGCTCGTCGGCAACGTCAACTCGATGACCGAGGCTCGCTCGGTCGCGGCGCCCGCCTGCTCGAGTGCCTTCCACGCATCCTCCTCAAAGCCCTTTGGGACCATCACCACGAGGGCTGCGGTCTCGCCATCGACTTCGTGATGCGTGAAGTCCTCGAACTGCTCCAGCGAGTGCTCCTCGAAGAGATCCGGCCCAGTCTTGGCCTCGCCGATGATCAGCGTGCCGCTGAGTCCCACAGCCAGCACGTCAGGCTCGTGCCGCCCGATCGCTGGTGGGTCGCTGAGCGTCCCTGTGCTCACCGCGTGGCTCACATCGGCATGGCCTTTGGCGATCTCGGAGACGAGGACGGACACTAGGGTGCGGTGAAGGTCAGATTCCGACATGACCTGGCACCCTTCCACATCAGGAGGCCCGCGATCATGTATCGCCCTCTTGGGCGAACCGTCTGAACCCGGAAACCCCGTATCGCCCAAACCCGGCGAGCCGCCCTTCGACCGCCACCGGGCAGCGCCGATATCCCCCGGCCGCCGCGGACTTGCCGATCGCCTCGGTCCCTGCGAAGGTCCGATCCTCACGTCCTTCGTCCCAGCGCTGGGGAGGCAGCCGTGAAGAGGATCCGGGAGCAGCTGACCTATGCCAAAGTGATCGCGACGATCGCGCTCGTCCCCGCCTGCCGATGCAGGCGCGCGAGGAGAGTGACCGCTCCCGGGTGGCGGGGTGGACGATGGTCCGATCGCGGGTTGCCGAGCGGGCTCCGGCCATCTAAGGTCGGGCCGAGGCCACCGGCTTCGCCACTCGTCCAGCCCGCCTACTCCTTGATCTGGAGTGCGGGACACGCATCGCTGCCAAAGGGGAACCATCGTGAACCGTCTTCTGGCCCATCGGCCCTCGCCCGCGATGGTCGTCGCCCTGGTCGCGCTCTTCGTGGCGCTTGGCGGCGCCAGCTACGCAGCCTTCAAGCTACCCACGAACAGCGTTGGCACCCCGCAGTTGAAGAAGGGAGCGGTGACCGGAGCCAAGGTTAAGAGCGGCTCCCTGCTCGCCAGCAACTTCAAGGCCGGGCAACTGCCGGCCGGCCCCAAGGGAGCGCAGGGCGCCAAGGGAGCGCAGGGCGCCAAGGGTGAGCAAGGTGCCAAGGGCGAGCAGGGCAAAGAGGGCGAGAAAGGCCCGCAGGGGCCCGGCGCCACCACGTTCAACTACGACGCCGCCGCCAGCGCCAGCCCGACGCCGACCGTCGTCGGCACGGTGCTCGGCGTCACCTTCTCGGCCGAATGCTCGATCCCCGGGGCTGGCGAAGCCGAAGTGAAGCTCTTCGTGCTGCCGAGCGATGGCTCGCTGCGCTGGGATGTCGGCACCGAGGCCACCGACATTGGCGTGAACGCAGGTCGCTCGACCAGCATCAACCAGCCGGCGGGCACGATCTTGGCGCCCCTTCTGATCGCCGGAGCCGCGGCGACCGCGGGCGGAAGCCAATCCGACCACAACTCCCAGATCGTGGAGCTTGCCCCGGATCGGGGCTACCTGAACATCCACACCACGGCGTCGACCCAGAGCTCCACCCAGACCTGTCACGTCTCGGTGATGGCGTTCACGGCCGGCTGAGGGCCGAGGCCGCGACCATGGATCGCCCAAACCAGGCGAACCGCAAGAGGGTCGCAACCATCTACCGCCCGAACGAGGCGAACCGCCGTAACCGACCGAGACCGGGAAGTCCGTATCGCCCTCTAGGCGAACCGCCTGGGCCGTGAAGCCGCCCACCTCGGTGTTCCCCTGTCGCCGTCTACTTCTGCTCCGAAGCAAGCTCGCCGTACCAGTAGGAGGCGGTCACTCCGCCGTCCATCAGAAAATCGCTGCCGGTGATGAACGCACCCTCGGTGCCCATGAGCAGGGCACCCACGTTGGCCACCTCGTCGGGAGTTCCGGCGCGGCCTGCCGCCGACGCCTCGATCATGTGCCGGTATCCCTCTCCCCGGGGTCCGGATAGCTCATCTCGGGCCAGCGGGGTGATGATGATCCCCGGGCTGATCGTGTTGACACGCGCACCGCGCTTGCCCCAGTGAACCGCCTCGGCCATCACGCGCAGCGAGTTCCCCCGCTTCGCCAGTTGGTAGGCGTGAAGCGGGTCCGTCACCTGGTCGGATTGAAGGAATGGGAGATCGAGTAGCCCCTCCACAGGCGTCGTGGCCAACGCCTGGTTCTGCTCGACCGTGAGGGGCGGAAGGCGGTGCCCGGACTGAGATGCGATCACGACGCCCGCCCCACCAGGGGCGATCACGTTGCCGAACTCCTCAAGTGCGAGCGCTGTGCCGTAGAGGTCGACCTTGAGGATCGTCGAGGGAGACGCCTGCGATGGCGAGACACCGGCCGCATGGATCAGTCCGGTCACCTCGCCAAGACCCGTGGCGCTCTCGACAAGCGCGTGAACGTCCTCCCGGGAGGACACGTCGACCGTCGTGACGCTCACCTCGTATCCGGCGTTCGACAGGGTCTCCGCTGCGGCGCTGGCTTTGTCCTCCGCCAGGTCCGCGAGCAGGACATGCTTGCCGGGGCCGACCCGACGCGCGATTGCTTGGCCGATCAGGCCCGGCCCGATGACGACGATGACCTCGCTCATAGTTGGATCATCCCATTGGACATTCGCGGGACTGTGCGTTCGGCGTCGGGCGATGAGCGAGATGACGCAACAGCCCTCGCCCGCACCAAGCCTCGATCAAGAACAGCCACTGCAATTCGTCAGCGACGATTACGCCTCTACGGCCCGCATGGGGGTTACCTGGACAGCACAGATCAGCTCCTTGATCGATCCGGGTCGGCGGCCGAAGCCACCTACCTCCGCGCACCCTGCGCGGAGGACTGCTCGCCGGCGACTCAACTTCACTGCTGCGCCCCCGATCCGGCGCAGCCCGTCATCGCTGGCCGCCGAAGCCTTCTACCTGTGCGCTGCCGGCGCACAGGACCGACGCCTCCGCTCAGCTCTCCTGCTGCAGCCGTCCGGCCGCAGCCCGTCGCCCTCGGCGGCCGAAGCTTCTAGGCTGCTTGCGAGCGGCCGTCGCTATCGCCGGCTCAGGGTTCCATCTCCAGCACCACCTCGAACTTCTCCACGCCGGCGCGCTGGCCCATGTCGTTGTCACCGCTCGGAGGCGACATTGAGTTCAGCGTCTCGTCCCCCTGGCGGTAGTCCTCCTCGGTCTCAAAGAAGGTGATCGCCAGCGACTTGCCACCCTCGCCGCTGAGGATCAGGAGCTTCTTGGCCGGGAGGCCTGGTGGCGGCCCACCCTCAGCCTCGTTTCGAGCCCTGATCTCGGCAGCGTCGTCTTCGACGGCGATGCGGTTATCGACTTCGAGGACATCAAGTCCCGAGGCGAACGCAAGGCGCTCTTCAACGTCGTCGACAAGCTGAGAGCGCTCGGCCCCGACCTTCCCAGCCCGCACATCAAGTCGTTGAAGGGCGAGACCGACCTCTTTGAGCTGCGCCCCAAACAGGGCAACTCTCCCGTTCGGGCGATTTACGCCCGTCTGGGTGATCGCTTCGTTGTGCTTGCCGTTGCGGCAAAGAAGAGCCGCTTTGATGCCGCCGTCCTTGACGCCAAGAAGCGCCTCGAGCGACACCGTTGACCTCCGATAATAGGTTTGTTATCGTTCCTCTACCGACCAAGGAGGATCTGATGGCAGCTCCGACCAAGACTTTCGATCAGCTGGTGGTGGCGGAGGAGAACTCTGACCCCAGCTTTCGCGCCGAGTGGCAGCGGCTGGCGCCCGCTCGCGAGTTCGCCGCGACCCTGCTCCGCTACCGGGCCGAGCATTCACTCAGCCAGCGGGCATTGGCCAAAGAGCTCGGTGTCTCCCAGCCGCGGGTCGCGAAACTCGAGTCGGCCGAGCACAACCCCGAGCTCGACACGATCATCAACGCTGTGCGCCGGCTTGGGATCGAGTTCGTCCTCGATGTCGCCCCCGCGGATCGCCAGCCAGCATTTCTCAGCGCGAAGGCTCGCAAGCACGGAGTGATCGCGCATGACGACGTCGCGGTTCTCGCGGCCTCTAGCTAAAACTGCCCCTCAGCCCGGCCCGTGGTTCCATTCGTGGTTCCATTCTGAGAAAAACTGGGCGAACTGACCCCACCTAAAACCGCTCTAGAAAGCCAAATAGATCTCTAGGCCCCATGCGTGCGGGGGCTCATAACCCGAAGGTCGCAGGTTCGAATCCTGCCCCCGCTATAGGACGAAAGCCCCGGACTTAGGGGGCTTTTGTTGGGCCCTATCGCCCTCGGGCCTGCTCCAGGTTCGACCGGTGGGGGCCGGACAGCCAGTCGGCAGCCTCCAGACGCGAGTCGATCGGTTCCTCTCCTCGCCGCAGCGCGTCGATGTAGGCGCGATCGGCGGCGAGGCGGGCTGCCACCTCGGTACCCTCGGCAACGGCGCCGTGGCCGGGGACGATGACGTCGACGCGCACGGCGACCTCGCCCAGCCGATCGAGTGCCGCCTCGTAGGCGCTCACCTGATCGTCCTGATGAGGGTCGAAGAGCGGGATCAGGACGTCGGAGAGCATGTCGCCGGCGAGCAGGACGCCACGGTCGGCGAGGAGGATCGCGGCGTGGCCGACGGCGTGCGCCTGGTGCTCGATGATCTCGCCCGGCACCGGTCCGCCGTCCGCGGGCAGCGGGGCGACCAGCGCGACCAGGTCGAGAGGGATGCCGGACGCGCTCTCGGCCGCCATCGCCCGCGCCCGCTCTCGGGCTCCACTGGCAACGTCGGCACCGGCGGCGGTGGCGTAGCGCGGCACGTCGCCGAACCGGGGATGCCAGAGCAGGTGGTCCCAGTGGGGATGGGTGCAGAACCCGGCGACCACCGGAATGCCGAGCTGATCCAGGTCATCCGCGAGCTGGTCCAGCTCGGAGCCATCGATGCCGGGATCGATCAGGATCAAACCATCCTCTCCGCGCACCGCGATGGAATTGGTCCAGACCCACTCGCTCTGCCGGACCCAGACGCCGTCGGCCACCTGAGTCAGCATCGGTTCACTCTATTGGGGTTCCTCGCGCCGGTCGCTACCCTCGCATCGTGACGCCTGAGGAGCTCGCCAACCTCGCGCATCTACGCCGCGCCCGCGATCGGATCGACCGCGAATACGCGCGGCCGCTCGACGTCGAGGCGCTGGCGCGGACCGCGTTGATGTCGAGTGCGCACTTCTCGCGGCAGTTCCGCGCCGCCTACGGGGAGACGCCCTACGGGTACCTGATGACGCGACGGATCGAGCGGGCGAAGGCGCTGCTGCGGCACCCGGAGATGTCGGTCACCGAGGTCTGCATGGAGGTCGGATGCACCTCGCTCGGGTCCTTCAGCAGTCGCTTCACGGAGCTGGTGGGGGAGACGCCGACGGCCTACCGGGCGCGGGACCACCGGGCGCTGGCGGAGGTGCCGGGATGCATCGCCAAGGACCTCACCCGGCCGAGCCGGAAGCCGAGCAGGAATGGAGAAACGGCCGGGTCACCGACGCCCTAGCATCGCCGCCATGAACCTAACTCTCTCCCAATGCTTCGTAATCGTCCATGACCCCGACCTGGCGCTGAGCTTCTACCGCGACACGCTCGGCCTCGAGCTGCGCAACGACGTCAACAAAGGCGACTTCCGCTGGATCACCGTCGGCGCCGACTCCCAGCCCGGCGTCGCGGTCGTCCTCACCAACTACCTGAACGGCAGCCCCGCCGACGGCGAGGCGGTTGCCGCTCTCGTCGCCAAGGGCGCCCTCAACGGCGTCCACTTCCACAGCGACGATCTCGACGCCAGCTTCGACAAGCTGGTCGCCGCCGGGGCCGAGATCGTGCAGGAGCCGACCGACCAGCCCTGGGGCACGCGCGACTGTGCCGTGCGTGACCCGTCCGGCAACATGATCCGCATCGACCAGCCACCCGCCTAGAAAGCGAGGCCCTCAATGACCGATGGAAAGACTCCCTCCCAGCTGATCGACGGGCGGATCGAGGAGCTCGGGGATTGGCGGGGCGAGCTGCTGGCCCGGATCCGGCGGGTGATCAAGGAGGCCGAGCCGGACGTGGTCGAGGAGTGGAAATGGCGGGGCGTCCCGACCTGGTACCACGAGGGGATGATCTGCACCGGCGAGACCTACAAGGACAAAGTCAAGGTGACCTTCGCCAAGGGCGCCTCGCTGGACGACCCCGCCGGGCTCTTCAACTCCAGCCTCGAGGGCAACGTCAGGCGTGCGATCGACTGGGACGAGGACGACGAGCTCGACGAGAAGGGCCTGAAGGGGCTGGTCCGGGCCGCGGTGAATTTGAACACGGCTTGAGCGGAGGCTGGTCCGGGAAGCGGATCAGCCCGGCCCGTCGAGGAACTGCAGCACCGCCAGGACCCGACGGTGGTCGTCGCCGCTGATCGGCAGGTCGAGCTTGGAGAAGATGCCGGTGACGTGCTTCTCGACGGCGCGTTCGGTGACGACGAGGTCGGCGGCGATGGCGGCGTTGGAGCGGCCCTCGGCCATCAGCCCGAGGACCTCGCGCTCGCGGGGGGTGAGGTCACGCAGGGGGTCGTCGCGGCGCCGGCGGCCGAGCATCTGGGAGACGACCTCGGGATCGAGGACGGAGCCGCCGGCGCCGACGCGGCGGACGGCGTCGGTGAGGGCGGCGACGTCGGCGACCCGGTCCTTGAGCAGGTAGCCGAGACCCTCGGCGCTCTCGGCCAGCAGCTCGCGGGCGTAGGTGACCTCGACGTACTGGGAGAGGACGAGGACCGCGGTCTCGGGCAGCTCGGCGCGGATCTCGCGCGCGGCCCGCAGGCCCTCGTCGGTGTGGGTCGGCGGCATCCGCACGTCGACCACCGCCACGTCGGGCTTGTGGGCGCGGACCTTGCGCATCAGCTCCTCGCCATCCGCCGCCTGGCCGACGACCTCGAGGCCGGCCTCCTGCAGCAGCCGCACCACGCCCTCGCGCAGCAGAGTCGAGTCGTCGGCGACGATTACTCGCACGGGATGCTCGCCTTCACGATCGTGCCCTCGCCGGCGCGACTGCTGACGCCGAAGCGGCCTTCCAGAGCGCCGACCCGGTCTTCGAGGCCGCGCAGGCCGGTGCCGGCGTCGATCCTGGCACCGCCGACGCCGTCGTCGCGGATCTCGACCTCGACCGCGCCGTCACGGCGCTCCACCCGCACCGTCGCCACCCCGGCCTCGGCATAGCGGGCGACGTTGGTCAGCGCCTCGGCGACGACGAAGTAGGCGGCCATCTCGATCGGCGCCGGCAGCCGCTCGGCCGGGGTCGCGACCAGCTCGACCGGGACCGGCGAGCGTTCGGCGAGGCCCCCGAGCGCCGCCCGCAGGCCGCGTTCGCTGAGCAGGACCGGATGGATGCCGCGGGCCAACTCGCGCAGCTCAGCGGTCGCCGCCCCCAGCTCCTCCATCGCCTCGTCGAGCAGCTCGCCAGTAGCCGCCGGGTCCTCGGCAAGCCTGTCGCGGGCCAGGCGCAGGTTCATCGTCAGCGCCATCAGCCGCTGCTGGGCGCCGTCGTGGAGGTTGCGCTCGACCCGGCGGCGCTCGGCGTAGCCGGCCTCGACGATCCGCGCCCGCGCCCGCGAGGCCCGCAGCTCCTCGACCTTGGCCTGCAGCTCGGCATTCAGCTGCTCGTTCTCGGCGCTGAGCGCGGTCGTGATCTCCTCCGCTTTGCCGATCCGCGAGCGCAGCAGGCCGAGCAGGAAGGCGAAGGGCAGGCAGGCGAAGACGACGACGGCGGCGATATAGGTGACGCGTTCGACCGCCTTCGAGACGCCGGGCTGGATCGCCAGCTGGACCAGCAGGATCAGGAAGGCGAGGCCGCCGGTGAAGACGACCGGGCTGAGGGCGCGGCGGCGGCTGGCGTCGCTGCGCCGCCAGCGCCGGAAGACGACCACGACCGTGATCGCGATCAGGGCGATCGCCATCGTCACCTGAACCAGGTTGATCGCGTTGCTGAGGCCTTCGTGCCCGGCGATCAGCACCGGGTTTTCCGGACAGCCGTCGCAGCCGTCGTTGGCCGGGACCGTGAACCAGAACCGCAGCGCCTGCAGGACCGTGGTGACGAAGTAGGTGAGCCCGACCACGCACTTGTTCAGCCGCCCCTCCAACTTGCCGTCGGGAAAGCAGAGCAGGAGGTGGATCAGGATCGCGTAGGCGAGGGTGTTGCCGACGATCCCGATCGAGAAGATGACCTCGTTATCGGAGAAGGTCATCGCGACGAAGAACCAGGCGAAGCCGATCGCCGTCATCAGCGGGCCGATGTTGTTGCCCGGCCGCCGGTCCCAGGCATAGAGGCCGGTGAAGGCGAAGCCCCAGGCGGCGGAGAGGATCAGCGCCGCCGCCAGTCCGCGTGAGCTCTCGTGTTCGCTGGTCAGGATCAGCGCGGCGGCACCGACGCCGGCCAGGGTGGCGAGCGCGGCGAGCGCCAGCAGGGCCCGGCGCAGGCTGCTCACCCGGTCAGCTCCGCCAGGGTCGCGCCGCTGAGCTCGCCCTTGGCGATGAAGCCGCGGGCCGGGCTCTCGGCCAGGGCGTCGCCGAAGTCGGCGCGGTCGCGGCTGGAGGTGAGGACGATCGCCGCTGCCGCCCCGGCGCGCTCGAGCCGGGCGGCGACCTCGAAGCCGTCGATGTCCGGCAGCTGCACGTCGAGCAGGACGAGGTCGGGGTGAAGCTCGCCGACCGCGGCGATCGCGGCGGCGCCGTCGGCCGCCTCGCCGACGACCGCGTAGCCGCTCGCCTCCAGCATGCGGCGGGCTCCAGCGCGGAAGCTGGGGTGGTCGTCGACGATGAGGACGGACGTGGACACGCGGCAATTGTCCTTCACCAAGCGGCTTCCGGGGGTACGGCTGTCCACACCATCGCGGCGGCAGACCGCACCCCGAGAGGCCTGTCAGCCGCATTGGAAGCGGGTCCGTGCGTTGGGAGTCTGGGCCGGTCTCATCCAACCGACCGAGAGGAACCAGATGCAACCGCAGAAGAACATCGCCGCCCGCGCCGCCCGCTGGAGCGCCACCCACCGCAAGCTCGCCATCTTCGGGTGGATAGCGTTCGTGCTCCTGGCGCTCGTCGCCGGTGGCGCCATCGGCACCAAGGAACTGACCGACGCCGAAGCCGTCTCGGGCGAGTCCGGGCGGGCCGAGGTGGCAATCGAAGAGTCGAAGCTGGCGCCCAGCGCCGAGGTCGTCCTGGTCCAGAGCAAGCAGATGACGTCGACCGACCCGCCGTTCAGGGCGGCGGTGGGAGAAGCGACGCGCAAGCTCGAAGGCCTGTCGTCGGTGCGCGACGTCAGCTCGCCTGCGGACGGCGGCGGCCAGGTCTCCGCTGACGGCCACTCGGCGCTGGTCGAATTCACGATCCCCGGTGATGACGAACAGGCGCAGGAACGCGTCGATGCCAGCCTCGCGGTGACCGCCGCGGTGCAGAGGGCACATCCCGAGGTGCGGGTCGAACAGTTCGGCGACGCCAGCGCCAGCAAGGCGGTCGAATCGGCCTTCGAAGAAGACCTCAGCAAGGCCGAGAAGACCTCGCTGCCTGTGACCCTGATCATCCTCCTGGCCGCCTTCGGCGCCCTGGTCGCGGCGCTGGTGCCGCTGTTGATCGCGACCTCGGCGGTGATGGCGACGATGGGCTTGCTGGCACTGCCGAGCCAGCTGGTGCCGATGGACCCGAACGTCTCCTCGGTGGTGGTCCTGGTCGGCCTCGCGGTCGGCGTCGACTACTCGCTGTTCTACCTGCGACGCGAGCGTGAGGAGCGCCGGGCCGGACGCAGCGCCACGGCGGCGCTGGACGCGGCGGCCGCCACGTCGGGGCGCGCGGTTCTGGTCTCCGGCCTGACCGTGATCACGGCGATGGCGGGGATGCTGCTCAGCGGCGACCCCACCTTCACCTCGTTCGCGGTGGGGACGATGACCGTCGTCGCGGTGGCGATGTTCGCCTCGCTGACGGTGCTGCCGGCGGTGCTCTCGAAGCTGGGCGACAAGGTCGAGCGGGGGCGGATCCCGTTCCTCGGCCGGCTGCGCGAGCGGCGCAGCGGTCGCTCGGTCTGGGGCGGGATCGTGGAGCGGGTGATGCGTCGGCCGGTGCTCTCGCTCGTCGCCTCGGCCGGACTGCTGATCGCGCTGGCGGTGCCGGCGTTCGGGATGCAGACGGTGGTCAGCGGGGCCGACGATCTGCCTCGCAGCATCCCGGTGGTCCAGACTTACGATCACCTCACCGCCGCCTTCCCGGGCGAAGCGGCGAGCGCGACCGTGGTCGTCGAGGCCGCCGATGTCAGCTCCGGCCCGGTGGCCGGGGCGATCGACCAGCTGCGCCGCGAGGCGGCGGCGAGCAAGTTCGTCGCCGGGCCGGTCAGCGTCGAAGCGAGCGCCGACGGCAGCGTCGCCGCGATCGACATCCCCACCGTCGGCAGCGGCAGCGATGCCGAGGCGACGCGGGCAATGGAGCAGGTGCGGGAGCAGCTGGTGCCGGCGACGTTCGCCGGTGTGCAGGGAGCGGACGTGAATGTGTCCGGCGCCGCGGCGCAGTCGCAGGACTTCAACGACCAGCTGGCCCAGAGCCTGCCCCTGGTCTTTGGCTTCGTCCTCGCCTTCGCCTTCCTGCTGCTGCTGGTCACGTTCCGCTCGATCGTCGTCCCGATCAAGGCGATCGTCCTTAACCTGCTCTCGGTCGGGGCCGCCTACGGGGTCCTGGTGCTGGTCTTCCAGCAGGGCCTGGGGGAGTCGCTGCTGGGCTTCCACTCCAACGGAGGCATCAGCTCCTGGCTGCCGCTGTTCCTGTTCGTGATCCTGTTCGGACTCTCGATGGACTACCACGTGCTGATCCTCAGCCGGGTCCGCGAGGGCGTCGACCGGGGTCTCAGCACGGACGAGGCGGTGCGGCAGGGGATCTCGGCCACGGCCGGGACGGTGACCAGTGCCGCGGTGGTGATGGTGGCGGTCTTCTCAATCTTCGCCACCCTCAGCGTGATCGACATGAAAGAGATGGGCGTCGGCCTGGCGGTCGCCGTCCTGATCGACGCCACGATTGTCCGCGGCGTCCTGCTGCCGGCGGCGATGAAGCTGCTCGGCGAGCGCAACTGGTACCTGCCGCGCGGTCTGAGTTGGCTGCCCGAGGCGCGCGAGCCCGAGCCGGCTCCGGCGCAGGGGTAGGTCCCGAGAGCGCACGAACGGTTCCGCGGTTCCCGATCCACGTATCTGGTGGAAAGGGAACCGCGGAACTCGCTTGTGACCCAGGAGCATGCTCGGGCCTCCTCGTCAGAATGGGTCGATGCGGCCGAATCCCTTGTTTGCCAGTGATGACCCGGACCTCGTCCGCCAACTGATCCGCGACAACCCCTGGGCGACGTTGGTCAGTCACAACAATGGCGAGGTCGTCGCTTCGCACTACCCGTTCTGCTCGACGACGAGGCGCCGGGGCTGGCGATCGTCACCCATCTCGGCCGGCCCGACGAGGAGGTGCATGGGCTGACCGAGGGGGAGCTGCTGGTGATCGCGCAGGGGCGGCATGGATACATATCGCCGAGCTGGTACCCGCCGAGCCCGAGCAACGTGCCGACCTGGAACTTCACCGTCGCCCACTGCTACGGGACGCCGGAGATCCTCGGCGAGGAGGAGAACCTCGAGGTGCTGACCAGGCTGGTCGAGCATTTCGAGCGCGAGGTCGAGTCGCCGGCCAGGATCGACCCCGAGCAGGGACCGAAGATCGCCAAGGGGACGGTCGGGATCCGGCTGCCGATCACGCGCTTCGTCTGCAAGCGCAAGCTGAGCCAGAACAAGGACGTGGAGACCCGGAGACAGGTGATCGAGGCGCTGCGCGAGCCGGGCCCGTACAGCCACTCCGAGCTGGCCGGGGAGATGGAGCGGGTACTCGAGCCCGGGGAGGGCTAGGCCGTGAGCTTGACCGGCAGCGTCTTCAGCTGGTTGAGGAAGGCGGACTCGACGAAGGTCGGCTTGCCCGCCAGCGAGACGTCCGGGTAGTGGGCGAGGGTCTCCTCGAGCAGGATCTTCAGCTCGAGGCGGGCGAGGGCGGTGCCGAGGCAGAAGTGGCGGCCGCCGGCGCCGAAGGCCTGGTGCTCGGGGTTGCGGAGGACGTCGAAGCGGTCGGGGTCCTCGTAGCGGCTCTCGTCGCGGTTGGACGAGGCGTACCACATGACCACCTTCTCGCCCTTCTTGATCTCCTTGCCGTTGAGGACCGTGTCGCGGGTCGCGGTGCGGCGGAAGTGGGCGAAGGCGGGGAACATCCGCAGCGCCTCCTCGACCGCGCCGGGGACCAGCGAGGGATCGTCGCGGACGAGCGCCAGCTGCGCCGGGTCTTCGAGCAGCGCCCGCATGCCACTGGCGTAGGTCGCCTTGGTGCTGTCGTTGCCGGCTGCGACGAGGAGGAAGAAGCCCATCACGATCTCGTGCTCCTCCAGCTTCTGGCCTTCGACCTCGGCGTTGACGAGGACGCTGGTGAGGTCGTCGGTCGGGTTCTCGCGGCGGGCGGCGATCATCGCGCCACAGCGCTCGAAGACCTGGGCGATCGCCCCCTGGATCGTCTCTTCGATGTTGTCGATGCCGTCCGGGCTGTAGTCGGGGTCGCTGGCCGCGAGGGCCATGTTCATCAGCTCGGCCCAGGCCGCGTCGTCCTCCTCCGGGATGCCCATGAAGCTGCCGATCACCCGGGAGACGGCGGGCTGGGCGACATCGGAGACCAGGTCGCAGCTGTCGCGGCCCTCGAGCCGGTCGAGGACGCCGACGACGATCTTGCGGATCTCGTCCTCGTGGGCGGCGATCCGCTTCGGCGTGAAGCCGGCCTGGAAGAGGGCCTTGAGGCGGTCGTGCTTGGGCGGGTCCATGCCGATGAACATCGCCCGCGCCAGCTCGATCGGGAAGACCTCGTCGATCACGACGACGCCGCCGAGTTCGGAGGAGTAGGTCTCCCAGTCGCGGCTCACGGTGTAGACGTCGTCAGCGGCGGTCACCGACCAGAAGCCGGCCGCGGCCGGGACCTCGGTCACTTCCGGAGTCCAGTGGACCGGGCACTGCCCGCGCATCTCCTTGAACAGGGCCTGGGGCGGCCCGTCGACCCAGTGCTCGCGCTCGAGCACCATCTCCCGCTCAACGTCGCGCTGGGGCGCTTTCGTCTGCGTCTCGTCGGCCACTGCCGCGCATAGTACTGGCTGGCTGGCCAGTCTGAAAAAAGATCGCCTGCCTCAGCGAAGCTGAATATTCAATATTCGTCCTGAGGTGTATTAGCGTTCTCCTCCTGCACCGGGACGCGCACCTACTTCGAACCGACCTGCCAGCGGTCTGTGTACGCCTATCCGTACCTGTTGCACAAATTGTTTTCTCTGTTCACTCCATCCGGTGGACGTAGCGACCGCGGTTGTAAAAGCGACGTAAATTAGGCGCGGTGACGACGACTGAGTTCGCAGCGGTGGGGGCCGAGCCGACGGCCGATTTCGGCTTTGCCCGCTGGCCGTTGGTGCGGCGCTGCGCGCTGGTCATCTACTTCGCGGCGCTGATCGTCTGGAGCGCCCATTACGGGGTGCCGGTCCAGCGCGAACTGGTGATCCTCTGGGTCTGCGGCGCCCTCGCCTGCGGCTCGATCGGCCAGCACCCGCGCCAGATCCTTCAGATCGTCGTCGACTGGCTGCCGATCGCCCTGGTCCTCGGCGCCTACGACTTCGCCCGCGGCGCCGCCGACTCGCTGGGGATCGGCGTCCACACACACCCGATGATCGACTTCGATCGCACTGTCTTCCTCGGCACCACCCCGACCGAATGGCTGCAGGCGCGCCTCTATGAGCCCGGCGTCGTCAACTGGTGGGATGTCGCCTTCACCCTCGTCTACACCTCCTACTTCATCGTCCCCTTCGCGCTCGCCGGCATGCTCTGGGTCCGCGATCGGGTCGGCTTCCTACGTTTCACCCGGCGCCTGGTCTCGCTGGCGCTGGCGGGTGTCGCCACCTACATCGCCTTTCCGGCGGCGCCGCCGTGGATGGCGGCGGAAATGGGCCTGCTCGACGGTGTCCATCGCACCACCTCCGAGGGCTGGGAAGTGCTCGGGGTGGGCACCGCCGGCCTCTTCTCCAAGGGCCAGTCGAGCGCCAACCTGGTCGCCGCCGTGCCCTCGCTGCACTCTGCTTTCACTGCCCTGGTGGCGATGTTCCTCTGGAGCAGGGTGCGCCATCGCTGGCGTCCGTTGCTGGTGCTCTACCCCTTGGCGATGGCGCTGACGTTGATCGCGACCGGCGAGCACTACTTCTTCGACGTCCTCCTCGGCTGGGTCTACGCCGGCGCCGTGATGGCTGCCTGGGCCTGGTGGGAGCGCCGCCGGCCGCCGGATCCCGCCGTGTCGCCGAGCCGTCGCGCTAGGCGTGCACTCTCAGGAACGAGCCGGCGGCCAGCTTGAACCTGCCGCCGGCTCCGGGCATCTTCGTGAACCAGGTCACCTTGACCGTGAAAGGTTGCCGCACGCCCGAGATCTTGAAGGGATAGTCCTTATGGGCGGTCGGCTTCAGCTTCGCGCAGGCATGGCCGCCGCCCAGTGGCGCCGCGCCGTAGACCCGGAAGCAGGCTTTGAGGGCGAGCTTGCCGACGTTGCTCTGGAAGACGAAGGTGGCGCGGAACAGCCGCGGCTTGTCGTAGCCGCAGCGGCGCGCGGCGTGGAACGGGGCCGCGTCGTCGCAGGAGGCGTAGGCCCTGTAGGCGCCTTTAGCGCCGGGCTGCGCCTTAGCCGCGACGGCGGCAGCCGGGGCGGTCAAGGCGGCCGTCGCGATCAGGACGGCGAGCGGGAAGGTCGAGAGCCTCATGCGCGGGACATACCCGGCTGTCGTTGTCTGAACCGGTCTGGGCGTCGGTCCAGCGGCTAGGCTCGGGTCGATGTCCAAGCTGAGATTCGAAATCGCGATCTCCGTCGACGGCTTCGTCGCCGGGCCCAATCAGAGCGAGGAGCATCCGCTGGGCAAAGGCGGGATGAAGTTGCACGAGTGGGTCTTCAAGCTGGACGCCTGGCAGCGGGCGCATGGGAGGGGCGGCGGCGAGGTCAACCCCAGCAGTCAGATCGTCGAAGAGGCGATGGAGAACGTCGGCGCCGTGATCATGGGCCGCAACATGTTCGGCGGCGGCCCGGGTCCCTGGGACGACTCCTGGCGCGGCTGGTGGGGCGAGGACCCACCTTTCCACGTGCCGACCTTCGTCCTCACCCACCACCAGCGCGCGTCGCTGGAGATGGACGGCACCACCACCTTCCACTTCGTTACCGATGGGATCGAGGCGGCGCTGGACCAGGCCCGGGAGGCGGCCGCCGGCAAGGACGTGCGGCTCGGGGGAGGCGCCGAAGCGGGACGTCAGTACCTGGCGGCGGGTCTGATCGACGAGCTACAGCTAAACGTCGTCCCGATCCTGCTCGGCGAAGGGGAGCGCCTGTTCGAGAACGTCGGCGACCAGCTCGAGCTGGAGCAGACCCGGGTCGTCCACACCCCCGAAGTGACCCACATTCGCTACCGGGTCGGGGCAGGGTCGACGCCGTCGGGGTCGAAGCAGGGCGCATGAACAAAAAGATCGATGTCGGCGGCACCCTCAGCGAGGTCTTCTCCATCTACGGCGCCAACGCGGGCGTGCTGCTGCCGGTCGCCTTCTGGCTCTTTCTGGTGGTGGCGATCGTCAACGGCCTCGCCGGCTCCAGCCTGATCCTGTTGCTGCTCGCCTCGGTGGTCGGGATCGTCGCCGGGACGCTTTACCAAGGCACGGTCGTGAACCTGGTCCTCGACGTCCAGGACGGTCGCCGTGACTTCTCCGCCGGCGAGCTGCTGAGCTCGGCGACGCCGTTCATCGCGCCGCTGATCGGCGCCGGCATCCTGGCCGGGATCGCGATCGGCATCGGACTCTTCCTGCTGCTCGTGCCGGGGCTGATCCTGCTGACGATCTGGGCCGTGATCGCGCCGGTGATCGTGGTCGAGAAATCTGGCGTGATGGACTCCTTCGGCCGCTCGCGTGCGCTCGTCCGCGGCAACGGCTGGCCGGTCTTCGGCGCGATCTTCGTCGCCTTCCTGATCGTCATCGTCGGCGGCCTCGTCTTCGGCGCGATCGCCGCCAGCATCGCCGACGGCCCGCTGCTTCGCATCGTCTTCAGCGCCCTCGCCTCGACGATCACGGCGCCGATCAGCGCCCTCGTCGCCGCTGTCCTCTACTTCCGCCTGCGGAGTGTCGAGGGAAGCCCCGCGGCGCCGGTGGGTGACCCGGACGCGCCGGCGCCGCCGACGGTGCCGCCGGCCCCGCCCGCGGTCTAGCTCAGCTCAGGGACCCCAGGTGCCGTTGGCCGTGCCGGAACCGGGGCAGCCGCCGCGGTTGGAGCTGTTGACCGTGCAGGCGTAGGTGAGTTCCCCGGTGGCCGAGCGGCTGATGCTGAAGGTATTTTTTGAGGCCGCGATCACTTTGATCGTGAAGCCGCTGGCGGGAACGTTGGGCTTCACTTCGAGTTCGGTTTCGAGGGAGGGAAGGGTCGGCTCGATCGCCCGCAGGCCGGCGAGGGTGCAGGCGGTGGCCGAGTAGACGCCTTTGTTGTCGGTATTGCAGGTCTCCATCGCCACCTGGGCGGTGTGGGCGGTCTCCTTCGCCTTGGCGTCGCTTGCCTTGCTTTTCTGGTTGAAGAAGGCGGGCAGGGCGATCGCCGCCAGGATCCCGAGGATCAGCATCACCACGAGCAGCTCGATCAGCGTGAAGCCGGCCTCGCGATTGGCGGCCCTGAGTGCGAAAGGGGTCTTCATGCCCTGGATATCGGCAGCCGCCCCCAGATCCTAAATTTGAAATAAGGATTTCTCAGGCGCGGTGCTCGAGCAGGCCGGCGACCGCCAGCGCCAGCTGTTGGCCGCGCGGGGTCAGCGTGTACTCGGTGTGAGGGGGTCGGCCGGCGATCAGCTCGCGC
>DASYJK010000004.1:0-4724 GCA_035996525.1 Solirubrobacterales bacterium
GTCGATGAGCACGCCGCCGGTCTACCGCGATCTCGAGGAGGAAATCGAGACGACGCGGCGCGACAAGGAGGCCGCGATCGAGGCCCAGGAGTTCGAAAAGGCCGCCAACCTGCGCGACACCGAGCGCCAGCTGACCACCAAAAAGCGTCAACTCGAAGACGAGTGGGCCGAGGGTGAGGACGGCGAGCGCCCGGTCGTCGGCGAAGAGGAGATCGCCGACATCGTCTCGATGTGGACCGGCATCCCGGTCTTCAAGCTGACCGAGGCCGAGACCAAGAAACTGATCCGCATGGAGGAGGAACTGCACAAGCGCGTGATCGGCCAGGAGGTTGCGATCACCGCCGTCTCCAAAGCGATCCGTCGCTCGCGGGCCGGGATCAAGGATCCCAAGCGCCCGGCCGGCTCCTTCATCTTCCTCGGCCCCTCCGGGGTCGGCAAGACCGAGCTCGCCCGCACCCTCGCCGACTTCCTCTTCGGCGACGAGGAGGCGATGATCCGGATCGACATGTCCGAGTACATGGAGAAGCACGCCGTCAGTCGTCTGGTCGGCTCGCCTCCTGGCTACATCGGCTACGACGAGGGCGGTCAGCTGACCGAGGCCGTGCGCCGAAAGCCGTACTCGGTGCTGCTGCTCGACGAGATCGAGAAGGCCCATCCGGACGTCTTCAACATCCTCCTGCAGATTCTCGAGGACGGGCGCCTTACCGACGCCCAGGGTCGCACCGTCGACTTCCGCAACGCGATCGTGATCATGACCTCGAACATCGGCGCCGCCGAGATCTCGAAGAACACCTCGATCGGGTTCACCGTCTCCGACGAGACCGGGATGTCCTATGGCGACATGAAAAACCGGATCATGGGCGACCTCAAAAAAGTCTTCCGGCCCGAGTTCCTCAACCGGATCGACGAGGTCATCGTCTTCCACAAGCTCGCCAAGGACGAGGTCAAAGAGATCATCGACCTGATGATCAGCCGCGTCCGCGTCCAGGTCGCCGAGCATGAACTGCAGCTCGATCTGACCGACGACGCCAAGGACCTGCTGGTCGAGAAAGGCTGGGACCCGTCGATGGGCGCCCGCCCGCTGCGCCGCGCGATCCAGCGCTACATCGAGGATCCGCTGGCCGACGAAGTCCTGCGCCAGGGTCAGATGACGCCCGGCTCGACCGTGATGGTCGAACGCGATCCCTCCGGGGACGAGGAGGACAAACCGCTGAGCCTGAAGATCATCGCCCCGAAGAAGAAGCCGAAGCAGAAAGCGGTGCCCAAGCCCGAGCCGGAGGCGGTCGGGGTCGGCGCCAAGAAGGGCGACGGCGGGCACGGCTCCGACGGCGAGGATTCCTCGCCGCTCGACGATCACCCCGAGTCCTGACCCGCGTCGCGGCCTTGCGGGTCTGCCTGTGAGCGAGCCCGGCCGCAGCGCGATCGGCACCTGGAGCGGAGGTAGGTTCCTGCACTTCGGCGAGGCGATCGCGGAGGAGCGGCTGCAGACGCTGCTGCGCCCCGGCGACGGCATCGAGACCGTTCTGAGCGCCGATGCCTACGGCCAGGGCGAGGCGGACCGCGTGCTCGGCCACGCCCTCGCGGGCATGTCACGCGCGGACTACAGCCTGGTTGGCGCTGTCGGCCACGACTTCTACGAGGGCGAGCGCAACGGGCCCAAGGGCTTTCCCCGCTTCACCGACCCCGCCCTGCGCGGCCCCGACGAGTACGCCGGCTATCTGCGGATGGCGACCGAGGCCAGCCTCGAGCGCCTCGGCGTCTCCTCCTTCGACCTGTTGCTGCTCCACAACCCCGACCGCACCGGCTACTCCAGCGAGGTCGTCTGGGACGGGATGGCGGCGCTGCGCGAGGCCGGGTTGACGGCCCGGATCGGCGTCGCCCCCGGGCCCGCCAACGGCTTCACCCTCGACCTGATCGACTGCCTCGAGCGCTTCGGCGACCGCATCGACTGGGCGATGGTCATCCTCAACCCGCTCGAGCCCTGGCCTGGCGAGCTCTGCCTCGACGCCGCGGCCCGCCACGAGGTCAAGGTGCTGACCCGGGTGGTCGACTATGGCGGCCTCTTCTGGGGCGACCTGCGCCCAGGCATGGAGCTCGGCCGCACCGACCACCGCTCCTTCCGCCCCGCCGGCTGGATCGAGCGCGGCGCCGAGAAGTTGGAGCAACTGCTGCCCTTCGCCGCGGCCGCCGGCCTGACGCCGATGCAGCTGGCCTGCCAGTGGAACCTCGCCCACCCCGCGGTCGAGTGCGTCGCCCCGACCCTGATCCAGGAGGTCGGCCCCGACGCGCGGCCGATCGAGGACAAGCGCGTCGAGCTGGCGGCGCTGCCCGCCGAGCAGCATCTCTCCGACGCCGATGTCGCCGCGATCCGCGCGATCGGCGACAACACCGGCAGCATGGTCCTCAAGGGCGCCAGTCCGGCTTTCGAGGGCGAGGAGCAGCCGGACCGCTGGGGGCTCAGCGACGACCTGGTTGCTGCCGGGGACCGTTGGGGGATCGATCCCGAGCGAGACTTAGTCGCCTCGGGCTGACGCAGGCACCGAGCACAGCGGAGGAGGGCTGTCGGTACCCCTCCCCGGGAATGGAGGACGACCGGACCCCTCCCTCGTCAAGGCAGGAGAGGACCGCCGCAGACGCTCGTAGTCTCCGCCCCGTGAACCGCAAGTGGTGGACGCTCGCCGGGGCCTGCTCCGGGCTGTTCCTGCTGATGCTCGACTCGACCGTCGTCGCCCTGGCGCTGCCGTCGATTCGGGGGGACGTGGGGGCCAGCAGCGAGGGGCTGCAGTGGGTGATGAACGGGTATCTGCTGACGATCGCGGTGCTGGTCGTGACCGCGGGGCGGCTGGGGGACATGTTCGGCCGCAAGCGGGTCTTCATCGCCGGCATGGTCGTCTTCGCGGTCGGCTCGGTTGTCTCCGGCGCCGCCGCGGACCAGGTCGGGCTGATCGCCGGGCGGGTGCTGCAGGGGGCCGGCGCGGCGCCGATGCTCTCGCTCTCGCTGGCGTTGGTCTGCAACGCCTTCCCTTCAGCGGAGCAGCCGCGGGCGCTGGGGATCTGGGCGGCGGTCTCGGCGGTGGCGCTCGGCATCGGGCCGCTGGCGGGTGGGGTCCTGATCGAAATCGACTGGCGCCTGATCTTCTGGATGAACCTGCCGGTGACGGCGATCGGGATCGCGATCACGGCGATCGCCGCTCCGGAGTCGACCGACCCCGGGGCGGGGACGACGATCGACTGGAGCGGCCTGGCGGCACTCTCGGTCGGGATCACCGCCGTGGTCCTTGCTCTGGTCCAGTCCGATGCCTGGGGAAGTGGTCTGACGGCGGGGCTCGCCCTGGTCGGGCTCCTCGCGCTGCTCGTCTTCTGGCAGACCGAGCGCCGGGTCGCCAACCCGATCGTCGACTTCGCCCTCTTCCGCAACGGCCCCTACTTCGGTGCCAGCGCAGCCGCCTTCGCCCTGGTCGGGGCTTACTGGGCGGTGATGTTCTTCCAGCCTCAGTACCTGCAGGATGTGCGCGGGCACTCGCCGATCGCCGCCGGCCTGCTGATCCTGCCGGTCACGGTGCCGATGATCTTCGTCTCGCCGTTCTCCGGTCGGCTGATCGGTCGCTTCGGCGCTCGCCGCCTGATGACCACCGGCATGGCCTTCGGGGTGGCCGGCTTGCTGCTGCTGACGCAGATCGGCGCCGACAGCTCGTTCGGACTCGTCCTCGGTGGCTACCTCCTCTTCGGGATCGCCCTCGGCTTGGTCTACGCGCCGATGTCGACCGCGGCGATGGCGGCGATGCCGGGGGAGAAGGTGGGGATCGCGTCAGGGGTGTTGGCAATGGACCGGGTCCTGGCCGGCGCGATCTCGCTCGCCGCCACCGGCGCCGTCTTCCACGCTCTACAGGGGGGCGGTGACTCCTTCGCCGAGGCGATCGCCGGCTCGACCTGGTTCGCGGTCGGTCTCTGCGTAGTGGGAGTCGGTCTCACCTGGACCTTCGTCCGAGACCCGGAGAGGCCCGGTCCGGACCCCGCCGTTGCCGGAGACCCGCCTCAGGAGCAGCTGCGCCATCATCGACATCACCGCCGATTCCACCTCTGATGCCCGAAATCGTTGGTGCGGGATCTTTGAGTGATCGATCCAGTTGACAACAACAATCCCGTACTGTCCACTCGGATATAGCCAGGCCGCATTCCAGAGCGCTTTTTGGCATCCTATAGGCGATGCCTTCACTGTCCGGGGATGAGCTCCATGAGCTTTCAGAACGTCAAGATCCTCGGTTACTGAGGGCTCTCGACGTTGTTGCGCCCGGCGGTTCGCTGCGCGAGGGCATCGACAACATCGTCCACTCCCGCACCGGTGGCCTGATCGTCGTCGGCGAGCTCGACGACATCTCCCACATGCTGTCAGGGGGGATCAAGCTCGACGTCGACTACACGCCGGCGATGCTCTACCAAGTGGCGAAGATGGACGGGGCGATCGTGCTCAACTCGGAGGCGACGACGATCGCCTGGGCCAACGTGCAGCTGATGCCGGACCCGACGATCCTCTCCTCGGAGACGGGAACCCGCCATCGCACCGCCGAGCGCGTCTCCAAACAGACCGACGCCCTGGTGATCGCGATCTCCCAGCGCCGCGACGTCGTCTCGCTCTACGTCGAGGGCACCAAGTACATCCTGCAGGAGATCCCGGCCGTGCTGGCCAAGGCCAACCAGGGCCTGGCGACGCTGGAGAAGTACCG
>DASYJK010000005.1:0-16544 GCA_035996525.1 Solirubrobacterales bacterium
CAGCTCCGTGCTCGGCGCCACCGCGCAGAGCAGCGAGGCGGCGGTGAAGAGCCAGACGCCGAGGACGAAGACGCGCCGGCGCCCGTAGCGGTCGCCGAGCGAGCCGCCGAGCAGGATCAGCGAGGCGAGGGTCAGCAGGTAGCCGTTGAGGATCCACTGCAGGGCGCTGGTGCTGGCGCCGAGGTCGCGGCCGATGTCCGGCAGGGCGACGTTGACGACGGTCCCGTCGAGGAAGGCCATCCCGGAGCCGACGACGGCGGTGGCGAGCAGCCAGCGACCGGCCTTGCTCTCGAAGGCGATGCCGGTGGAGGGCTCGTCTGGCACCCTCCAAACTTAGTGGCCGAGCCGCTTGGGCCCGTGGATTCAGCCGTCCAGCTCGGGCGGCAGCGCTTTCGGCCCGTCGGGATATATCTGTCGCATCAGCTCCGCGGTCATCTCCAGCGTATTGGCGGCCTCCGGCGGGGCGCCGACGACGAGCCAGAGCTGGTCGGCGTCGGTGTCGTTAAAGAGCTGGCGGGCCGAGTCGGGCTCGACCAAGAGCGAGTCCAGCGGCGCCAGGGTCAGCGGCTCCTCGGCGTCGATCCGCACCCGGCCGCTGCCCTCGAGCAGGACGTAGAGCTCCTCGGTCTGGATGTGGCGGTGCCTGGTCGAGGCCTGCCCCGGCGCCAGCCGCCAGAGCCGCGCCCCCAGCGAGCTCGCCTCGAGCTGCTTGGCGAGGTCGGTGTTCTCGACCCGCATCTGGTTCGAAGGTCGCCAAAACGCATCCGCGGATCTGAGCAGGCGATAAGCCACCGTCCGATTATCCAAGCCTCCGCTCGAAGTTGAGGACTTGGTTGAGGAGTTGACCCCACCAGGGGTGGGTCAACTCCTCAAGCTTGCCCGGACGCCGCGGCGTCTTCGGCGTGGAAGCGCTCGAGCAGGCTCAGCTCGTCCTCGCGCTTGGGGAAGAGGAAGAAGACGACGGCGATGCCGAGCGTGACCGCGATCATCCCCGCCGCGTAGGTCCAGTCGCCACCGTCGAGGAACGAGTTGCGGGCCGCGGCGACGATCTGGGGCGCGTATTCGGGGTACTGCTGGGCGGTGCCGGCGGCGCTGGCGAAGGACTTGGTCAGCTCGTTCTGGACCTGTTCGGTGACCTTTTCGGCCTGCGGCGAAGCGGCGATCTGGGAGCTGAAGCTGGCCGCGTAGCCGGCGGTCAGGAGGGCGCCGAAGATCGACTGCATGATCGCGCCGCCGAGATCGCGCTGGAGGTCGGCGGTGCCGGAGGCCATGCCCGCCCGCTTGACCGGCACCGAGCCGGTCAGCGAGCGCGAGGCCGGGGTGCCGGCGAAGCCGACGCCCACGCCCATCAGCAGGTAGCCGAACCCGACCACCCAGTAGGCGACTCCCTCGTCCCAGAACAGCAGCATCTCGAAGAAGGCCAGCAGGCAGAAGACGAAGCCGACCAGGAGGGTGACGCGGGAGCCGTGCGAGGCGACCAGCTTGGCCGAGCGCGGGGCGACGACGATCATCCCGAGCGCTCCCGGCAGGATCGCCAGGCCGGCCTGCAGGGTCGAGTAGTCGAGCACGTTCTGGACGAACTGCTGGCCGATGAACATCGCTCCCATCAGCGAGCCGAAGACGATGATCCCGGCCAGGGCGGCGACCCAGAAGGTCGCCCGGCCGGCGATCTTGAGGTCGAAGAGCGGGATCCTGACCCGGCGTTGGCGCAGCACGAAGGCGCCCGCCGCCGCCAGGGCGACGATCCCGAGGATGATCGCGGTCGTGCCCTTGCCGGGTTCCGGCGCGAGGTTGATCGCCAGCACCAGCGTCGCCACCATCGCGATCGAGAGGATGCCGCCGAGGTGGTCGACCGGCTCGGTCGTCTCGTTGACGTGGGCGGGGATCAGTTTCCAGGCGAAGAAGAGGGCGATCGCCGCCAGCGGGGCGCTGATGATGAAGACCGAGCCCCACTCGAAGCCTTCCAGCAGCGCCCCGGCGACCAGCGGGCCGAGCGCCGAGACGCCGCCGCCGAGCGCCGACCAGAGCGCGATCGCCTTGGTCCGTTCCTGCCCCGACCACAGCGCCGTGATCAGCGCCAGCGTGGTCGGGTAGGCCATGCCGGCGGCGACGCCGCCGAGCACGCGGGCGATGAAGAGCACTTCGGCGGTCGGGGCGAGGGCGGCGAGAACGGCGAAGGGGATCGTCAGCGTCATCCCCAGCAGCAGCAGCGTCTTGCGTCCGTAGCGGTCGCCGACCGCGCCGAGGTAGAGGACCGAGGCGGCGAGCCCGAGCGAGTAGCCGACCGCGATCAGGTCGACCATCGTCTGGCCGGCGTCGAAGGCCTTGCCGATGTCCGGCAGGGCGACGTTGGCGACGGCGAGGTTGAGGTTGGCGACGCCGGCGACCAGGATCAGCGTCCCGAGGACGAGGCCGGCGCGTTTGGGGGCGCTCGATTCCACCCGGGCTAGAGCTCGATCCAGGTGCCGTTGGGGCCGAGGTTGCGGATCGGGGTCGAGCCGATTTCCCCTTCGCAGCCCCAGGACTCGTGGATGTGGCCGCAGACGGCCAACCGCGGCCGCTTCTGCTCGATCGCCCGCAGCAGCGCCGGGCTGCCGAAGCTGGTGCCGTCGCCGGCACTGTCGCAGTGCCCCTGCGGCGGCGAGTGCAGGACCAGGACCGCGCCCTCCGGGCAGGGGGCAAGCAGGCCGGCGGCCTCGTCGTCGTCGAGGTCGAAGCTCCACTCCCAGGGGGTGACCGGGATGCCGGCGCCGAGGCCGAAGAACTCGGTCCCGCCGATCGTCATCCCTTCGCCGTGCAGGACCCGGGCCGACTCCCAGCCGCGGCTGGCGTCGCGCAACGCGTCGACGGTCTCGTTGTTGCCCGGGACGAGCACGGTCGGGGTCGAGATCGCCGCCAACACCGCGATCGTCTGCTCCAGCCCCTCGTGCATCGAGGCGAAGTCGCCGGCCCCGATCACGACGTCGGCCTCGGTCGCCATCTCGACCAGCCGCGCGCCCTGCTCGAGGTCACGGTGGAGGTCGCTGAAGGCGAGCAGCTTCACGCCGGGAAACCTATCGCTGCTTCTCCTCGGCCCGCTCCTGCAGGTCGAAGTAGAGCAGCGTCTGGGCGATCACCACGTAGGGGAGCAGGAGGGAGAAGATCAGCGCTCCGAGCAGGTTGATGACCAGGAACGGCAGCGGCGTGAAGATCAGTCCCAGGGTCAGGATCGGCCCGGCGATGAAGAGCAGCGCGACGAGGAAGACGACGACCCGGACCGCGCGCCACCAGCGGCCGCGGACCAGCTCGGAGCTGCCGCGCAGCGACTCGCGGATCGACTTGTCGGTGAACAGGACTTCCTGCCCGGCGAAGGACCAGCCGACCAGCTTCCAGATCGCGAAGGGGAGGCCGATCACGGTTATGGCCATCAGCAGGATCCCCAGGCTGGCGAGCAGCAGGGCGCCGACGATCTTCCAGAAGCGTTCCCTCATCCCGCGCCAGCAGGCGCGAAAGCCGGCCGGCTGGGATTCCGCCAGCAGCCGGACGAAGATCACCACGATCGCCGCGACCACGGCCAGCGCCACCGGGTAGGCGAACGAGGAGACCAGGTCGCCGAGCGCCAGGTTGACGCCGGAGCGGCCGGCAGCCTGGTCGGCGCCGCTGCTGGTGCCGAGCACGCTGGCGAGCAGATTGGTGGCGGCGACGATTACCAACCCGGTCAGGGCGATCGGGAGCAGGACTCGCCAGTGGCGGCCGTAGAGCTGGCGCGCGGCCCGGACCAGCTGACCGAAGGCACGCTTCGCCCGCAGCTGGGTGAGGTCGACCGGGCCCCAGCGGGTGAAGCCGACGAAGAGGGCGATCAGGATCCCGAGCACGACCAGCGTGCCGATCGCCAGCGCCCGCGACTTCGCCTCGAGGTTGATGAAGTCCGAGGCCGAGGCGACGGCGCCGCAGAAGACGCCGGTGATCTGGGGGCCGGCGATCGAGCCGCCGGGGAGGTGCGGGCTGCTCGTGCGCTGCTCGGCCATCCAGGCGAACGGTTCGCGCCAGACCGTCTTCGTGATCGGCCCGGTCGGCCCGTTGTTAAAGCCCTTTTCCCGTTCGCCCCAGCGGCCCTTGTAGCTGAGCCACTGGAACGGGCCATGTTCGGAGGCCGTTTCCGGCAGCAGCACCGGCCGCGGCCGCAGTTCCCGCAGCGGTTCGGTGGTGTTGTCGCAGCCGACCCCGGAGCCGTGCTGGCCGTTCTGGATGTAGACGGCGGAGTCGTAGAAGGTCGCGTGCGAGCCGGCCGCCGGATAGACGATCGGGTGCGTGCCTTCCTTGTGCACCTTGGCATCTTCCCAGTCGGCGCGCTCGCCGCCGGCGTGCTGGAAGACGATGACTTCGCTCGGTTCTTCCTTCAGCGCCGCCCTCGTCGTTTCGGCTTCGAAGCTGAGCTGCATCCCCTCCCAGTCGGCCTCGTGCAGGTCGTTGAACTGGTTGAAGTACCAGAAGAACCAGTACTGGAGGACGAAGCCGGAGTGGTTCGGTTCGCGGGCGATGTGGGCGTAGGCGACGGGCGGAGCCTTGCCTTCCTCGATCAGCTTCCTGAAGGCCCGCGCGTAGACGCAGGTGTCGCCGAGCACCTTGCCTTCGAGGTCGAGGTAGTAGCCGTCGGGGAGGCCGGCGATGTCGGCGGCGGTCGGCGCTTTCTCGAGGTCTTCCAGCTTCCCGGTCCCGAGGTCTTCATGGGTGAGGGTGACGGTGGGGTTGCCGAGCACGGTGTCGACGCTGGTCGGCTCGTACTGCTCGGCCGACTTTTCGCAGGGCGGTTCCTCCTCTTCGCGCAGCATCGTGATCGGCGCGTAGCGGCGGGCCAGGATCGCGGCAGCCTGTTCGCTCGGCGTCGCGGCTGCCGCGGCGGCGGGCAGGCAGAGCAGGGCGAGGAGCGTGAGGACGGGTGCGAGGCGGCGAAGGCGGACGATCACCCGTGCGAACGTACCAGCGCCGGCGCGCCGCTACCAGTCACCGTCAGGCCGGCCCGGCTTCGCCCGGCTCCTCCGTCACCTGCTCCTCGACCTTGCCGCCCGGCATCGCGACCAGGGCGACGACGAAGGCGACCGCCATCGCCGCCGCCATCCCGTAGAAGACGGTGCGCGAGGCGAGGGCGAAGTCGTGGGGGACGGTGGAGAAGAGCTTGGCGGCGCCGGCGCCGGCGCTGTGGGCGACGCTTTCGCAGCTTGCTTCGCCGCCCTGGCTGACGCAGTTGGCGACCTGGTCGGCGGTGCCCTTGGGCACGCCCTTGGCGCCGAGGCTGGCCTCCAGGTTCGACTTGTTCTCGAGGATGAGGACGCTGCCGAGCACGGCGAGGCCGAGGCTGGAGCCGAAGTTGCGCACGGTCTGGGTGATCCCGGTCGCCTCGCCGTAGCGTTTGCTCGGCACCCGGTTGAGGGCGTCGGTGTTGGCCGGGCTGAGCACGAGGCCGACCCCGGCGCCGGCGATGACGATGTAGATCCACTGGTCGCTGACCGAGAGGTCGGTCAGGTGCTTGGCCCAGAGGAAGAAGCCGACCGCGGCGACCGCGCAGCCGAGCACGACCGGGCGCCGGGCGCCGACGCTGTCGAGCATTTTCCCGCCCCACTGCGAGGCGGTGGCGAAGCCGGCGAAGAAGATCAGCAGGTAGAGCCCGGTCTTCGAGGCGCTTTCGCCGAGCGAGATCTGCGCGTACATGCTGGCGAAGAAGAACAGCGGCACGAAGGCGATCATCAGCAGGAAGAGGACGGCGTTGTCGACCGCGAAGGCGCGGTCTTCGAAGATGCGGATCCGCAGCAGCGGGTTGGCGACCTTGAGCTCGTAGCTGACGAAGACACCGATCAGGACCAGGCCGGCGGCGATGCAGAGCCAGGTGGCGGCGCCACCCCAGCCCCAGACGCTCGACTGCTGCAGGCCGAGCACGGCGAGGCCCATGCCGCCGGTGATCAGCAGGGTGCCGCGGTAGTCGAGCGGCGCCGGGTGCTTGACGTTGTCGGGCTTGGCCTTGGCGGTGAGGACGAGGGCGATGATCGCGACCGGGATGTTGACCCAGAAGATCGCCCGCCAGGTCCACTCGGTCAGGTAGCCACCGGCGATCGGGCCGATCGAGGTGAGGCCGCCGGCGATCGCGAAGAAGATCGCCAGGGCGCGGCCGCGCTCGCGCAGCGGGAAGGCGTTGAGGACGATCGCCAGCGCCGCCGGGAACATCACCGCGGCACCGGCGCCCTGGATCACACGGAAGAAGATCAGCCAGGGCTCGTCGAGCGAGCCGGTCGGGGTAAGCCCGCACATCGCCGAGGCGGCGGCGAAGATGACGACGCCGATCACGACCATCCGGCGGTGGCCAGCGATGTCGGCGAGGCGGCCGCCGAAGGCGAACAGGGCCGAGAGCGAGAGCAGGTAGCCGTTGATGATCCACTGCACCCCGGTGGAGCTGAGCGAGAGTTCTTCCTGGATCGTCGGGATCGCGATCGCGACGATGGTCTGATCGATGAAGGTCATCGAGACGGCGAAGATCATCGCCGCCAGGATCAGTTTGCTGTTCTTGCCGCCGGTCTCAGTCATAGGGGTGCGTTTGCCGCAGAAGCGCCGATTCCTGCCCCGGTTTCGATAGGCTCGCGGCCGCATGCCTCCCGTCTTCTGGCTCGGCCTCGGAATCGCGGCCTTCATCTTCCTCGTCGGCACCATCGCCGGCGCCCGCTCGCGCACCGGCAGCCTCAAGCAGGGCGCCGCCACCGGCGCCTACTTGGGCGTGATGCTCGCCTTCCCGCTGCTGGCCATCGGCCTCGCCACCAGCTAGCGGCTTTCGCTCGTTCCGGGCGCGCTTAGGCGCACTTACATCTGGGTACTCCGAGAAGCCTGAGACCCGACAGGAACGGAGCAAGGCATGACTGAAGTGACCACGATCCCCACCGTCGTCCTGCACGACGGCAGGGAGATCCCCCAGCTCGGCTTCGGCGTCTTCCAGGTGCCGCCCGACGACACCCAGGAGGTCGTCGAAGAGGCTCTGGCCAGCGGCTATCGCCACATCGACACCCCTGGCGCCTACCGCAACGAGGCGGGGGTGGGGGCGGCGCTCGCCGCCACCGGCATCGCCCGCGACGAGGTCTTCGTCACGACCAAGCTCTGGAACTCCGAGCAGGGCTACGACTCGACCCTGGCGGCCTTCGACAAGAGCCTCGAGCGGCTCGGGCTCGACCGGGTCGACCTCTACCTGATCCACTGGCCGATGCCGACCGAGGACCGCTACCTCGACACCTGGCGCGCCTTCGAACGGATCCAGGACGAGGGTCGGGCGCGCTCGATCGGCGTCTCCAACTTCCGCATCGAGGACCTCGAGCGGCTCCGGGCCGAGGCCGAACGGCTGCCGACCGTGAACCAGATCGAGCTGCACCCGCGGCTGCAGCAGTGCGCGCTGCGCAGATGGCACGCCGAGAACGGCATCGCCACCGAGGCCTGGAGCCCGCTCGCCCAGGGTGCCATGCTCGAGGACGAGACGATCATCACCGTCGCCGCCCATCACGAGAAGACCCCGGCGCAGACGATCCTGCGTTGGCACCTGCAGCTCGGCAACGTGGTGATCCCGAAGTCGGTGACGCCGGAGCGGATCCGCGAGAACATCGAGATCTTCGATTTCGAGCTGAGCGAGGACGACATGGCGGCGATCGCCCGCCTCGACTCGGTCGAGCGCATCGGCCCCGACCCGGCGACGTTCGTGGCGCCGTAGCCATACCCTGGCGGCCGATGGGCCGACAACCCACTCATACCGTGGGAAATCGGCCCACCGGCGGGCAGTCCAGTGGCCGGCGGCGGGTGTCGGAGCGGAGCCGGGCGATCAACGCCGTCTCGGCGACCGCCTTCGTCATCGGCGGCTCGCTGTTCGCGATCGGGGCGGCGCTGGCGCAGGGAGACGTCGGCGGGCCGCGGTTGGCGGCGGGCGTCTACCTGGTCGGCGGCGTCTTCTTCAGCACCGGCGCCTACGCCGCCGCGCTCCAGATCGTCAACGGCCCCCGCCAGGGGCGCTGGCGCTGGTGGTCGGTCGAGCCGGCGCGACTGGAGTGGATCAGCACCGTCGTCCTCTTCGTCGGCACCCTGGTCTTCGCGATCAATCTGGTGGACTCATTCATCGGCGACCTCAGCCCGGCCCAGTACGACCGCTTGGTCTGGTCGCCCGACATGGTCGGCTGCGCCCTCTTCCTCGTCTCCGGCCACTTGGCGATGGTCGAGATCTCGGGCAGCTGGCTGCTCTGCTGGCGCCCGCGCGACCTCGGCTGGCGGATCGTCGCCGTCAACCAGCTCGGCTCCGTCCTCTTCATGGTCTCCGCGGTGGCCTCGCTGGTGCGGGCGAGCGGCGACATGATCGCCGTCGGCATCGCCAACTGGGGCACCCTCACCGGGGCCCTCTGCTTCGCCGTCGCCGGGATCATGCAGGAGTTCGAGCGGCCCTGACTGCGAGGATGCGCCGATGGCTGGCGAGGCACGAGTGAACGCGCCGCGGACCGAGAAGGTCCTGCCGGGGGTCTGGCGGCTGCGGCTGCCGCTGCCCTGGCCCGGGGTTCCGCACGGGAACGCCTGGGCGATCGAGAGCGACGAGGGCATCGTCCTCTTCGACACCGGCATGGGCGGCAAGGGGCGGCTGCGCCAGCTCGACCTCGCCCTGGCCCAGGCCGGCCACGGGGTCGAGGACATCGGCCTGCTCGTCTGCACCCACTCCCACGTCGACCACTACGGCCTCGCCTCCTCGATCGTCGCTGCCGCGGGCTGTGAGCTCTGGATGCATCCGGCCTGGGAGCACGTGCGGCTGCTCGCTACCGACCCGGCGGCGGCGCTCGAACACCGGCTCGAGGTCGCCCGCCAGAGCGGCGTCCCGGTGGCGGCGCTGGAGCGCTACCGCGAGTCCCGCGAGAGCGACGAAGAGACCGGGATCGACGCGATCCAGGTGCCCGACCGCGAGCTGGTCCCCGGGGTCGAGGTGGAGACCGGGCTCGGCACCTGGCAGGTCTACGAGACCCCCGGCCACGCGCCCTCGCACGTCGTCCTCCACAACCCCGAGCGCAAGCTGATGATCTCCGGCGATCACCTGCTCGGCCGCACCGTGCTCTTCTTCGACTACGGCCACACGCCGGACCCGGTCGGCGAATTCCTCACCAGCCTGGCCACGGTCGAGCCGCTGCAGACCGAACTCTGCCTGCCCGGCCACGGCCGTCCCTTCCGCGACCCGGAGGCGAAGATCGCCGAGGCGCGGCGGCAGGTCGACGAGCTGCTCGGCAAGGTTCGTGAGGCGCTCGCCGGCGGCGAGCGGATGGCCTTCGAAATCGTCGCCGAGATCCTCGGCCCCGAGAACCTCGACAGCCCGGCCAGCGCCTGGGTCCTGCAGATCGTCCTCTCCTGCCTCGACCATCTGGCGATCGAGGGTGAGGTGGCCGTGGTCGCGGGCAGCGACCCCCAGAAGTGGAGGTTGGTGTGAGGAGCTGGGCACCACTCCCCGCTCAACTTTTTCTTCGAAAAAGTACAAGCCGCGGGGAGCGGCGCCCAGCTCCTCTATAGCCTTCGCCGCTATGGCTAGCTTCACTTACCAGCGTCAGGTTGCGGCTTCGCCCGAGATCGTCTTCGACGTCCTCACCGACCACCGGCGCTACGCCGAGATCACGCCGCTGCGCAAGGCGGAGCTCGAGCGCGAGGGCGAGCCGGCGCCGAACGGGGTCGGCGCGATCCGCCGGCTCAGCGCCGTCGGCCCGCCGCTGCGCGAGGAAGTGCTTGCCTACGAGCCGGGCAGGCGCTTCTCCTACAAGCTGCTCTCGGGGCTGCCGGTGCGCGACCACGTCGGCACCGTCGAGCTGACCCCGAGCGGGGACGGCACCAAGGTCGTCTACGCGGTCCGCACCACCCCGACCCTGCCGCTGGTCGGCGGCGCCGTGGTCGGCGCGGTCAAGCTCGGCGTCGGGCAGCTGCTGGGCGGCATCGTCAAAGAGTCCGAGCGGCGCGCGGCGAATGGCTGAGGGCGGGCTCGGAGCCCGCCTGCGCCGGTTCGAGCGCCAGCTGCAGCGCAACCGCACGCCGGCGATCTGGCTGCTCGTCGCCGGCCTCCTCTTCAGCGCCGCCGTCATCGGCTACGACCTGCTGAAGCGCCCCGCCGACGTCCACAACCCGGACGCGATCTTCAAGCCGCAGAAGCCGGCGGCGCCGCCAGCGAAGGCGAAGACGGTGAACTGGCCGATGTACGGGCTCAACCCGGCCCGCACCCGCTACCTGCCGGCGCGGGGGATCAAGCCCCCCTTCCGCAAACTCTGGCGCTACACGGAGAAGCCGCTGCTGGAGTTCCCGCCGATCTACGTCGGCGGCAAGCTCTACTTCGTCAACAACAACGGCTTCGCCTACGCGCTCGACGCCGACACCGGCAAGGTGCTGTGGGAACGCCGGATCGGCCTCCTCAACGCCTCCTCGCCGACCTACTACCGCCACCGCCTCTACATCGTCAACCTGGTCCCGGGCCACATCGTCAAGCTCGACGCCGAGACCGGCAGGATCATCTGGAAAAAATCGCTGCCGGGGCGAGCCGAGTCCTCGCCGGTGATCGTCGACCGCACCGTCTACTTCGGCTGCGAGGACGGCGACCTCTACGCGCTGAGCACGATCAGCGGCGCCGTGCGCTGGGCGACCCAGCTCGGCGGCCCGGTCAAGGCGGCACCGGCCTACTACGGCGGCCGCCTCTATGTCGGCGACTACGGCGGCTACATGAACGCGGTCGACGCCAAGAGCGGCAAGCTGATCTGGCAGAGCGGCTCGCTCGGCCCCGGCTTCGGCGCCTCCGGCCCGTTCTACTCGACCCCGGCGGTCGCCTACGGCCGCGTCTACTCGGGCAACAACGACGGCCGCATCTACAGCTTCGACCTCAGCGACGGCACCCTCGCCTGGAGCTACTCGACCGGCGGCTACGCCTACTCGGGCCCGACCGTCGCCAACACCCGCCACAGCCCGCCCACCGTCTTCATCGGCTCCTTCGACGGCAACGTCTACGCGCTCGACGCCAAGGACGGCAGCGTGCGCTGGAGCCGCTCGGCGGGCGGTCAGGTGATCGGCTCGCTCTCGGCGGTGGGGGACATCGTCTACGCCGCCGAGTTCTCCCACAACACGACCTCCGGCTTCATGATGAGAAGCGGCAAGCGCGTCTTCCGCTACCCCTACGGCACCTACACGCCGGTGATCTCCGACGGCCGCCGCCTTTACCTGACCGGCTACTCGAGCATCACCGCCCTGGAACCGTTCAAGCCAGGGGCGAAGCCGAAGAAGAACGCGAAGTCGGAGGGGAAGAAGTCGAAGGGCGCGAAGCGCGCTAAGGCCGGGGCGTCCCGACCCCACCCTGGGGGGGCGGCGGTGGCTGCGGCGCACCCGGCGCGAAGGACGGGAAGAGCCCGGAGTGCAGGCGGGCCTTGAGCACCGCGAGGCTGGCCGAGTAGTTCTGGATCCGGTAGCTGCTGGTCGATCCGAAGTCCTGGTAGTAGACGATCATCTTGCAGCGCGGATGCTGCTCGACCCAGGCGAAGAGCTTGCTGACGAAGCTGGGGTCGTCGCCGTTTTCGACTCCCCACTCGGTCAGCGCGAAGGGCTTTTCCCCGGCGTAGCGATTGTAGAGGCCGGTCAGTGACTTCCATTCCGGGTAGGAGGCGTAGAAGTCGGTGCCGACCCAGTCGACCCATTTCGAGCCCGGGTAGTAGAAGCGCGGCCGGTTCTGGGGGACGGTCGGCGAGCCCGAGGGCAGCGGGCTCCAGACGATCGCCACCGGCGCCTTCGGCAGGCCGCCGATGGTGACGGTCAGGGGCGGTAGGCCGGCTTCGGCGAGCCGGCGGTTGATTGTCATCGCCTTGCCGCCGCCGTGGACGATCACGTAGATGCGGCGGAAGGCGAGCTTGTACCAGCGCGGCTTGTGGGCGGCGTCGCGGGCGTTGCCGCCGCAGTCGTAGGAGGCGTAGACGTTGAGGCAGCGGTTGGGCTCTCCCAGCGGCCGCACGTAGGCCCGCATTTCCTTCTCGAAGAAGAGCCGGTTGAGCCGGACCAGGTATTCGTCGCCGTCGCCGTGGGCGATCGCGCGCGGGGTGATGATCTCGTCGCCGTTGTCGGCGGTGGTGATGTGGATCAGCGGCCGCGCCCGCGCCGTCTGCCAGCGCTGGATCGAATCCGGGAAGTCGCTGCCCCAGGTGCGGAAGGACTCGATCACGGCCGGGTGCTTGCTGACCGCGGTCGAGAATTCGCCGAAGGAGGCGGGGTCGCCGGTGTCGGAGACGCCGAACCAGACCTTCTTGCCGCGCGGTTCGAGCAGGCCGGCGCCGGCCGTCGCCGAGAGGGCGAGCGCCAGCAGGGCCACGGCGGCCAATGCGCATGCCGCGGCCTGGACCTTGTGTCCACGGGTCATCCGCGACCTCTTCGACTGGGTACGCCCATGACCTTCACAACACTCGGAAAGCCACGTATGCTGCGGCGCGAGCTGCCACCGCCGCACTCGGGCCAAGAGCTAGCCAGGGAGAGTGACCGGCAATCCGCCGCTCGGCGTTTCCCCCGCCGAGCGGGCGGGAGGCGGGCGGAAGCCCGCTATTTCGGCGTTTGGATTGACTGGATCGGGGGACTTGATGGGTTGGGAGGGAACCCACCAAGAGGAGGAGAGACGGATGGCTGAGACGAAAGCCGCGGCGAAAAAACGCAAATCGAGTTCGTCACGCAGCAAAGCGAAAGCCGGTGCCTCGTCGGGAAAAGCGACGGGAGCGCGCTCGGCGAAAGCAAAAAAAAGCTCGGCGAGCAAACCGCGGGCAGCGACGAGCAAACCCAAATCGTCAGCGAGTAGATCCGCGCCGAGCAAACCACAGGTCGTTCTGGAGTCGGTCGAGGAGACCGCCAAGGACGCCGGCGGCAAGGTCGCCAGCGTCGCCGGCAAGGCGAAAGTGCCGCTGCTGGCCGGCGGTGCCGCGCTTGCGGCCGGCGCGGGTGGACTCGCGCTTGGGGCCCGTCAGGCGCACCGCAAGAGCGGCCTCGGCAGCGTCACGTCCAAGGATGTCGCGAAGGCCGCGCGCAAGGTCGGCGACGTCGGCGCGCAGGTCGGCGAAGTCGCGCTGGAGGTGCGGCGCGCGCGTCAGGCGACCAACGGCAACGGCAAAATTCACCGCTCGCCGATCGAGGTGGTGCTGCAGAGCCTGACCCAGAGGCGCCCCAACGACTAGGTCGGGTCGGCGCGTGCGCGGGAGGACGCGTCAGGCGGCCAGGGCGGCGGGGTACTCCGCCACCAGCGCCAGGACTTCGTCGGCGTACTTGGAGATGAAGCTGGGTCCGACGCCGCTGATCTCGATCAGGGCGGCCTCGCCGGCCGGGCGGATCGCGGCGATCGCGCTGAGCGTGCGGTTGTTGGCGACGGTATAGGCGGGCTTGCCGGCGGCGGCGCTCAGACGCCAGGCTTTGAGCGCCTCGAACAGCGGCGCGTCGGCGGCGGAGAGGTCGGGCGGGGGCGCCGCGGAGCCGCTGCTCTTCCTGCTCCGGCGGACGACGATCGTCTCCGGGTCGGGCAGCCAGCTCTGCGGCTCGCAGACGTCGCAGCAGCGCTCCAGCGGGGCGCCGGCGAGGCGGTCGCCGAAGTGGTCGAGCAGCGAGCGGCGCCGGCACTTGTCGGAGTAGATGAAGGCTTTGATCGCGTGGTAGGCGCGCCAGCCGCGCTCGTGCGCGATCGCCAGCTCGGGGTCGCCGGCGCGCTGTTCGTTGAAGCGGACCAGGCGGCCGAGGTCCATCTTCATCGCCAGCAGCACGGCGCGGGCGGGCAGGCCGTCGCGCCCGGCGCGGCCCGCCTCCTGGTAGTAGGCCTCGACGCTGGTCGGGATCGCCATGTGCCAGACCGAGCGCACGTCGGCTTTGTCGACCCCCATCCCGAAGGCGTTGGTGGCGACGATCACGTCGACCTCGCCGCCCATGAAGCGGCGCTGGACCGAGGTCCGTTCTTCGGCCTCCATGCCGGCGTGGTAGGCGAGCGCGTCCTGCCCCGCTTCGCGCAGCGTCGCCGCCACCTCGTCGGTGTCCTTGCGGGTGCCGCAGTAGACGATCGCCGGCCGGTTGGCGGGGTCGGCCAACCCGGCCTCCAGCAGCGCCTGACGGCGCGCCTTGGAGCCGGTCCCCTCGAGCGGGACCACGTCGAAGGAGAGGTTGGGGCGGTCGAAGCCGGAGCGCACCTGCAGCGGCTCCCGCATCCCGAAGCGGCTGGCGATCTCGGCCGCGACCATCTTCGTCGCGGTCGCCGTGCAGGCCATCACCGTCGGCCGCCCGAGCTTGTCGGCGATCTGCGGTAGCCGCAGGTAGTCGGGCCGGAAGTCGTGTCCCCACTCGGAGACGCAGTGCGCCTCGTCGACCGCGATCAGATCGATCCGCCGCTGCGCCAGCGCGTCGAGGAAGACGTTGGAGCCAAACCGCTCCGGCGAGCAGTAGACGATCCGCGCCTCGCCGCCGCGCACTTCCCCCAGCGCCCGCCGCGCCATCTCGTCGCTCATCCCCGAAGAGATCATCGTCACCGGATGCCCGGCGGCGGTAAGCCGCGTCCACTGATCCCGCATCAACGCGATCAGCGGCGAAACCACGATCGTCAAGTCCTCGGTAGCCAACCCAGGCAGCTGGTAACAAAGACTCTTCCCCCCGCCCGTAGGCATGACGATCAGCGAATCGCGCCCCTCCAGCGCCGCTTCGACCGCCTCCTTCTGTCCAGCCCGCCAATGCTGGAACCCCAGCTCCCCCAAGAGGACATCTGCTCTTTCGCCGGTCGCGACAGTCACGCACCCAGGCTAAGCCACCAAGCGGATGGGCCTCTCCGGCCCAAGGCGTCTTTCGGGACGGCCGCGTAGTCCCGTAGCCGGAGTTTGCGGACGTCTCTCCAGCGGATAGCGCGGCAAGAGGGAGGCCGAGAACGGAGCCTGTTTGCCCCGCCCGCAGGCCTCCCTCTTGCCGTGATAGCCGCTGGTCGGGCCCTCCCGTCTAACTCTGTTCGCCCGAAACGATCTGCGCCGGCACCTGGCTCAGCTTCTCCGCCAACGTGTCGATCGACCGCGCCAGCTTCCGCGTATCGGCCTTCGTCAGCTCTTCGTAGGAAACGAACCCATCCGCGGTTTCGTACGGCTTCAACGTCGCATACGCCTTCGCGAAGTCCGCTTCGATTTCCTTGGCCAGCTCCGGGTCTTTCTTGCTCAGCAGCGGCTCGACCGCTTCGAAGGCCGCCTCGGACCCTTCGACGTTGGCCTTGAAGTCGACCAGGTCGATGTGCGAGTAGCGCTCCTCCTCGCCGGTGATCTTCGAGGCCGAGACCTCGCCCAAGAGCTCGTTGGCGCCGTTGGCGATCTGGACCGCCTGCAGGTCGACCGTTTCGACTTTCTGCGCCAGTTCGGCGACGTCGGCTTCGAGCTGTTCGGCGACCGGGGCCACGCCCTTGGCGGTGTTTTCCTCCCAAAGCGCCTGCTCGATTCGATGAAAGCCACCAAATTCACTTTTTTTAATGTCATTGGCGCGGGCGTCGATGCGGGGGTCGAGGTCGCCGAAGGACTCGGCCACCGGCTCGATCCGCTCATACGGGATGCGCGCCGCCGGGTACAGCGATTTCGCCTTGGCGACGTCACCGGCGACCACCGCGGCGACGAACGGCTTCGTTTCGGCGACCAGCTCGTCGGTGTTCTTCTCGATGTATTCGCGGTACTGCTGGACCGCCGCTTCGACCTCGGGGCTGTTGGCGGACTTGAGCTTGCCGCTGACGGTCAGGGTCCCGTCTTCTTCGTCGCCGCCGTTGCAGCGGAGGACGTATTCGCCTTCCTCCAGGGTCAGCGAGAAGCTGCCGGAGAGGCCGTCGGAGAGGTTCTCCTTCTCGCCCAGGATCGTTTCGCCGTCGAGCACCTCCATCTCGGTCACCTTCGAGCTGCCGTCGTTTTCGACTTCGAAGGTGATTGGGCCGGCCGGCGCCTTGGCGTTGTGGGGATCGCAACCGGCGTCGGTCAGTTTGAAGCTCATCTTCTTGGCCCCGGCGGGGGCGTCTTCGCTGGAGCCGCAGGCGGCGGCGAAGACGGCCAGCAGGCCGACCGCGAGGGCGATCGAGAGGGCGCGGACGAGGGAACGGTTCATCGGGGAGGTGCTCCTTTTGCGACTCGGTGAGAGAAGTTAGGTGACCCTTCTTAGGGCACCCTATATAAAACCGACAGACAGAGTCGGAATAGGAGCGCGGCAGTCCTTTCCTCCGGATAGCGGGAGAAAGGGCTGCCACACCCTCAGCCGAGCAGCGTTTCGCCGACGTAGCCGCCCTTGCGCGCTCCGGGGGGGACGGCGAAGACGGCGCTGCCGACGTGCTTGATGTACTCGTTGAGCGCGTCGTTGGAGCCGAGCCGGCGCTGGATCGCGACGAACTGCTTTTCCGGGTCGCGCTGGAAGGCGATGAAGAAGAGCCCGGCTTCGAGCTCGCCGAGGCTCTCGTCGACGCCGTCGGTGAAGGAGTAGCCGCGGCGCAGGATCCGCTCGCCGTCGTTGGCCTGGGCGGAGGCGAGGCGGACGTGGGC
>DASYJK010000006.1:0-3633 GCA_035996525.1 Solirubrobacterales bacterium
CGCCTCGCTCTACCCCGGCGACGCCTACGTCGACTGGACCGGCCTCGACGGCTACAACTGGGGCACCAACCCGGCCCGTCCCGACCGCTGGCGCAGCTTCGACGACCTCTTCAAATCGACCTACGACCGCATCACCGAAACGATCGCCCCCGGCAAGCCGCTGATCGTCAGCGAGGTCGGCTGCTCCGAGTACGGGGGCTCCAAGGCCGAATGGATCTCCGACGCCCTCGAGTCGGCGCGGACCAACTACCCGCTGCTGCGCGGCCTGCTCTGGTTCGAGAAGTACGACGACGGCATGGACTGGCCGATCGAGACCTCGGCCAGCGCCACCGCCGCCTTCGCCCAGGGCATCCAGAGCCCGTCTTACCTCGGCAATAGCTTCGCCTCGATCGGGCCGGGAGCGATCCAACCAACCGGCTGACCCGTATAGGCGGGAGACGGGGTGTCCCTAGACTCCCCCGACCCGAGGCCAGGGAAGAGAGAGATGCAGACGCGTAGAGCAAAGATCAGGCTGGGCATGGTGGCAATGGCGGTCGCGCTGGCGGCGACGCTGGCGGTCGCCCAGATCGCCCCGGCCGAGGCCGGCCACGCCCGCCCCGGCCACCACAAGGCGAAGAAGAAAGTCGTGCCGAAGCAGCGCGGCAGCTACTGGGGCGCCTGGATCGGCACCCAGCTGACCGGCGGCCAGCCCCCCTGGGACATGTCGGCCGTCAGCCACTTCGAAGGCATGGTCGGCAAGGGCCTCTCCCTGATCGAGTTCGCCGCTCCCTTCGCCGAATGCGGCGCCACCCCCTGCACCCCCTACAAGTTCCCGGCCTTCGAGATGAACACGATCCGCGACTACGGCGCCGTCCCCTTCTTCAGCTGGGGCTCGCAGTCGGTGCCGGTCCCGGACGACCTCAGCGAGCCCGCCTTCCAGCTCGCCGACATCACCAACGGCACCTACGACAACTACATCCGCGAATTCGCCGAAGGCACCAAGGCCTGGGGCCACCCCTTCTTCCTCCGCTTCGACTGGGAGATGAACGGCAACTGGTTCCCCTGGGCCGAGGACGCCAACGCCAACAACCCCGGCGAATACGTCGCCGCCTGGCGCCACGTGCATGACATCTTCACCCAGGTCGGCGCCACCAACGCGACCTGGGTCTGGTGCCCCTACGTCAACTCCTCGCCGCAGATGCGCCCGCTCGCGAGCTTCTACCCGGGCGACGAATACGTGGACTGGACCTCGCTCGACGGCTTCAACTGGGCCAGCAATGGGGTCAACCCGGCGCCCTGGACGACCTTCGACAAGATCTTCAGCGGCAGCTACCGGACGATCACCAAGAAGATCGCCCCCAGCAAGCCGATGATCCTGGCGGAGATGGCCTCCGGCGGCAAGGGGCACGCCAAGGCGGCCTGGATCACCCAGATGTTCAAGGACCTGCGCACCAAGTACCCGCGCGTCCGCGGCCTGATCTGGTTCGAGCAGGTCGACCGCGGCGTGCAGTGGCCGCTGGAGACGGCGCCGAAAGTGACCGAAGCCTTCAGCCGCGGCATCCACCAGCGGGGGTTCAAGGCCAACGCCTTCTCCGCTCTCGAAGCCGCGAAAGTCGTGCCGCCGAGCTGATCCGCGGCGGCGGGCGGCTCGTAGCATCGGCTACGCATCGCAGCAAAGCGCTCTCAGCGGGGTTTCCAGGTCGAGAGCGAAGTAGGAACCAAGTGATGACTAACCCCCCGGCAAAGACCAGGCACCGACCCCGCTCGCGGGTGGTACTCCTGCTGGCGCTGGTCGCCGTCGCCGCCTGCGTCCTCGCCCCGGCCAGCGCCGCCGCCAAGTCGAGCGCGAAGCCGAAGCCGCTCTACTGGGGCGCCGTGATCGGCAGCCAGCTGACCGGCGAAGCGGCCCCGTTCGACTTCGGCGCCGTCGAAGCCTTCGAGCGCAACGCCCGCAAGGGGATCTCGATCCTCAGCTTCTCCTCGCCCTTCGCCGACTGCTTCACGATCTGCCGCACCTTCCCTTTCCCCACCCTGGCGATGGAAACGCTGCGCGAACACGGCACCATCCCCTTCCTCAGCTGGGCCTCGCAGTCGGTGCCCTCGAGCCTGAACGAGCCCGCCTACACGCTGAAGGCGATCACCGACGGCTCCCAGGACGCCTACATCGAAGGCTTTGCCGAACAGGTGCAGGAGTGGGGCCGCCCCTTCTTCCTCCGCTTCGACGCCGAGATGAACGGCTTCTGGTTCCCCTGGAGCGAGGGCGTCAACGGCAACAAGCCGGGCCAGTTCGTCGCCGCCTGGCGCCACGTCCACGACATCTTCACCCGCGTCGGCGCCACCAACGCGACCTGGGTCTGGTGCCCCAACGTCGACTTCACCGGCAACCTGACCCCGCTCGAGAAGCTCTACCCGGGCAATGAATACGTCGACTGGACCTGCCTCGACGGCTTCAACTGGGGCAACACCCGCAACTCGGCCGGCTGGCAGAACTTCAACGAAGTCTTCAGCTCGACCTACAAGCGGGTCGTCAAGGTCGCCCCGAACAAGCCGATGGTGATCGGCGAGACCGCCGCCGAAGAGCGCGGCGGCTCAAAGGCGAACTGGATCAAGGAAAGCCTGAAGGCGATCCCCTCCAAGTACCGCAAGATCCGCGCGGTGATCTGGTTCGACGAAAAGGACCAGGGGATGCACTGGCCGATCGAGAGCTCGAAGTCGGCCACCAATGCCTTCGCCAAGGCGATCTCCCCCCCGGTCTACCGCGCCAACACCTTCAGCGAGCTTCCCCCGGGCCCGATCCAGCCGCCGGGCCCAGGGTTGGCCGGCGGTTAGCTAGCCGAGGCGCGCTTCGAGCGCCTCGAGCTGGGCGGAGATCTCCGCCGGCAGCTTCTCGCCGAACTTGGCGAGGTGCTCCCGCAGCTGGGGCAGCTGCGCCTTGACCAGCTCGGTGTCGACGCTGAGCAGCTCCGCCATCGCCTCTGGGGAGACGTTCAGCCCCTCGGTATTGATCGCGCCCTCGGTCGGCAGCAGGCCGATCGGGGTCTCGACCGCGTCGGCTTCGTCTTCGCAGCGGCGGAAGACCCACTCGAGCACCCGGCTGTTCTCGCCGAAGCCGGGCCAGAGGAACTTGCCGTCGGCGTCTTTGCGGAACCAGTTGACGTAGAAGACCCGCGGCAGGTCGGCTCCCTCGCGCTTACCGACCTTGAGCCAGTGGGCGAAGTAGTCGGCCATGTTGTAGCCGCAGAACGGCAGCATCGCCATCGGGTCGAAGCGCAGCTGGCCGACGGCGCCGGCGGCGGCGGCGGTCGTCTCCGAGGACATCGTCGCCCCCATGAAGACCGCGTGCTCCCAGTCGAACGCCTCCTGGACCAGCGGCACCACGGTGGCGCGGCGGCCGCCGAAGAGAAAGGCGTCGATCGGGACGCCGGCGGGGTCCTCCCACTCCGGCGCGATCGAGGGGCACTGGGAGGCGGGGGTGGTGAAGCGCGCGTTCGGGTGCGCGGCGGGGCTCTCGGACTCGGGGGTCCAGTCGTTGCCGTGCCAGTCGATCGCGTGCGCCGGCGCCTCGCCGGTCATGCCCTCCCACCAGATGTCGCCGTCGTCGGTCTTGGCGCAGTTGGTGAAGATCGAGTTGCGCTCGATCGTGTCCATCGCGTT
>DASYJK010000007.1:0-3408 GCA_035996525.1 Solirubrobacterales bacterium
AGCACCGTCGTACGAGCGCGACCAGCGTTTCCGAGAAGGAGGATTCGTCCCAGTGAGTAAAGAGATCGTCGACGCAGTCAAAGGCCTGGAGCAGGAGAAGGGGATCTCGGCCGACAAGCTGATGGACGCTCTCGAGGACGCCCTGCTGTCGGCCTATAAGAAGACTCCGGGCGCGGCCAAATACGCGCGGGTCGACCTTGACCACGAAACCGGGGACTTCCTCGTCTTCGAACTGATCCTGCCCGCCGAGCTGGAGGAGAAACTCCTCGCCGAGGCGGTCGAGCTGCAGGACGAGCCGGAAGTCGACCCGGAGACCGGCGAACTGAAAGAGCCGGAGGACCCCGAACTCGACCCGGAGATGATCGCTCCTTATGAAGACCAGATCACGACCCGCGACGTAACCCCGGAAGATTTCGGCCGGATCGCCGCCCAGACCGCCAAGCAGGTGATCCTGCAGAGGATCCGCGAGGCCGAGCGGCAGATGATGTACGACGAGTACCAGGACCGCGTCGGCGAGCTGATCACCGGGATCATCCAGCAGTCCGACAAGCGCTACACGCTGGTCCAGCTGCGCGAGCGGGTCGAGGCGCTGCTGCCGAAGTCCGAGCAGGTCTACAACGAGCGCTACGACCACGGGATGCGGGTCAAGGCGGTCATCACCGACGTCTCCGACTCGACCAAAGGCCCGGCGATCGTCGTCTCGCGCCGCAGCCCCGAGCTGATCAAGAGCCTGTACGAGCTCGAGGTGCCCGAGATCGCCGACAAGCTGGTCGAGATCGTCGGCGTCGCCCGCGAGCCCGGCTACCGCTCGAAGATCGCCGTCGTCTCCCACGCCGACGGCGTCGACCCGGTCGGCGCCTGCGTCGGCCCCCGCGGCTCGCGGGTGCGAATGGTCGTCTCCGAGCTGCGCGGCGAGAAGATCGACATCATTCCCCACAACGACGAGCCCGCTCGCTTCGTCGCCAAAGCCCTTTCGCCGGCTCGCGTGCGCGAGGTCATCGTCGACGACGAGGAGCGCCAGGCGACCGTGATCGTGCCCGACGACCAGCTCTCGCTGGCGATCGGCCGCGACGGTCAGAACGCCCGCCTCGCCGCCCGTCTCACCGGCTGGCGCGTCGACATCAAGTCCGAGACCGAGTTCGCTTCCGAGGACACCGAGGTCGAGTACGAGGGCGAAGAGCAGTCCGACGGCCGCTGCCTGGCGGTTCTTTCTAACGGCCGACGCTGCCCCAATGCCGCCGTCCCGGGCTCCACCTACTGCGGCCTGCCCTCGCACCAGGCGCTGGCCCGGTTCGAGACCAGTCAGGTCGCGGTCCTCGCCGGCGTCTCCGAGGCGGAGATCGCGATCCTCGCCGATCCCGACGGCGAGCAGGGCCAGGTCGACGAGATCGTCGATCGCGCCGCCGCCGAGTTCGTCGAGGCCATCGAGGAGGAGCTGGTCGAGGAGGCCGTCGCCGAGGCTGTTGTCGAGGAGATCGTCGAGGAGGCGGCAGTTGAGGCCGTCGCCGAGGAGATTGTGGAGGAGGCCATCGAAGAGGAGATCGCCGAGGAGGCCACCGGGCCCGAGACCGGGTCTGACGAGGGCGAGCCGGTTGCCGAGGAGGCTGAGCAGGCTTAGTGGCTAAGAAGCGGGTTCACGAGATCGCGAAAGCGCATGACCTCAGCAGCAAGGAAGTCCTTGCGGCGCTGAAAGCCGCCGGCGTCGACGCCAAAGTCGCCGCCTCCAATGTCGACGAGGACGCCGCCGCGAAGGCGATTTCCGCCGCGCGCGGCAACGGGGCGAAGATCGGCACGCCGGAGTCGAAGTCGCCCGCCGCTCCCAAACAGGCTCCTGCCGCGGCCGCCGCGAGCAAACCCGCCGCCGCTCCGGCTTCGGCGCCGAAAGCCGCCGCGCCGAAAGCCGCGCCCTCGACCAAACCGGTGCGCCCGGCGGGCAGCCCCCAGCAGGGCGGCGGTGCTGGCGGCGCCAAAAAACGCCGCGTCGTAATCGACTCTCAAGCCGCCCGCCGCGACCAGATGGGCGGTCCGCCGCCGCAGCGCCCGCCGCGCCGTCGTGGCGGACGCCGCCGCCGGCCCCTGCTGGAGGAGCCGCCGATGGGTCCCGCGACCCCGGTCGAGCCGGAGGCGACCAAGGTCCACTCCGGAGCCACCGTGCGCGAGGTCGCCGAGCTGCTCGGGCTGGCCCCGGCCGAGGTGATCAAAAAGCTGATGACGATGGGGGAGATGGCGACCCTGACCCAGACCCTCACCGACGAGTCGGTGCGGGCGATCGCCGACGAGTACGACCGCAAGCTGGAGATCGTCACCGCCGCCGAGGAGGAGGCCGAGGAGCCGGAGTTCGCCGACGCCGCCGAGGACCTCGTCGATCGGCCCCCCGTGGTGACGATCATGGGCCACGTCGACCACGGCAAGACCTCGCTGCTGGACGCGATCCGCGAGACCGAGGTCGCGGCCGGTGAGGCCGGTGGCATCACCCAGCACATCGGCGCCTACCAGGTCCATAAAGACGACAAGACGATCACCTTCCTCGACACCCCCGGCCACGCCGCCTTCACGGCGATGCGCGCCCGCGGCGCCAAGGTCACCGATGTCGCCGTCGTCGTCGTCGCCGCCGACGATGGGGTGATGCCGCAGACCAAGGAGGCGATCGACCACGCCCGCGCCGCCGAGGTGCCGATGCTGATCGCCGTCAACAAGATCGACAAGGAGGGGGCGAACCCCGAAAAGGTCCGCACCGAGCTCGCCCAGGAGGGCATCTCGCCCGAGGAGTGGGGTGGGGACACGGTCTTCTGCGAGGTCTCGGCCAAGACCCACGACGGCCTCGACAACCTGCTCGACATGATCCTGCTGGTGACCGAGTTGGAGGAGCTCGGGGCCAACCCCGACGCGCCCGGCTCCGGCACCGTGATCGAGTCCCAGCTCGATCCCGGCCGCGGCCCCGTGGTCACGGTCTTGGTCCAGCGCGGCACCCTTCGCGTCGGCGACTCGCTGGTCGGCGGCCCGCAATGGGGCCGCGTCCGCGCCATGCACGACTTCACCGGCGCCCGGGTCGAGGCCGCCGGCCCCGGCATGCCGGTCGAGGTGCTCGGCTTCGACGGCGTCAGCGACGCCGGCGAGTTCGTGCAGGCGGTCGAGAACGACCGCCGCGCCCGCCAGCTCGCCCAGGAGCGCGCCAACCGGCTGAAGACCGAGGCCTTGGCCCGCCGCCAGGCCCGCAAGGTCAGCCTCGACGAGGTGTTCGCCCGGGTCCAGGAGGGCGACATCAAGGAGCTCAACATCGTCCTCAAGGCCGATGTCGCCGGCTCCCTGGAGGCGCTCCAGGACGAGATCGCCAAAGTCCCGCAGGAACGGGTGGCGATCAACATCATCCACTCCCAGACCGGTGGCATCAACGAGTCCGACGTGATG
>DASYJK010000008.1:0-2782 GCA_035996525.1 Solirubrobacterales bacterium
GTGCGCTTCAGCCAGGAGGTCTCCGAAGACGCCGAGCTGCAGCTGCTCGAGCGCGGCGACCGCACCTTCGTCGGCACCTTCGACGACCGCCCCTACGTGGCGCCGTTCCACGGCAACATCACCGAGCTCTGCCCGGTCGGCGCCCTGACCAACTACACCTACCGCTTCCGCGCCCGGCCCTGGGACATCGAGCAAGCCGGCTCGGTCTGCACCCTCTGCCCGAGCCAGTGCAACGTCAGCTTCACGGTCCGCGACGAGAAGGTGAAACGGGTGCTGGGGCGCGACAACGCCGAGGTCGACGACGGCTGGCTCTGCGATCGCGGCCGCTACGGCTTCGAGATGTTCGCCGACGCGAAGCGGGTCGACGGGCCGCGGCTGAAAGCCGGCGCGGCGGTCAGCTGGGAGCGGGCGATCGAGGCCACGGCGAGTGGGCTGCGCGCGGCCGGCGGGGCCACCGCGGCGATCGTCGGCGACGCCTCCAACGAGGAGGGCTACCTGGTCCAGCGGCTGCTGCGCGAGGCGCTGGGCTCTCCCCACATCGACTCCCGCCCCTCGCGCGGACCCGGCCGCGAGGCGCTGGTCCGGCTCGCCCAGCCGGAGCTCTCGGCCAAGGTGAGCGACATCGACGGGGCCGACGTGATCCTCGTCGTCGGCACCGACCCCCTGCACAGCTCGCCGATCCTCGACCTCCGCATCCGCAAGGCGATCCGCCGCAACGGCGCCCGCCTGGCGGTCGCGACCGAGCGCCCGACCCCGCTCGACGGCGGCGCCGAGGCAATCGCCCGCTACGCCCCTGGCGAGGGCGCCCACTTCATCGGCGAGCTGGCGCGCGCCGTCGGCGGCGCCGAGAACGTCGCCACGCCCCTGGCCGAGAGCCTGCGCGAGGCCGGCAAGGTCGTCGTCATCTGGGGCGAACGCGTCGCCCGCGACGGCAACGGCGCCGAGGCCCTGCTCGAGCTGGCCGCCGCGCTCGGCACTACGGACAGCGAGGGCTCCGGCCTGCTGGAAATCCCCGACTTCGCCAATGCCCGCGGCCTGCGCGAGGCCGGCTGCCTTCCCGACGCCGGGCCGGGCCTCAGCGCGACGAGCGATGCATTTTCCGTCTCAGGGCCGGACAACGCATCGCTCGTGGGCAGGCCGACCGAGGAGATCCGCGCCGCACTGGAGTCGGGCGAGCTCACGGGCCTGATCCTCTTCGGCGTCGACCCGCTGCGCGACTTCCCCGACACCAAGGCCTGGGAGGCCGCGATCACCGCCGCCGACTTCGTCGTCTGCTTTGCGATGCACGAGAACGCGACCAGCGCCAAGGCCGATGTCCTCTTCCCGCTCGAGACCCACGCCGAGAAAGACGGCACCGTCACCCACCCCGACGGCCGCCTCCAGCGCGTCCGCCCCTCCGCCGGCCGCCCCGGGGACATCCTTCCCAACATCCAGGTCCTAGCCGCCCTCTCCACCGCCCTCGGCCACGACAGCGGCATCGACTCCCAACCCACCGCCTTCGCCGCCTTGACCGGCGCCGTCCCTTTCTACGCCTCGATCAGCGACACCGACATCGGCGGCCGCGGAGTTCGCTGGCAGGAAACCCCCTCCGCCGCGAATCTGCCCGAAGTCGGGGAGGGCGCCGGTGCACCCTCCGAACGTTTTGCGCCGCTGGCCCAGCCCGAATCTCGGACGGCAGCCACCGACCCAGCCAGGCAGGCGAGTGAGGAGGGCGCACCGGCGCCCTCCCTCGCCCTCGGCACCTACCGCGACCTCTGGGCCGGCCCGATCACCGAGCTCAACCCGCCCTTGAAGTTCCTGACGCCCCAGCAGCGCCTGGAGATCTCCCCGGCCGACGCCGAGCGCCTCGACCTGAAGAGCGGCGACAGGGTCCGCGCCGGCCAGAACGGCACCGGCGTCGAGGCAACGGTGCAGATCCGGGAGCGCGTCGCCCCCGGCGTCGTCTTCCTCGCCGAGGGCGTCTCGGTCGGCAATGCCAACGCCCTGCTCAACGGCGACCCGGTCCGGGTCGAGATCACCAAGCTGAGCGAGATCCCCGCCTGATGCTCGCCCTGCCGCTCGCCGACGTCAACTTCGTCGAAGCCACCTGGATCATGGTCGTCAAGTCGCTGGTGATCTTCGCCGTCGTCTTCGGCGTGCTGCCGATCCTGACCGTGGTCGAGCGCAAATTGATCGGCCGCTTCCAGCACCGCTACGGGCCGAACCGGGTCGGCCCCTTCGGCCTGATGCAGCCGCTTGCCGACGTCGGCAAGCTGATCTCCAAGGAGTCCTTCCGGCCCGCCAACGCGGTCTCGACCCTGTTCATCCTCGGACCGCTGCTGCCGGTCGTCTCCGGCGTCCTCGCCCTCGCGATCATCCCCTGGGGCAACGTCCAGGACGGCGTCGGCCTCTACGGGATCGACGTCCCGATCGGCATCCTCTACTTCTTCGCCGTCGGCTCGATCGCCTTCTACGGCCTGCTGCTGGGCGGCTGGGCCTCGGGCTCCAAATACAGCCTGCTCGGCGCCATGCGCTCGGCCGCGCAGCTGATCTCCTACGAGGTCTCGATGGGCCTGGCCCTGCTCGGCGTGATCATGATGAGCGGCTCGCTCTCGCTGGTCGACATCGTCGAGGCCCAGGGCAAGGTCTGGTTCGTGATCCCCCAGTTCGTCGGCTTCCTGATCTTCATGCTGGCCGGCTTCGCCGAGACCAACCGCACCCCGTTCGACATGCCCGAGGCCGACGCCGAGCTGGTCCAGGGCTTCATGACCGAGTACGGCGGCATGCGCTTCGGCTCCTTCCT
>DASYJK010000009.1:0-5875 GCA_035996525.1 Solirubrobacterales bacterium
CTCAGCCTCTGGAGCTGCCTCCTCGGCCGGAGCCTCAGCGTCTGACGGAGCGGCACCCTCCGCGGGTGGCGAGGAGTCGGATGGTCCGAGAACGGAGACCCCGTCCCCGCCCGCAGGACCATCCGACTCCTCGGCAGGCCCCGCGGCGAGATGCTCCCCGTTAGTCGAGCTTCCGTTCAGATCGAGCCCAAGCACCTGCTTGACGGTCAACCCCCGCAGCTCAGCAACCTCCTCCGGCCGGCGCAGACGGATCAGCCCGTCCATGGTCGCCTTGACCAGGTTGATCGGGTTCTGGGTGCCGATGCTCTTGGTCAGCACGTCGCGGACGCCACCGAGCTCGAGCACGGCGCGGACGCCGCCGCCGGCGATGACGCCGGTACCGGGGCTGGCCGGGCGCAGGACCACGTGACCGGCGCCGAAGCGGCCGATGATCCTGTGGGTCAGCGTCTGCCCGTATTTGGGCACGCGGATCAAGTTCTTGCGGGCGTCCTCGACGCCCTTCTGGATCGCCAGCGGGACCTCGCGGGCCTTGCCGTAGCCGATCCCGACCACGCCCTCTTCGTCGCCGACGGCGACGAGCGCGGTGAAGGAGAAGCGGCGACCGCCCTTGACCACCTTGGCGACGCGGTTGATCTCGATCACGCGCTCCTGCAGATCGAGCCCGCGGGGGCTGACCGTCTCGACGTCTTTGGTTTCCATGCCCTTCATGAGGTCAGGGAAGGTAGCGAACGGGCGGCCATCAGAATTTCAGCCCACTCTCGCGGGCGCCATCGGCAAGCGCCTGGACGCGGCCGTGGTACTGGTAACCGCCGCGATCGAAGACGCAGGTGTCGACGCCGGCGGCCTTGCCGCGCTCGCCCAGCAGTTCGCCTGCCTTCTTCGCCTGCTCGGAGGCGGTGAGCTTGCGCAGGTCCGGCTCGGTCCAGTTGACCGCGGCCAAGGTCTGGCCCTTGGTGTCGTCGATCAGCTGGGCGAAGATGCCGCGGTTGGAACGGAAGACGGAGAGGCGCGGACGCTGGGCGGTGCCGCTCACACGGGCGCGAACCCGGCGGCGACGGCGCAGGCGGCGCTGTCCCTTGGTGACGACGGTCATGCGCGCTTACCAACCTTTCGAAGAACTTGCTCGCCTTTGTAGCGGACACCCTTGCCCTTGTAAGGCTCCGGCTTGCGGCGCTTGCGGATGTCGGCGGCCACCTGTCCGACCAGCTGCTTGTCGATACCGCGCACGATCACCTCGGTCGGCTGCGGAACCTCGAACTCGATTCCCTCGGGCGCCTCGATCGAGATCGGGTGCGAGTAGCCCAGCGCCAGCTCCAGGTTCTTGCCTTTGAGCGCGGCGCGGTAGCCGACGCCCTGGATCTCCAGGCGCTTCTCGAAGCCGTCGGTGACACCCTCGACCATGTTCGCGATCAGGCTGCGGGTGAGCCCGTGCAGAGCACGGTGCTCGCCGCGGTCGGTCGGTCGGGCGACGGTGACGACACCCTCGCCCTGCTCGACCTTCATCTCCTGCGAGTAGAACTGCGAGAGCTCGCCCTTGGGGCCCTTGACGGCGATGTTGCCAGGGGCGATCTCGACCGTGACGGCCTCGGGCACTGGGACAGGTTTTCTTCCGATTCGGCTCATCAGATCACCAGACGTAGGCGACGACCTCGCCGCCGACGCCCTTGGCGCGGGCTTCGTGGCCGGTCATCACGCCGACCGAGGTGCTGACGATCGCGGTCCCGGTGCCGCCCTGGACCCGCGGCACCGTCTTGTGGTTGACGTAGCGGCGGCGGCCGGGACGGGAGACGCGCTCGATCCCGATGATCACGGGCCGGCGATCCTCGGTGTACTTGAGGGTCACCTCGATCGCCTCGCCGACGGTCGCGGGCTTGCGGTGGAAATCCTTGATGTAGCCCTGCTCCTTGAGGATCCGCGACATCTCCATCTTCAGGCCCGAGAGGGGAATCTCCACCTCGTCGTGCCCGGCGCGGATCGCGTTGCGCAGGCGGGTCAGGTAATCGGCTATGGGATCGGTCTGCATGGTCCTACCAGCTCGACTTGGTCATTCCGGGGATGTACCCCTCGTGCGCGGCCTCGCGCAGACAGATCCGGCAGAGGCCGAACTTCCGATAGTAAGCGCGCGGACGCCCGCAGCGCCGGCAGCGGTTGTAGCTGCGCGATTTGAACTTTGCTTTGCGGCCCTGGCGGACCTTCTGTGAAGTCTTAGCCATCTGAATCCTTCTCCTGGTCAGCCGAGCCCTCGGCCTCGTCGTTTCCGCCCTCGGCGGCATCCTCGCCCTCACCGTCGTCGCTCTCGGGCTTGGCGTAGGCCTCCGGGTTCTCCTCCTTGAGCTGCTCGAGCGCGGCCTGCTCGACCTCGGCCTTGAGGCGTGCCTCCTCTTTGCGCTGCTCCTCTTCCTCCTCGGCTTTGGCGGCTTCGCGAGCCTCCTGGCCGGGGCGGCCCTCCTGCGAGAACGGCATGCCCAGGGCCAGCAGCAGCTCGAAGGCCTCTAGATCGGTCGCCGCCGAAGTCGTGATCGTGATGTCGAGGCCGCGCACGACATCGACTGAGTCGTAGTCGATTTCGGGGAAGATCAGCTGCTCTTTAACGCCCATCGAGTAGTTGCCGCGACCGTCGAAGGAACGCGGGTTGAGGCCGCGGAAGTCGCGGATGCGCGGCACCGCGATCGAGGTCAGGCGGTCGAGGAACTCCCACATCTTCGCCCGTCGCAGCGTCGCCGAGACGCCTACCGGCATCCCCTCGCGCAACTTGAAGGAGGCGATCGACTTGCGGGCGCGGCGCACGTTCGGGTGCTGGCCGGCGATCAGCGCCAGCTGTTCCTGCGCCGATTCGAAGGACTTTTTGTCCTGTTTCTCGGTGCCAAGGCCCATGTTGAGGGTGATCTTGATCAGCTGCGGCGCCTGCATCGGCGTCGTGTAGCCAAATTTTTTGGTCAGCTCGGGCAGGATCTCCTGCTCATAGCGCTCGCGCAAGCGCGGCGGCGGAGCTGCCTGCTGGGTCGCGGTGGCCTCCATCAGTCGATCGCCGCCCCACTGCGCTTGGCGTAGCGAACGCGCTTGCCGCCGTCGTCGCGACGGACGCCGACCCGGGTCGCCTTGTTGCCTTTGGGATCGAGCAGCATCACGTTGGAGACGTGGATCGGTCCCTCCTTTTCGACGATGCCGCCGGCCTGGGCGTTTTTGAGGTCACCCTGGGAGCGCGCCCGTTCGGCCCGCTTGATCATGTTCAGGCCCTCGACGAAGACGCGACGCTTCTGCGGATCGGTGCGGGTGACACGACCGGTCTTGCCCGCGTCCTTGCCGCTGATCACGACCACCTGGTCGTCGGTTTTGACCCGCATCGACTTCGCCATCAGAGGACCTCGGGCGCGAGCGAGATGATTTTCATGAAGTTGCGATCGCGGAGTTCGCGGGCGACGGGGCCGAAGATGCGAGTCCCACGCGGGTTGTTGTTGGCCGGGTCGATCAGCACCGCGGCGTTCTCGTCGAAGGAGATGTAGGTGCCGTCGGGGCGGCCCAGCGGCTTGCGGGTGCGGACGACGACGGCCTGGACGACCTCGCCCTTGCGGACGCTGCCCTGCGGGCTCGCCTGTTTGACGGTGGCGGTGATGACATCGCCGACGCTGGCGTAGCGACGGTGCGAGCCGCCCTTGACCCTGATGCAGAGGATCTCGCGAGCACCCGAGTTATCGGCGACCTTCAGTCTTGACTCTTGCTGGATCACTGCCCTCTACCTCGCCTTCTCGACCACGTCGACCAGACGCCAGCGCTTGGTCTTGGACAGCGGACGGGTCTCGACGATGCGGACCACGTCGCCCTCGCCGGCCGCGTTGCTCTCGTCGTGCGCGTGCAGCGTGCGCGAGCGGCGGACGATCTTCTCGTAAGTCGGGTGCCGGCGGGCAAAGTCGATCCTGACCGTGATCGATTTGTCGCCTTTGTTGGAGACGACGATGCCCTGACGAACCTTGGCGGCATTGGAGTCGCGCTCAGCCGGTGGCGTGCCGGTTCCCGGCTCGCCCTTCTTGGCCTTGGCGGCGGCGCGCTCGGTGCGGCGTTCACCGGCCTTCTTCTTGCGCCCGGCAACGCGAGCGGCAGCACGATCCTCGGGGCTGAGCGTCGGCTTCGCCTCGCTGGGACGGCGCGAGCGCTGCAACCGGCGGCGCTCCTTCCAGGGAAGATCGTCCTCAGGATCCGCCTCCTTCTCAGGAGCTGCCTCAGCAGCGGGCGCCTCCTCGGCGGCAGGGGCCTCAGCCTCCTCCGCAGCGGGAGCGTCGTCCGAAGAACCCTCGTCGGCGGCCGGAGCCTCCTCGGCGTCAGCCGCAGGCGCCTCCGATGCCGCGTCATCCGCGGCCGCGACGCCCTCGTCCTGCACCGGAGTCTCCTCGACCGTCTCGTCTTTTTTCTGCTCGTCGCTCATATCCGCTTCGTCTCTTTCTCAACGTCAATGCCTCGGTTGCGCGCCACCGTCAGCAGCCGCGCGATGTCGCGCTTTGCCGTGCCGAGCCGCGAGGTGTTCTCGAGCTCGCCGGTAGCGTGCCGGAAGCGCAGGTTGAACGCCTCCTGCTTGGCGTCGATCAGTTTCGCCACCAGCTCGTCGTCTTTCAGGTTATGGACCTCGGACGCTTTCATCAGTCCTCGACCCCCTCGCGCTTGACGAATTTCACTTTGACGGGAAGCTTGTGTCCGGCCAGGCGCAGGGCGTCGCGAGCGAGATCCTCGGGCACGCCGGCCAGCTCGAACATCACCTTGCCGGGCTTGACCACGGCGACCCAGCCCTCGGGGTTGCCCTTGCCGGAGCCCATCCGCGTCTCCGCCGGCTTCTTCGTGTACGGCTTGTCCGGGAAGACGTTGATCCAGACCTTGCCGCCACGTTTGATCTTGCGGGTCATGGCGACACGGGCGGCCTCGATCTGGCGGTTGGTGATCCAGCCGCGCTCCATCGACTTCAGCCCGTACTCGCCGAAGGCGACGGTGCTGCCGCCCTTGGTGTTGCCGCGCATACGGCCGCGGAACTGTTTGCGGTGCTTGACGCGTTTCGGACTCAGCATCAGCGACCGCCTCCCCCACGTCCACCGCGATCGCCGCCGCGGCCACCGCCGGGGCCGCGACCGCCGCCGGAGCGACCGCCACCGGGCCCACGATCGCCACCGGGGCCGCGACCGCCGCGGTCACGACCGCCGCCGCGCTGGTTGCCCTGGGGCTCGTCGTCAGTCGAGGCGAGATCGGAGCGGAAGCCCTCGGGCATCACTTCGCCCTTGTTGATCCAGCATTTGACGCCGATCCGGCCGGTCGTCGTCCGCGCCTCGAAGAAGCCGTAGTCGATGTCCGCGCGCAGCGTGTGCAGCGGCACCCGTCCGTCGGAATAGCTTTCGGTCCGCGCCATCTCCGCCCCGCCGAGGCGGCCGGAGACCTGGACCTTGACGCCCTTGGCGCCAGAGCGCATGGCGGAGGTGAGGGCGCGTTTCATCGCGCGGCGGAAGGCGACCCGGTTCTGCAGCTGCTCGGCGATCGACTGGGCGACCAGCTTGGCGTCGAGCTCGGGGCGCTTGACCTCGCGGATATTCACTTTCACGGGGCTGCCGGTGAGCTTGTGCAACTCCTTGCGGAGCGCGTCGACTTCGCTGCCCGACTTGCCGATGACGATGCCGGGGCGCGCGGTGTGGATGTCGACGGCGACCTCGCCGCGGCGCTCGATCGTGATGTTCGAGAGCCCGGCATGGGAAAGCTTGCCGACGATGTGATCGCGGATCTGCAGGTCTTCCTGGAGCACGTCGGCGAAGTTCTTCTCCTCGAACCAGGTCGACTTCCAGTCGTGGATGTAGCCGACGCGGAACCCCTCGGGGTGGATCTTCTGTCCCATGACCTAGTCCTC
>DASYJK010000010.1:0-3230 GCA_035996525.1 Solirubrobacterales bacterium
CGCGGTGACGCGGCGGCCAGGCAAACCCCGCCCGGTGCAAGGCCAAGCAGGACCGTCGACCCGGCTCGGCGAGGTCCAGGTAGGCCGCATAGATAGATGGCCGCTCAAGACAGGATCCGGCTTACAGGCCCGCTAAAGGAAAGGCCCCCGAGAGGGGGCTTTTCCCATTCCAGAGCGCTTTCTGTACTTATGCACGTTTTTCTGTCTTAGCCTTTGCTAACCTGGCGCCAACTTCCGCTGAATCTCCGCCTACATACCGCGGGGAGCGGGGGACCCAATTAGTGGGGGCGAATCGCCGGCATCAGCCGCGTAGCGCAGCTCTTTCAGCGCGAGCCCGACAGCTAACCCCGTAAGCGCCCGAAAGAGTATGCAGCCGATTAGAGACCGCCTTGCGCGGATAGACGATTTCCGACGTGCGCCCAAGGCCGAGCGCGCTCTCCGCCGCCTGCGCTGGGCCGCCTCGTTCGTCGCCCTCGCGGTCCTCGCCTGCGCGGCTCCCGCCGCCCAGGCATCGCCGGGCGGCGCCTCGCCCGTAGCCAGCTCCCCCGCGGCTGGGCAGGAACTCGCCTTCAGCCCCTTCAAAAGCGCCGAAGCCAGCTGGTATGGGCCCGGTCTCTATGGCAACAAAACCGCCTGCGGGCAGACCCTGCGGGCGACCACGATCGGCGTCGCCCATCGCAACCTCCCCTGCGGGACGATGGTCAAGTTTGTTTACCACGGCCATGCGGTCATCGCCCCGGTGATCGACCGCGGTCCCTACGTCAAAGGCCGCGCCTGGGACCTGACTGCCGCTGCCAGCGAAGCGCTCCAGCTCGAAGGGGTCGGCATGGTCCACTACGCGATCGCCGTCACCTACGCTCGCCCCACCCGCTGAGCTCACGCCCGTTTCGCTGACCCACTCCGGCCGCTCCGAAGACTAGGCTGGCGTGTTCAGGCAGTGTCAGATAGCGAGAGGAGCAGCGCAATGTCGAGGTTTTCGCCCGGAGTTTTCGCCACCAAGTCACCCCGTGGGGGTCGCCGCTCGGCGCTCGGCCTGGCGACGCTGGTCTGCTCCCTGGCGATCCTCGCCGTCGTCGTCTCCGGCGCCAGCGCCGGCAAGGTGCCCAGCACCCAGGTCGTGCTCGGTCAGACCTCGACCGTGCCGGACCCGTCCTGTCCCGGTCTGCCCTGCCAGGCGGTCGGCAGCGTTACCGGCTTCCAGGTCAGCAACAGCCAGGCCCGCTCGCCCTTCCTGGTCACCCACAAGGGGACGATCAAGTCCTGGAGCCTGACCCTGGCGCAGCCGACCAACAAGCAGCGCTCCTTCTTCAACGGCTTCTTCGGCACTCCGCCGGAGGCGCGCCTGGCGATCCTGCGCCGCGTCCCCGGCACCAACCCGCCCCGCTACAACCTGCGCAGCCAGAGCGCGGTCAAGGTCCTCACCCCATACCTCGGCCAGACGGTCAAATTCGGCACTTCGCTGAAGGTCGAAAAGAACGACATCGTCGGCATCACCGTCCCCACCTGGGCCCCGTCCTTCGCCCAGGAACTCCCCTCCAACGAGGTCTGGCGCGCCAGCCGCGAGCCCGGCACCTGCACCAACTCCACCGACATCCGCCAGGGCGAACCGCTGGAGAAGATCGGCACCCGCGCCACCTTCGGCTGCCGCTACTCCACCGCCCGCCTGCTCTACACCGCGACCTTGGTTGAGGGGTAGCTCAGACGCACGTGCGCGCCACGGGGAGGGGGTCCTGCGGGCGGGGCAAACAGGCTCCGTTCTCGGACCCCCTCCCCGCGACGCCAACCGGCCGTCCCGCTAGAAGCTGCGCTCGCGCGGGAGCGGTCCGGTCAGAGGTGCCGAGAACGTAAACCTCGCCCGCAGGCGCCTCTGACCGGGGCGATCCCGCGCGCCTAAGCCGCTGAGGGCAGGACGCGCGGGGTGGCCTGGTCTTTCGGGAGCGCGGCCGCGCTGGCGATCAGGCTCTGGAACTCGTTCAGCGCCAGGTGTCCGACCGCCTCGAGGATCTCCTCGTCGGTCCAGCCGAGCTCACGCGCCTCCTCGTGGAGGTGGAGCGGGGGCGGGCCATCGGCGTCCAGGGCCTCCTTGAGGAAGGCGAGCAGGCCCGCCTCCTTCTCGTCGGCCGAAGTGAAGCTGCGAGCGCGGGAGACCTCGTCGAGGCCGAGCCCGGCCCGTCGCGCCGACTTGGCGTGCTGGGCGATGCTGTAGTTGTCCTCGCGGTGCTCGGCGACCGCCAGGGCGATCCGCTCGCGCGTCGCCTGCGGCAGGACGCCGCCGCGCAGCTCGGAGCGCATCCGCGTGTAAGCACGAAGGACCGCGGGGGAGCCGGCGAGGACGCCGACGAACTTGGTGACCGCACCGCCGGCCGCCTGGATGGTCTTGATCAGCGGAGCGCTCTCGTCGGGCGCCGTCAGCTCATCGTGGATCTGGAATCTGGAGACATCGGTTTTGACCGTCACGGGCTTCTCATCTCTGGCTCTGCTGAAGGCGATTTTCGCTTTACAGAGCCTTTACGTGGCCTTTACTTTACTTTCAGCCTCTTACTTACGAGGAGTAAGTTATACCGGGTTTTCGGTGTCGATGCAAGGCGGCCCAAAGGCGCTAGAACTTCCTCTTCCATACCCGCTATACGGCGTTATGCACCTCGTCGGTTCACTTCGCCTATCGTTGCCCCCTTCTTGCGGACAAGCCAAGGAGGCACCGGTATGGCAGAGCAACCCAGCAGCGCCGCTGACGTCATCGCGATCGTCAAGGAAAACGACGTGCGCTTCGTCCGCCTCTGGTTCACCGACGTGCTCGGCCAGCTGAAGAGCTTCTCGATCAACGCCGCCGAGCTCGAGGACGCCTTCGACGGCGGCATGGGCTTCGACGGCTCCTCGATCACGGGCTTCAACCCGATCGAGGAGTCGGACATGATCGCCATGCCCGATCCCTCCACCTTCGCCCTGATCCCCTGGCGCCCCGAGGACGAGAACGCCGTCGCCCGCATGTTCTGCGACATTCGCGTGCCCGGCGGCGGCCCCTACGAGGGCGACCCGCGCTGGATCCTGCGGCGGGCGATGAAACGGGCCGAGGAGATGGGCTTCGAGGCCTTCAACATCGGCCCCGAGCTCGAGTTCTACTACTTCCGCTCCGCCAAGCCGGAGGGCGGCGTGCCCGAGGTCCTCGACGAGGGCGGCTACTTCGACCTGACCACGCTCGACGCCGGCTCCGACGTGCGCCGCGACACCGT
>DASYJK010000011.1:0-10286 GCA_035996525.1 Solirubrobacterales bacterium
TGATGCGGGAGATCGCCCGCCGCTTCAACGAGCGCTTCGGCGAGACCCTGGTCGTGCCCGACTTCAAGATCCCCGAGGTCGGCGCCCGGATCATGGACCTGCAGGAGCCGGAGCGGAAGATGTCGACGACCGGCGGCACCGAGGCCGGCACCGTCCTCGTCCTCGACGAGCCCGCGGCGATCCGCAAGAAGCTCGGCAGCGCCGTCACCGACTCCGGCCGCGAGGTCGTCCGCCGAGAGGACAAGCCGGGGATCGCCAACCTGATCGACATTCTCGCCGTCGCCCGCGGCATCTCCCAGGACGAGGTCGAGCGCGAGTTCGAGGGCGCCGGCTACGGCGATTTCAAGCAGGCCGTCGCCGAGGGCGTGGTCGAGCTGCTGGCGCCGGTCCGGGAGCGCTATGCCGAGCTGCGCCCCGACGAGGTGGCGCTGGAAGCGATCCTCGCCGCGGGCGCTGAGAAAGCCAGGGCGCTCGCCGCTCCGACGCTCGCCGACGTGCGCGAGCGCATGGGCTACGGCTCCCTGTAGGCCGACGGCTGCTCCGCCTCGCGTCCGCCGTCGGGCGGGAAGCCGGCGCGCTGGTGCCTCGTCCCACCTCCAGACTAGGCTTGGCGAGTGGCGATCGCCGAGCTAGACCTCGACCTGGACATCTTCGCCGGGCCGTTCGACCTGCTGATGGCGGTCGTCCTGCGCGAGGAGGTCAGCCTGCTCGACCTGCAGCTGGGCGAGGTCGTCGTCTCCTACATCGAGCATCTCGAGCGCGAGGGCGAGCTGGAGCTGGAGGTGGCGACCGAATTCCTCGTCCTCATCGCCGCCCTGCTGGAGCTGAAGTCACGGCTGATGCTGCCCAGGCCCGAAGACGAGCTCGACGACCTCAGTCCCGAGGAGGCGATCGACGAGCTGCTGGCGCGGATGCTCGAGTACCGCCGCTACCGCGACGCCTCCGCCGTCATCTCCGATCGCTTCGAGAGCCAGCGCGGCTATCTCTACCGCTCGGCACCGCTGCCGCGGGAGCTGCGCCAGATCGCCGTCGACGCCGCCACCGCGGTCTATGACCCGGACACGCTCGGCGCCGCCCTCGGCGACCTCCTGACCGAGCCGCCCGACGTCGACATCAGCCACATCCGCCCGACCGTCTCGCTCGAGCGCCGCCTGCGAGCGCTGCGCGACGTCCTCCGCCGCCGCGCCAGCTTCGACTTCGACGAGGAATTCGGCGGCGAGGACCGCCTCACCCAGGCGGTGACGATCTTCGGCCTGCTCGAGCTCTACCGCAAGGGCGAGATCACCTGGGAGCAGGGCGAGCCGTTCGGCCCGATCCAGGTGCGCAAGACGGCGGCCGCGGCGTGAACGACCTCTCCCGCACCGTCGAAGCGCTGCTCTTCCTCTCGGCCCAGCCGGTCGCGCTCGCCGATTTGGCACAGGCGACGGAAGCGACCGAGGGGCAGATTTCCGAGGCGATCGAGCTGCTGCGCGAGGACCTGGCCGAGGGCAAGCGCGGGATCGTCCTGCGCGAGGTCTCCGGCGGCTTCGCCCTGGCCAGCGACCCGGCCAGCGAGGGCGCGGCGCGGCGGCTGCTCTCGAAGCCGCGGACGCCGCCGCTGACCCAGGCCCAGGCCGAGACCCTGGCGATCGTCGCCTACCTGCAGCCGGTCACCCGCCCCGAGGTCGCCCGCATCCGCGGCGTCTCCTCCGAGTCGGCGGTGCAGGGGCTGGCCGAGCGCGGGCTGATCGAGGAGGCGGGGCGCTCGCAGTTCGGGGCGGCGATCTTCAAGACCTCGGAGCTGTTCGAACGGCTCTTCGGGCTCTCCGGGTTGGATCAGCTGCCGGAGCCGTCGCGGTTCGATCCCAGCCCGGAGGACGCGCGGGAGCTGCGCGAGCGCCTGCTCAAAGCGGGCGAACAGCGATCTGAGCCTTGAGGCTGGTCAAGTTCCTCGCGCATGGGGGGGTGGCGTCGAGGAGGAAAGCCGAGGTGATCATCGGCAACGGCAGGATCACCGTCGATGGGAAGGTCGTTACGGATCCGGCGCGGGATGTGGATGAGACCAACGACGTGCGGGTGGACGGGAGCCCGGTCGGGGTCGAGGCGCATGAGGTCTGGGCGCTGAACAAGCCGACGGGAGTGGTCTCGACGGCGAGGGAGCCGGGGGACCGGCCCGCGGTCGTGCAGCTGGTCGATTCCGAGGCCCGCCTCTACCCGGTCGGTCGGCTCGACGCCGAATCGACCGGGCTGCTGCTGCTGACCAACGACGGCGAGCTCGCGAACCGGCTCACCCACCCCCGCTACGGCGTCGCCAAGAGCTACCGGGCACAGCTGCACCGGCCGCCCTCCGATCGCGACCTGGAGCGGCTCGGGCGCGGGGTCAAGCTCGAGGACGGGATCACCGCGCCGGCCGAGATCAAGCGCCTGAAGAGCCGCGAAATCGAGATCGTCCTGCACGAGGGCCGCAACCGCCAGGTCCGCCGCATGGTCGAGGCGATCGACAACCGGGTCGTCTCCCTCAAGCGCGTCCGCTTCGGCTCGCTGGCGCTGGGGCGCCTGGCCGAGGGCGGCAGCCGCCGCCTCACCGACGAGGAGATCGCCCGGCTCTGGAAAGATGCCGGTGACGCGGTGTGAAGGGAGCATCGCAATCTGACTCTTTGCGACCGGAATAAAGCGGAACATTTATGAAAGTGAGTGAGACCCAGCAGCGTCTCTTCGCCGTGCGCGGGGCGACACAGGCCGAGGCCAACGAGGCCGGGGCGATCCTCGAGGCGACGACCGGGTTGATGCGCGAGCTGATCGAGCGCAACGGCGGCCTTGAGCCGGAGGCGATGGTCAGCTGCCTGTTCACCACGACCGAGGACCTCGACGCCGAGTTCCCGGCGGTGGCCGCGCGCCACCTCGGCCTCGACGCGGTGCCGCTGCTCTGCTGCCGCGAGATCCCGGTGCCGGGGGCGATGCCGCGGGTGATCCGGGTGATGCTCCACTTCTACGCTCCCGCCACCCACGTCTCGGCGCACGCCTACATGGGCGAGGCGCAGAAGCTGCGCGCCGACCTCGAGGCCGCTCAGTAGGAGCCCGTGGCCCGGCGGTCCGGCCGCGCCAGGCGCGCGTCCGTCAGAATCGACCGATGACCATCACCTTCGCCGAGAAGCTGGCCCGGATGCCGGGCTACCAGGCCGGTGTGCCGATCGGGCAGGCGCCCGAGGAAGTCGCCGCCGGGGGGATCGCCCAGCTCGCTTCCAACGAGTCGCCGTTCCCGCCACACCCAAAGGTGGTGGAGGCGATCGCCGCCACCGCGGCGGCGATGAACCGCTACCCGGACCCGGATGCGACCCTGCTGCGCCGCCGTCTGGCCGAGCGTTACGACACCGACCCCAGCCGCATCGCCGTCGGCAACGGCTCCTGCGAGATCCTGCTCGCCGCCGCCGAGGCGCTGCTCGAGCCCGGGGCGGAGATCCTCTACGCCTGGCCCGCCTTCTCGATGTACCCATACCTGCCGGCGCTGACCGGCGCCCGCGAGATCCGCGTGCCGCTGGCCGCCGGCGACGTCCACGACCTCGACGCGATGGCGGCCGAGGTCACGGCGGCTACCCAGCTGCTGCTGATCTGCAACCCCAACAACCCGACCGCCACCCACATCCCGGCCGCCGAGATCGCCGCCTTCTGCGAACGGATCCCGCCGCACGTGACCGTGATCCTCGACGAGGCCTACATCGAGTTCCAGGTCAACGACGACCCCGACGCGACCCTCGACCTGCTCGCCGACTTCCCCAACCTGGTCGTCCAGCGCACCTTCAGCAAGTGCTACGGCCTGGCCGGGCTGCGGGTCGGCTACGCGATCGGCTCGCCGAGCTTCCGCGCCGCGGTCGACGCCGTGCGCCAGCCCTTCAGCGTCAACGCCCTCGCCCAGGCGGCCGGGGCGGAGGCGATCCTGCACTCCGACGACGTCCTGCGCCGGGTCGAGTCGACCGTGGCCGCGCGGCTGCGGGTCGAGGAGGGGCTGGCCGGGCTGGGCCTGGCGACCAGCGACACCCAGGCCAACTTCTCCTGGATCGATCTCAGCGCCGCCGACGAGGGCGAGATCGTCGCCGAGCTGGCCGCGCGCGAGATCGCCGTGCGCCCCGGAACGCCGCTCGGCGACCCCGGTCACATCCGCGTCAGCTACGGCACCGCGGAGGAGAACGAGCGCTTCCTGGCCGGTTTGTCAGAAATACTCGACTAATCGTCGCGGTCGTGCTACTCCTAGTGCGTCGCTTTGGCGGGGAGCGGCGGGAAAGTACGATCACCCTGGTTTGGAGAAAGGCGACGGGAAAATGATCATCGGCATGCGAGAGGGCGCCAAACGCGACGGTGTGCGCGACCAGCGGATCGCGAAAGTGGTCGAGCTCGCCCCGCCGGAAAAGCTGCTCGAGGAGCTGCCGCTCGGCAAGGAGCAGGCGAAAGCGGTCATCAAGGCCCGCGAGGACGTCGTCAACGTGCTCCACGGCAAGGACTCGCGCCTGCTCGTCGTCGTCGGCCCCTGCAGCGTCCACGACCCGAAAGCGGCGCTCGACTACGCCCGCCGCCTCGCCGGCCTCAACAAAGAGCTGCGGAATCGCCTGCTGATCGTGATGCGGGTCTACTTCGAGAAGCCGCGGACCACGACCGGCTGGAAGGGCCTGATCAACGACCCGCACCTGGACGGCTCCGGCGACGTCAACGCCGGCCTGCGGATGGCCCGCAAGCTGCTGCTCGAGGTGGTCGACCTCGGCCTTCCCGTCGGCTGCGAGTTCCTCGACCCGATCACCCCGCAGTACATCTCCGACACCGTCGCCTGGGGCGCGATCGGCGCCCGCACCACCGAGAGCCAGACGCATCGTCAGCTCGGCTCCGGGCTCTCGATGCCGATCGGCTTCAAGAACCGCACCGACGGCAACATCCAGGTCGCGGTCGACGCGGTCCGGGCCGCCGCCGCCCCGCACGCCTTCGCCGGGATCGACGACGCCGGCGCGCCGGCGATCCTGCACACCACCGGCAATCCCGACTGCCACATCATCCTCCGCGGCGGCAACGGGGGGCCGAACTACCACGTGCCGGACGTCGAGGACGCGCTGGTCACGCTCGGCGTCTCCGGGCTGCCCGAGCGCCTGGTCATCGACGCCTCCCACGACAACAGCGGCAAGGACCCCGAAAAGCAGTTCTTCGCGGCCGGTGAAATCGCCGACCAGATCGCCGACGGCAACGAGGCGATCGTCGGGGTGATGCTGGAGTCGTTCCTGGTCGGCGGCCGCCAGGACCTGGTCCCGGGCGAGCGGCTCACCTACGGCCAGTCGATCACCGACGCCTGCATCGACTGGGAGGACACGGTCACCGTCCTCGAGCGCTTCGCCTCGGCCATCGAGGCCCGTCGCAGTTGAACGGCGACCCGGCGCCCAGGGTCGCGGTTCTCGGCGTCGGCCTGATCGGCGGCTCGATCGGCCTCGCCGCGCGGCAGCGACTCGGCGCCGAGGTGGTCGGCTTCGGCCGCAATCCGGCGACGTTGGCGCGGGCGGTCGAGCTGGGGGCGCTCGACCGCGCCGCCACCTCGCTCGCCGAGGCCTGCGAGGGCGCCGATGTCGTCTTCTGCGCCGGCCCGGTCGGGGCGCTCCCGGACCAGGCGCGCGCCGCCCTGGCGGCCTCGGGCTCGGAGACGGTCGTGACCGACGTCGGCTCGACCAAGGGCGAGCTGGTCGCCGCGTTGGGCGCCGACGAGCGTTTCATCGGCGGCCACCCGCTGGCCGGGGCCGAGACCGCCGGGGTCGAGAACGCCCGCGCCGACCTCTTCGAGGGCGCACGCTGGTACCTGACTCCGACAGACCGCTCCAGCGGCCTGCTCTACGACCGCCTGCAGCGGCTGGTGTCCGGCCTTGGCGCGCGTCCACAGGCGATCGACGCCGGCGCCCACGATCGCCTGCTGGCGACGATCAGCCACCTTCCGCACGTGGTCGCCAACGCCCTTGCGGCCGAGGCCGCCGCGGAGCTCAGCCGCGACTCCGAGCGCCTGCCCGAGGTCGGTCCCAGCTTCCGCGACACCACCCGCGTCGCCGGCTCCAACCCGGCGATCTGGGCCGACATCTTCGCCAGTAACCGCGAGGCTGTCGCCGACTCGGTCGAGGCGGTGGCGCGACGCCTGGGCGAGGCCGCCGAGCTGATCCGCGGCGGCAACCGCGACGCCGTCGCCGCCTGGCACGCCGCCGCCGGCGAGGACCGCCGCCGCCTGCTCGAGTCCGACCTCGAGGCGGGGCCGCTGCGGGAGCTGCGGATCGTCGTTGCCAACAAGCCGGGGACGATCGCGGCGCTGGCGCTGGCCCTGGGCGAGGCCGGGGTCAACATCGAGGACATGGCGCTCTACCCGGCTCCCGACATGACCTCGGGCGCGGTGACCCTGTGGGTGGCCGGCGAGGAGCAGGCCGAGCGCGCCGTCGCCCTGGTCCGCGGGCTCGGCCACACGGTCAGCGTCCTCGGCGCCGGGGAATAGCCTGCCCGCGATGACCCGCTTCGATCCCTCCGGACCCCTGCGCGGCTCCCTGCGCCCGCCCGCCGACAAGTCGATCTCCCACCGCGCCGCCCTGATCGCCGCGATGGCCGAGGGGGAGACCCGGATCCAGGGCTACCTCGACGCCGCCGACACGCGCTCGACGCTGGCCGCGGTGGCGGGCCTGGGCGCGCGCGTCGAGGCCGGCAGGGACCTGGCCAGCGAGCTCCGAATCCAGGGCGTCGGCTTGCGTGGCGCGCGCCCGGCCGCGATCGACGTCGGCAACGCCGGCACCCTGCTGCGGCTGCTGCCGGGTTGGCTGGCCGGGCAGGAGAGCGGTGAGTGGACGCTCGACGGCGACGACTCGATCCGGCAGCGTCCGGTCGACCGAATTGCCGCGCCGCTGCGCGAGATGGGCGCCGATCTCAGCTGCCGCGACGATCGCCTGCCGCCGCTGGAGATCCGCGGCTCGGCGCTGCGGGGGTTCGAGTACGAGCTGCCGGTGGCCAGCGCCCAGATCAAGTCCTGCCTGCTCTTTGCCGGCCTGCTCGCCGAGGGGGAGACCCGGATCGTCGAGCCGCTGCCGACCCGCGACCACAGCGAGCGCATGCTCGCCGCCGCCGGCGCCAGCGTGCGCCGTGAGGACAGTCCGGGCGATGGTGCGGCCGCCGACGCCGCGCCGGGCGGTGGCACGGTCGTGATCGCGCCGGCGGACCGGCTCGAGGTCGACCGCATCGTCGTCCCCGCCGACCTTTCTTCGGCCGCCTTCGTCGTCGTCGCGTCCTTGCTGGTCGGCGGGAGCGAGGTACTGATGCACGGCGTTGGCCTCAATCCCACCCGTATCGGCCTGCTCTCGGTCCTGGAGCGGATGGGGGCCGAGATCGAGGCGACGCCGACGGGGGACCAGGGCGGCGAGCCGATCGGCGACCTTCGTATCGTCGCCTCCGAGCTGCGGGCGACCGAGGTCGGCGGCGCCGAGGTGCCGCTGGCGATCGACGAGCTGCCGCTGGTCGCGCTGGCCGCCTGTTTCGCCGCGGGGACGACGACGATCCGCGACGCGTCGGAGCTGCGGCGCAAGGAGTCCGACCGGATCGCCACCGTCAGCGACGCCCTCAACGCGCTCGGCGGCCAGGTCGAGGCAAACGCGGACGGCATGGTGGTGACCGGCACCGGCGGCCTGCGTGGCGGCGCGATCGACTCCCACGGCGACCACCGCATCGCCATGCTCGGCGCCGTCGCCGGCCTCGCCTCGCGCGAGGGCGTCGAGGTCCACGGCATGGACGCGGCCGCCGTCAGCTACCCGGGCTTCGAGGTCGACCTGGCTTCGCTTCTGGGTCCCGGCAGGATCTAGCGGCCGAGGAGGCCGTCGCACCGCGCTCACGCCCTCGGCGCGCCAAGCCGCGCCGCCGCCCGCGACCCCGCGCCTCTACGCTGCCCGCCGAATGGTTATCGCGATCGACGGCCCAGCCGGGGCCGGCAAGTCCTCCGTGGCGCGCGCCGTGGCGGAGGAGCTCGGCTTCACCTACCTCGACTCCGGGGCGATGTACCGCTGCGTGGCCCTGGCCGCGCTCGAGGCGGCGGTGTCGCTTGACGACGGCGAGGCGCTCGGCGCTCTGGCCCGGAAGCTGGAGATCGGCCTCGAGGGCCGCCGCGCCCTGCTCGGCGAGCGCGACGTCAGCGCCGCGATCCGCGAGCCCGGCGTCACCGCCGCCGCCTCCAGGGTCTCCGTCCATCTCCAGGTGCGCGAGGCGATGGTCGGCCGCCAGCGCCACCTGATCGCCGCCGGCGCCTACGTCGCCGAGGGGCGCGACATCGGCACCGTGGTCAGCCCCGACGCGCCGCTGAAGGTCTTCCTCACCGCCTCTGACGAGGAGCGAGCCCGCCGTCGTGCGGCCGAGACCGGCGAGGACTTCGAGTCCGTCCTCGACGCCCAGCGCCGCCGCGACACCCGCGATACCGAGCGCGAGCACGGTGCCCTGCGCGCCGCCGCCGATGCAGTCGAGCTTGATACCACCGGCCTCGGCCTGGAAGAGGTGGTCGGCCGCGTCGTCGGCCTCGCCCGTGAGCGGGGTCTGGCGTGAACCGCCTGCCCACGGTTGCCGTCGTCGGCTTCCCCAACGTCGGCAAGAGCACGCTGATCAACCGCCTGGTCGGCGGCAGCGAGGCCGTGACCGCGGCCGAGCCCGGCGTCACCCGCGACCGCAAGCGGCTCGAGTGCGAGTGGAACGGGCTCGCCTTCGAGCTGATCGACACCGGCGGCATCGACCTCGAGGACGAGGCCGAGCTGGCCCGTGACGTCCAGACCCAGGCACGGCTGGGGATCGCCGAGGCCGATGTCGTCCTGATGGTCGTCGATGGCCGCGCCGGCCTCCGCGCCGGCGACGCCGAGCTGGCGAAGACGCTGCGCGGCGGCGACGTCCCGGTCCTGGTCGCGGTCAACAAAGCCGACCGTCCCAACGACTTCGCGATCACCGCCGAGTTCCACGCCCTCGGCCTCGGTGAGCCGCTGGCGATCTCCGCCTCCCACGGGCTCGGTACCGGCGATCTGCTCGACGCGATCGTCGAGAAGCTCGGCGACCTGCCGCCGCGCCCCGAGGACGACGACGCCGTCCGCGTCGCCGTGATCGGCCGCCCCAACGTCGGCAAGTCCTCGCTCGTCAACGCCTTCCTCGGCTCCGACCGGGTGATCGTCTCCGACATCGCCGGCACCACCCGCGACTCGATCGACACCGAGCTCGAGGTCGACGGGCGGCGGGTGATCCTGGTCGACACCGCCGGCCTGCGCCGCCGCTCCAAGGTCGCCGGGCCGATCGACTTCTACGCGCAGCTGCGCTCCCAGCGCGCGGTCGAGCGCGCCGACGTCTCGATCGTCGTCTGCGATGCCGCCGACGGCGTCACCTCCGAGGACCTGCGGGTCGCCGAGCTGGCGATGAAAGCGGGTTGCGCGACCCTGATGGTGCTGAACAAGTGGGACCTGACCGAGACCGACATCGACGATGCCCGCGCCCGCGTCGCCCGCAAGCTGCGCCTGCGCCCGGCCGTCGTCACCTGCTCGGCGACCCGCGGCCGCAACGTCCCGGCCCTGCTGCCGAAAGCGCTGCAGCTGGCCGACCGCGCCGGCGAGCGGATCCCGACTCCCGACCTGAACCGCTTCGTCGCCGCCGTCACCGCCAAAACGCCGCCCCCCTCGCGCCGCGGCCGCCGCCTGCGGCTCTACTACGCGGCCCAGGTGGGGGAGCGCCCGGTGCGGATCGCGATCCAGGTCAACGACCGCAAGCTGATCATCCGCGATTGGGCCTACCACCTGGAGAACCGCATGCGCGAGAACTACGCCCTCGAGGGCGTGCCGCTGGTGATCGACTTCGTGCCCCACAGCGGCCGCCGCGGCCGCCCCGACTAGCACTCTGGTGGGCGGCGGATTCCTCTAGGCTTCCCGACCATGCCTACCTCCAAGCCGCTCGCCGAGAACGAGCACCTCTTCACGTCCGAGTCCGTCACCGAGGGACATCCCGACAAGGTCAGCGACCAGATCTCCGACGGGGTTCTCGACGCGATCATGGCCGAGGATCCCGAGGGCCGCGTCGCCTGCGAGACCCTCGTCAACACCGGGATGGCGGTGGTCTCCGGCGAGATCTCGACCGACGTCCACCTCGACATCCCCGAGATCGTCCGCGAGACGATCCGCGGCATCGGCTACGACCACGGCGACTACGGCTACAACTGCGATCACATCTCCGTCCTCGTCTCGCTCGACAAGCAGTCGCCCGACATCGCCCAGGGCGTCGACGTCGCGCTCGAGGCGCGGGCCAAC
>DASYJK010000012.1:0-8962 GCA_035996525.1 Solirubrobacterales bacterium
ACCTGCAGCCTCGCGAAGTTCTTTACCAACGTCGGCGGGGGCGGGGAAAACGCCTGCCCGGCCGCGACCGACGTCGGTGTCGCGTCGGTCACTGCCCACGATCCTGGAATCGTCGGCCAGGTCTCTGTGCCTCAGCCGCTCCAGAACCTCGAGCCGACGGCTGGGGAGCCCGCCCGTCTCGGCTTCTATGTCGGTCCGGCCGAACTGCCGGTCGTGCTTGACACCTCGCTGCGAAGCGGTGCCAACGAAGGCGCGCTGCCCGGCCAAAGCGAAGACTACGGAATCGACGTCAACGCGACCAACGTCTCCCAGACCGCCGGCCTCTCGAGCGCCCGGGTCACCGTCTGGGGCGTGCCGGGCGACGCCCGCCACGACAACTCGCGTAGCGCCCCGTGCCTGCGCGAATCCCGCGGAATCCCCTTCGAACCGATACAGGGCTTGCCGCCTTGTAAACCTGCCGAAGAAGCACACCCGCTGCCCTTCCTCACCATGCCTACCTCATGCGCGGGGCCTCTGCAGGCATCGGTTGAAGCCGACTTCTGGATCGATCCCAAGCCCCGTGGCGAAGCAGAAACGATGCTTCCTAGCGAAGCGCTGGGCGCGCTGACAGGCTGCAACCACATCCCCTTTGGTCCCACCATCGAAGCCGAACCCACGGCCGACGCCGCCACCTCGCCGACCGGCTTCAACTTCGTGCTCTCGGTCCCCAACGAGGGCCTCGAAAACGCCGAAGGCCTCGCCTCCTCAGAGATCAAGCGCACGGTCGTCACCTTGCCCGAGGGCTTCACCTCAAACCCCTCGGTGGCCGAAGGCCTGAAGGCCTGTTCGTCTTCTGAATTTCGCGCCACGACGGTGCAGCCGGGGAGCGGCTGCACTGAAGAATCGAAAATCGGCGATGCCGAAATCGAGAGCCCGGTCGTCACGCAGAAAATCAAGGGATCACTCTTCGTCGCCCGCCAGCACGAAAACCCCTTCGACAACCTGCTGACCCTTTATCTGGTGCTGCAGAGCCCGGAACTGGGCATCCTCGTCAAGCAAGCGTTGAGGGTCATCCCCGATTCCAAAACCGGGCAGCTGACCACGGAAGTCGACAACATCCCCCAGCTACCCTTCTCGAAGTTTCGCTTGAGCTTCAGGCAGGGCCAGCGTTCACCTTTGATCACCCCGCCCGCCTGCGGCACCTACACGGTCAAGGCCAAGCTCTACCCTTATTCAGAGCCGAACATCCCCCTGGAAAGAGAATCGGCGTTTCAGATCACCTCCGGGCCCGAAGGTCAGGGCTGCCCTTCGGGCAACACCCCGCCCTTCCATCCCAGTCTCGAAGCGGGGACCCTGAGCAACGCCGCCGGCACCTACTCTCCCTTCGTTACCCACCTGAGCCGCAAGGACTCCGAACAGGAGATCACCCACTTCTCGATCAAGCTGCCGCCGGGAGTGATCGGCAAATTGGCCGGCGTCAGCTCCTGCTCCGACGCGGCGATCGCCCAGGCCAAATCCCGCGAAGTCGAAGGTGGAGGAAGGGTCGAGGAACAGAGCCCCTCCTGTCCGAAGAACTCCGAAGTCGGCCACAGCCTGGTCGGCTCCGGCGTCGGCAACGTCTTGGCCTACGCCCCCGGCAAGCTCTACCTCGCCGGCCCCTACCACGGCTCCAACCTCTCGCTCGTATCGATCACCGCGGCCAAGGTCGGCCCCTTCGACCTCGGAACGGTCGTCGTCCGCTTCGCTCTGAAGATCGACCCCGAAACCGCCGAAGTCTCAGTCGACGGCGCCACCTCGGACCCGATCCCCCACATCGTCGACGGGATCCCGGTCCACCTGCGGGATATCAGGGCGTATGTGGACAGGCCTCAGTTCGTCTTGAACCCGACCAGCTGCAAGAAGACCTCGACCGCAAGCACGGTCCTGGGCTCAGGCCTGAACTTCGCCTCCGAAGCCGACGACGTGCCCGTCACGGTGAGTTCTCCGTTCCAAGCGGCGGACTGCGCCAGCCTTGGCTTCAAACCGCAGCTGGCCTTGAGCCTCAAAGGCGGCACCAAGCGCGGCGCCACCCCCGCCTTCAAGGCGGTCCTCACCTACCCCAAGGGCTCCTACGCCAACATCGCCGAATCCCAGGTCACCCTGCCGCACTCGGAGTTCCTCGAACAGAGCCACATCGGCACCGTCTGCACCAGGGCCCAGTTCAAGGAAGGCAAGGTCCCGGGCGAAAAGTGCCCTGCCGCCTCCGTCTACGGAAGAGCTCGAGCGGTCACCCCGATCCTCAGCGAACCATTGGAAGGCCCGGTCTACCTCCGCTCCTCCTCCCACAACCTCCCCGACCTGGTTGCAGCGCTTCACAACAACCAGGTCGACATCGCCTTGGACGGCAGGATCGACTCAGTCGAAAACGGCCGGATCAGAAACACCTTCGAAGCCGTCCCCGACGCCCCGGTCTCCAAGTTCGTCCTCGAAATGCAGGGCGGCAAGAAGGGACTGCTCGTCAACAGCACCGACATCTGTAGGACCACCCACAAGGCGATCTCCCACTTCGTCGGTCAGAACGGCAAGGTCTGGGACACGAATCCGGTGCTGAGCGCGAAGTGCGGGGCGAAGGGGAGGAAGGGCGGCAAGAAGGGCTCGAAGTCGAAGAAGGGCAAGCGGGCTTCCCGCGCGGGGAGGTAGGGGGGAGGGCGCGGGGGGAGGACGCCGTGCAATCCCCCTCGCCCTTGCCCCGCGGGCGCCACCGGCTTCCCTTTCAGGTCGTGGTCGAGAACCAGCGCCGTCGCCTGATCGCCGGCGTTGCCCGGGCCGTGGCCGAGCAGGGCTATGCCGAACTGACGGTCAAGCACGTGATCGAGGCGGCCGGCGTCTCGCGCACCACCTTCTACGCCAACTTCGACAACAAGCGCGACTGCGTCCTCGCCGCCCATCAAGACGTTTTCGAGCGCCTGCTCGCGCTACTCCTCCGCGCCTGCGCCACCGAGCGCGACTGGCCGCAGAAGGCCAGGGCCTCGATCGCCGCCCTCTTCGCCTTCGCCGCCGAGGCCCCGGACGAGGTGCGGCTGCTCACCCTCGACGCCCTCGCTACCGACCTGACGATCGCCAGGCAGGTGGTCGACTCCAATGCCCACTTCGCCGCGCTGCTGCGCGATGGCCGTCGCCACACTCCCCTCGGCGACGCTCTGCCCGACCTCACCGAGGAGGCGCTGATCGGCGCCATCTCCTCGATCCTCGCCGGGCGCCTGCTCGAGGGCGGCGTCGAGGGCCTGGCCGGGCTGGGGCCCGAACTCGTCCAGCTCGTCCTCACGCCCTACGTCGGCACCGAGGAGGCGGCACGGGTGGCCGCCGCCGGCGCTTGAGCGCCGCGAGCGAAACGCGGATCTGATCCCTCCCCTTAGGTCTCGACGGCGCCGGTCGCCCAGATCGCGATCGGCGGCGGCACCAGCAGCAATGCCAGGGTGAACAGCTCGGCGACCGCGTCGGCGGTGCTGAAGCCGGCCAGGTGCTCGACGTGAAAGGCCAGGTGGATCGCCGCGGTCAGCAGCCAGGCGACGCAGACCGCCCGCACCAGGGTGCGCTCCAGCGTCCACGCCGCCCAGGCGAACAGCACCGCGAAGCCGAGGTAGAGCCCGCCCACGTCGGTGACCAGGTGCTCGTTATAGGGGGGCAGCAGGTCGACCCAGTGAGCGAGGAAGGGGAAGTCGTCGTAGAAGGTCCGCGGCAGCACCGCGGCGGTGAACCCGATCACCAGTGCCGAGACGAAGAGGAAGCCCAGCGCCGCTCGGGCGCTCATCGGTGACCTCATTCGGAAAGCATAAACGCCCTGCTAATTGACACCTTCCGCCGTCGCTACAGAGCTATCGCCAGCTCCTCGCCCGCAGCCGAATGGCCCTCGAACGGCAGGACCAGGAAATACATCATCGAGGGCAGGAGGGAGTCGAGGTCGGCGGTCTCGCCTTTGTTGAGACGCGCGTAGAGCAGTGCTTCGATGCCACCGACGATTCCCGCCGCGGTGACCGGCGAGCGCGAGGGCGCGTCGGGGAGCAGCTCGCGGACCTTGGCGTGGATGCAGTCGGCGAAGTGGTCGAGCAGGTCGTCACGGCGCATCACCGCGTCGGGGCTGGCGGCGCGGGCCTCGACGATCAGGGTGCGGGCGGCGTCCGGTTCGGTGGCGGCGAAGTGGAGGATGGTTTCCAGCCCGAAGCGGAGGCGGTCGCGCAGGCTGTCGCCACCCTTGTCGGCGGCGGTGGCGACCCGCTCGCGCAGGCGCGTGGCGGTGGCATCGAAGGCGGCGAGGAAGCAAGCCTCTTTGTTGGCGAAGTGCTCGTAGAAGGTGGGGCGGGAGACGCCGGCGCGCTCGATCACGTCCTGGACGTTGGCTTCGCGGTAGCCGAGCTCGGACGCGGCGCGTAGCATCGCCGCCAGCAGGCGCTCGCGCTGGACGGCGCTGACGAGGTCGGAAGGCAGCTTGCGGACCCCCGAGGGAAACTTTCCGTCGCTGTTACTGAGAAGCTGTACGGCAGCGCCGACCTGGCCCGGGGGCCATAGATCGCCGATCGCGGCCACCAGTTTCTCCTCGCTGAGTTGGATTCGTTCGCTTGGCACCGGGAAACCCCTACGTTTCCAATAAGAACTTCTGAAGTTCCCTCACGGTACCAAAAGAGTCGCTGCGATGCGCGCCTTTTTTCCGGTCACGGCTATTGTTCTCGCCATGCTCCCACCCTCAAGCAGGGGAGCCCAGGTGAAGCCGACTCGGCCCGTGCTTCCAAGAGAGTTTGTTGCAGTGCGTAAGCGCCGCCGCATCATGGACGCGATGGCGGAGCTCACCGCGGAACAGGGCTATGAAGCGACCAAGATCGCCGACATCGTTCGGCGTGCCGGGGTAGCCCGCAAAACGCTCTACGACAACTTCGACGGCAAGGAAGAGGTTTTCCTCGGTGCTTTCGACAGCGCCGTCGACGAGATCGCGGGGCAGATCGAAGAAGCCTGCAAGGCCGCCGCGGGCGAGTGGGTCGATGGGGTCACCGCCGGTCTCCGCGCGTTTCTCGACTATGTCGCCGAGAAACCGGCGATCGCGCGCATGTGCCTGGTCGAGGCGATGTCGGCGACCCCCGCCTCGGCCACCCGGTACGACGCCGCCCTGGAACGGCTGATCGGGCTGATGCGCGAGAGGGCCCCCGCCGATTCTGGCCTGCCGGAGACAACCGAGGAAACGCTGGTCGGCGGCGTCGCCTGGATCCTGCACCAGCGGATTCGCCGCGGCGAATCCGAGCAGGCGCTCGACCTGATGCCCGAACTGCTCGACTTCCTGCTTTCTCCGTACCTGGGTGTAGGCAAACAAAAGCTCTGACCGCACGGCGAAAGTCACAGTACGGTGACAGACTCCAATAGTTAATGGAGCGACTTCCCCGCGGGCGACACGGCCTATCCCCGGAGTTCGTTGCGCAGAATCAGCGCCAGCGGTTGATCGCTGGGCTGACCGAAGCGCTCTACCAGGTGGGCTACCAGAAAACCACTGTTTCCCTGATCGGGGAACGCGCCTCGGTCTCCAAGAGCGACTTCTACAAGCATTTCGAGAGCAAGGACGATTGCTTCTTCGCCGCCTATGAAGAGGCGGTCGAGCGGATCCGCACCGAGATCGTCGCCGCCTGCTCGAAGCACGACGAGTGGTCGCCGCGGGTGCGCGACGGGATCGTCGCCGCGCTCACCCTCCTCGCTTGCGATCCGGCACTCGCCAGCCTCTCGCTGGTCGAGGGATTGCGCGCCGGTCGCGGTGTCTACGACCGCTACCAGGCGGCGGTCGAGAGCTTTGTCCCGTATCTGCGCCGCGGGGCACCGGCGGGGCCGGATGGCGAGCCGGTGCCGGTCGCGACCGACGAGGCGGTGGTCGGGGGCATCGCCTCGCTACTCGGTCGGCGGGTGCTCGCCGGCGAGGCGGAGCAGATCGACCAGCTGCTTCCCGACGTGCTCGAGTTCGCGCTGACGCCCTACCTGGGCGCCGCGGAGGCGAGGCGAATAATCTCTGCTGGATGAGTGAGCCGACGCCGGGCGTCTTCCCCTCGCAGGAGCTGAACCGGGCGATCGAGGCGGGCTGGGTCAGCTCCGGCGATTACCGGATCCGGCCCGAGGCGATCCAGCCGGCCAGCATCGACCTCCGCCTCGGCGACTTCGCCTGGGCGCTGCGTTGCTCCTTCCTCCCCGACGTCGATTCCACGGTCGAGGAGAAGATCGAGGGACTCGCCTTCCAGAAGGTCGACCTCCGCGACGGCGCCGTGCTCGAGCGCGACCGCCCCTACCTGGTGCCGCTGATCGAGGAGCTGGCGCTGCCCGACGATGTGCGGGCCAAGGCCAACCCGAAGAGCTCGACCGGCCGGCTCGACGTCTTCACCCGGGTCATCACCGATCGCCATCACCGCTTCGACGACATCAGCGCCGGCTACCGCGGCAAGCTCTACCTGGAGATCGTCCCGCGCTCCTTCGCGATCCAGGTCAAGACCGGGCTCTCGCTGAACCAGCTGCGGATCGCCCGCGGCGACGTCCGCCTCGGCGACGCCGAGATCGTCGGCCTGCAGGACGAGTCGCCGCTCCTATACATGGACTCCGAGGCGGTGCCGCGGTCCGACCTCGCGGTCTCCGACGGTCTCTTCCTCAGCCTCGACCTCTCCGGCCCGGCCGACCGCACCGTCGGCTATCGGGCGAAGAAGAACAGCCTCCCGGTCGACCTCGCGAAGATCCGCGCCTACCGCTGGAACGATTACTGGGACCCGGTCTACCCCGAGGCCGGCGGCCGCGTCGTGCTGGAGCCGGAGATCTTCTACCTGCTGCTCTCGGCCGAGGGCGTCTGCATCCCACCCCAGATCGCGGCCGAGATGATGGCCTACGACCCGACCGCCGGCGAGCTGCGCACCCACTACGCCGGCTTCTTCGACCCCGGCTTCGGCTACGACCCGGCGGGGGGGAGGCACGGCAGTCGCGCCGCGCTGGAGGTGCGCGCCCGCGACGTCTCCTTCATGGTCGAGCACCGCCAGCCGGTCTGCAAGCTCGGCCTCGAGCGCATGGCGGCCCCCGCCGAGCGCCTCTACGGCGCCGATCTCGGCTCCAACTACCAGGGCCAGGTGACGATGCTGAGCAAGCACTTCGAGGAGCAGACCGCCGGTGCGGAGGGGGAGCTGGCGACCCCTCTCAAAACGCGCGGCTAACGCCGCGCTTGAGTGTTTTGCGAGGGATCGCCAGCTCCCCCGACATCAGCCGCCTCCCCTGATTCACGCAGCAGCCGGCTTACCCGTTTGCGCCGCGCCACCAGCTCCGCCTCGAGCTTGGCGATCTCGTCGCGGCGGCGGCGGACCAGCTCCAGCTGCAGACCGGTGTAGGACTGGGACTGCTCGAGGATCTGGCGCCGCCGCACCGGATCCTCGACCCCGCCCTGCCACTCGCGGCGCAGGGCGGCGCGGGCATCCTCGGCCTCGATCAGCTCCTTCAGCTCCTCCAGTGAGACGCCGAGCAGGCTCTTCAGCCGCAGCAGGTCTGTAAGCCGCTCGACCTCGGCCTCGGCGTAGGTGCGGTGGGCGCCGGGCTCGCGCCCGCCCGCCGCCGGCAGCAGCCCGATCTCCTCGTAGTAGCGGATCGTCCGCGGCGTCGTCCCCGCCAGCTTCGCGACCTCGCCGATCCGCAGCTCGCCACTCATTGCGCGGTTCCCTTCCCGCGAGATACGTGGGTTTCGAACCGCGGACTTGCGATCGGCTTCATGGGGTCGCCTCCACCTCCTCGCGGATCGCCTCGCCGATCGCCCGGCTGGGGGAGCCGCTGGGCGCGGGCGCGCTCTCGTCGCGCGGGCGCAGCAGCGAGACGCCAGCGCCGATGACCGAGGTCGCGGCCAGGACCCAGAGCGCCGTGTGCATGTTGGCGATGAAGGGATCGAGCTGGGCGCTGCCGAGGCCGGAGGCAAGGCCGGAGAAGATCTTGAAGAGGACCGGCTTCGGCACCGCCGCGGTGACGATCGCCAGCACGAAGGCGATCGAGATCACGGCGCCGGTGTTCTGCAGCATCGTCCGCGCCCCGGCGGCGATGCCGCGGCGCTCGGTCGGCACGGTGCCCATCATCGCCGCCGTGTTGGGCGAGTTGAACATCCCCGAGCCGATTCCGACCAGGGCCAGCCAGAGGCCGCCCTGCCAGTAGGCGGAGTCGGCCTGCAGAGTCGTCATCAGGGCCAGGCCGAGGGCGGTGACCAGCATCCCCAGCGCAGCCAGTACGCGGGAGCCGTGGCGGTCGGCCCAGATCCCGGCCAGGGGGGAGGCGACCAGCATCCCGATCGCCATCGGCGCCAGCTTGATCCCGGCCGTGATCGGGTCGTCTCCCTGGGCCCCCTGGTAGTAGAAGACGAAGATGAACATCAGGGCGAAGCGCGAGAGCCCGTTGATGAAGGTGGCGGCCGACGCCGCCGCGAAGAGCCGGTTCTGGAAGATCGAGAGGTCCAGCATCGGCGCCTTGCCGCGGTGCTCGATCAGCACGAACAGCGGCAGCAGCACCGCCGCCACCGCGAGGCTGCCGATCACCAGCGAGTTGTCCCAACCGGAGATGCCGCCGCGCGAGATCCCGTAGACGAGCCCGGTCAGGCCGACGACGAAGGTCACGGTGCCGCCGAGGTCGAGGCCGCGGACCTTGTCGCGCTGGGAGAGCTCACGCAGGATCAGCGCGGCCCAGAGCGCGCCGGCCAGGGCCAGCGGCACGTTGAACCAGAAGACCCAGTGCCAGGAGATCGCGACCAGAGCGCCGCCCAGCACCGGCCCCAGCACCAGCCCGATCGCGGCGACCATCGTGTTCGTCCCCATCGCCAGCCCGAGCTCCTCGCGCGGGAAGGCGTCGGTGACCAGGGCGGGGCCGTTGGCGAAGATGAAGGCGCCGCCGACTCCCTGCAGGATCCGCCAGAGGATCAGCTGGGTGCCGTCGGCGGCGAAGCCGGCGCCGAGCGAGGCCGCGGCGAAGACGA
>DASYJK010000013.1:0-3036 GCA_035996525.1 Solirubrobacterales bacterium
GCCGACCCTGATCCCGCGCGGGATCGAGGAGCTCGGCTGCGAGGTCTCGCACTCGCTGGAGCGGCTCGGCGAGGCCGAGGTCGTCTACGCGCTGCGGATGCAGCAGGAGCGGATGAGCGAGAGCTTCGTCCCCTCGCTGCGTGAGTACGCGGCGACCTTCCAGATCGACACCCGCAAGCTCAACCCGCGGCAGCTGCTGATGCACCCGGGCCCGGTCAACCGCGGGGTCGAGCTCTCCGGCGAGGCGATCGACTCGCCGCAGTCGCTGATCGCCGAGCAGGTCGCGGCCGGGCTGGTGGTGCGGATGGCGATCCTCTACGAGCTGCTCGCCGGCAGCGAGCGCCCGACCCCGATCGCCGAGGGCGACGGCGCCGCCCAGCCGACCCCGATCGGGCAGCCGGCGTGAGCCTCACCGACACCCTCGACGTCCGCCCGGGCGCGGCGGCCAACGTGATCCTGCGGCGGGCGACCGTGCTCGACCCGGTCGCCGGCATCGACGGCGTCCACGACATCGTCATTCGCGACCGCGAGATCGCCGAGCTGGCCGCGCCCGGGGAGGGCGCCGTCGAGGGGGCCGAAGTCGTAGAGGCCGAGGGCATGCACGCCTTTCCGGCCTTCTTCGATCCCCACGTCCACCTCCGCACCCCCGGCCATGAGCACAAAGAGGACGTCGAGACCGGTACCCGCTCGGCCGCCGCCGGGGGCTACTGCGGGATCCTGGCGATGGCCAACACCGACCCGCCGGTCTCGACCGCGGCCGACGTCTCCGCCCTGCGCGAGCAGGCCCGGGCCGGCGCCTCGATCCCGGTCGGCTTCATGGCCACGGTGACCAGGGACATGAAGGGCGAGGACCTGACCGAGATGGTCGAACTGCGCGAGGCCGGCGCCGCCGGCTTCACCGACGACGGGCTGCCGATCGCCAGCGCCCGGGTGATGCTGCGCGCGCTCCAGTACCAGCGTCTCTGCGGCGGCACGATCGCCCTGCACGAGGAGGATCCCGAGCTCTCCGGCGATGGCGTCATGCACGAGGGCCCGGTCTCGGCCGCGCTCGGCCTGGCCGGGGTGCCCTCGGTCTCGGAGTCGACGATGATCGCCCGCGACGCCGCCCTCGCCGCCTACGAGGACGCCCGCATCCACGTCCAGCACCTCTCCGCGGCGGAGTCGGTCGCGGTCGTCCGCGCCGCCAAGGCGGCCGGCGTCAAGATCAGCGCCGAGGCCAGCCCGCACCACCTCTGCCTCACCGATGAGGAGGTCCGCAGCCTCGACCCGCGCCGCTTCAAGATGAACCCGCCGCTGCGCCGCGAGTCCGACCGCCAGGCGCTGATCGAGGCGCTGCGGGACGGCACGATCGAGTGCGTCGCCACCGACCACGCCCCGCACCAGGACGAGGAAAAGGACGTCCCCTTCGAGCAGGCGGCGATGGGCGTGACCGGGCTGGAGACCGCCTTCGCGGCTCTGCACACCGAGCTGGTGCTACCGGGAACGATCGGGCTCGCGCTGCTGGTCGAGCGGATGGCCGGCGGCGCCGCGCCGTTCGGAATCGAGCGTCCGACCCTGGCGCCCGGCTCGGAGGCCAACGTCGCCCTCTGCGACCTCAACGCCGAGTGGACGGTCGGGGAGGACGGCTACGAGAGCCGTTCGCACAACTCCTGGTGCGCTGGCAGGACGCTGACCGGCCGGGTCATGATCACCCTCGCTGCCGGCCAGGTCGCCTTCCGCCTGCGCAGCTTCAGCCTCGGGGTCGCCGCGTGAGCGCCTACCTGCTGCTCGAGGACGGGACCCGGCTCGACGGGCTCGCCTGCGGTCACGCCGGCGCGGTCACCGGCGAGGTCGTCTTCAACACGGCGATGACCGGCTACCAGGAGTCGGTCACCGATCCCTCCTACGCCGGCCAGATCATCGTCTTCACCTACCCGCTGATCGGCAACTACGGGGTCAGCGCGGCGGCGATGGAGTCCGATCGCATCCACGCCCGTGGCGTCGTCATGCGCGATGCCAAGAACGGCGAGGACGTCGCCACCGCCGAGGGCGGCTGGCTCGACTGGCTCGGCGACTGCGGCGTCCCCGCGATCGACGGCGTCGACACCCGTGCCCTGGTCCGCCACATCCGCGACCGCGGCGCCATGCGCGGCGGCATCTTCCCGACCGCGACCGCCGAGGCCGAGGCGCGCGAACGGATCGCCGCCGAGCCCAGCATGGACGGTGCCGACCTCGCCCGCACCGTCACCCCGCCGGAGCCGGTCCGCTTCGATGGCGACGGCCCGCACGTGGTCGGGATCGACACCGGGATCAAGCTCAGCATCGTCCGCCAGCTGCGCGAGCACGGCGCCAAGCTGACCCTGCTGCCCTGCACCAGCAGCTCCGAGCAGGTGCTGGCCGAGGATCCCGACATCGTCTTCCTCGCCAACGGTCCCGGCGACCCCGGCGCGCTCGACTACGTTGTCGAGAGCGTCCGCGGAATCGTCGGCAAGAAGCCGGTCTTCGGCATCTGCCTCGGCCACCAGCTGCTCTGCCGCGCCGTCGGCCTCGAGACCTACAAGCTCCCCTTCGGCCATCGCGGGGCCAACCACCCGGTCAAGGACCTGGAGACGGGGCGGATCGACATCACCTCCCAGAACCACGGCTTCGCCGTCGCCGGCCCCGGCGGCGAGCCGCGGATCGAAGGCGACGAGGCGGTCCGCTGGGAGACCGACTTCGGCGTCGCCGAGCTCTCCCAGCTCAACCTCTACGACCGCACGGTCGAGGGCCTGGTCCTGCGCGACGTCGCCGGTGCCACCGTCCAATACCACCCCGAGGCGGGCCCCGGCCCGCACGACGCCCGCCACCTATTCGAGAGGTTCCTCGCCCTTGCCGCGTAGAGATGACATCCAGAAGATCCTCCTGATCGGCTCCGGCCCGATCGTGATCGGCCAGGCGGCCGAGTTCGACTACTCCGGCGTCCAGGCCTGCAAGGTGCTGCTCGAGGAGGGCTACGAAGTCGTCCTCGTCAACTCGAACCCGGCGACGATCATGACCGACCCCGAGTTCGCCACCGCC
>DASYJK010000014.1:0-12720 GCA_035996525.1 Solirubrobacterales bacterium
CAGCGTCGTCCCGAAAGAGCAGAGCGGGATGGCGGCGGGGATCAACGACACCTTCCGCCAGGTCGGGATCGCGGTCGGGATCGCCGCCTGGGGAGCGATCTTCCTCGGCGCCGGCGCCTCCAAGGTGCAGGAAGTCGCCGGGGCCTCGGTCGGCGGCGACGAAGCGCGCAACTTGGTCGAAGCGACCTCCTCGGGAGCGCTGCCGCAAGCGCTCTCGGGGGTGCCGGCGGGAGCGCGCGACCTGACCCGCAACGCCGCCGAACAGGGCTTCCTCCACGGCCTCAACACGATCCTCCTGCTCGGCGCGCTGCTCTCCTTCGCCGGCGCCGCGTTCGCGCTCTGGCTGGTGCGGGAGAACGAGATCGAACGCGAGACGCTGGTCGGGACCGAGTTCGAGACGGTCGCCGAGCCGGAGCCCGCGAGCTAGGCTGCGGGCCATGAGGCTGGTCAGCTACGACGCCGGCGACGGGGCGCGGGCCGGGGTGCTCGAGGACGACCGCGTCGTCGATGCCTGGGCGCTGCTCGGCGAGCCGCATCGGGGCGGCCTGCGCGAGCTGCTCGCGGCCGATCGGGTCGACGACTTGCGCGGCCGGCTCGGGGACAGCGGGGCGCCGTCGCACCCGCGCGCCGCCGTCTCCCTCCTTCCCCCGATCCCGGACCCGGACAAGATCGTCTGCATCGGCCTCAACTACGGCAAGCACGCGGCCGAGGGCGGCATGGAGGTACCGGCCAGCCCGACGATCTTCGGCAAGTACCGCAACGCGCTCGCCGCGCCCGGGGCCACCGTCCAGCTTCCCGCCAACAGCCACAAGGTCGACTACGAGGCCGAGGTCGCCTTTGTCATTGGCCGGCGCGCCAAGGAGGTCGACGAGGCCGACGCGCTCGACTACCTCGCCGGCTACACGCTGCTCAACGACCTCTCCGCCCGCGACCTCCAGTTCTCCACCCCGCAGTGGATGTCCGGCAAGGTCTTCGACGGCTCCGCCCCCTGCGGGCCGGCGCTGGTCACTCCCGACGAGGCCGGGCCGCACGATGGGATCGGGATTCGCCTCACCCTCAACGGCGAGGAGATGCAGAGTGCGACGACCGCAGACCTGATCTTCAGCGTCCCCGCCCTGCTCTCTCACCTCACCCAGCTGATGACGCTGGAGCCGGGGGACATCGTCAGCACCGGCACCCCGGACGGAGTCGGCAGCGTGCGCCAGCCGCGCGTCTGGCTGGCCGATGGCGACGAGATCGTGATCGAGTCCCCCACCCTGGGCCGACTCGAGACGCGCATCGCAGTTTGAGTCGCCGGTTGCTGAGTTAGCCCGGCTATAGGCGGTTCAACTCAGCAACCGTCGTCAGGGCCGCTGGATCGTGAGCCGGAAGCGCTTGCCGGGCTTGCCGGTCGCCTGGACCGCGACCCGCAGGCGGGACTGGCCACAGACTGTGTAATCGAGGCGGTGGCGGAAGGAGACGCCCTGGCGGGAGCTGCGCAGGAGGTGCCCGGAGTGGTTGCGGATCGCCAGCCGGTAGCCGAGACCGGGCTCGCCGACCGGACCGATGCTGACCATGCCGTCGAAGGGGGTGCGGAATTCCTGGACCACGGCGCCACTGCGGGACACGTGCCCTTCGACCGTGAAGCTGCGACGAGCCGTCCAGGGCCGCAGGGTGTCGCGACGCAGCGCCGCCAGCGATGCGGGGGTGGGGCGCAGCGCCGGTGCCCAGGCCCATTTCACCGCCGCTTCCGGATAGCGGTTAAAGGCGAAGCTCTCGGCGAAGGCCTCGCCCGGATCCTCGTAGTAATGGCTGCCCTCGTCGCCGGGAAAGAGGGCGCCGGCACGGTGGCCCTGGCAGACGTGCTCGACGCTCGACCAGCGCTCCGGCCCCCAGTTGATCGCGGCCAGGAAGGGCGCCGGCATGTCGCGGTGCTGGGCGACGTGGTGCCCGTACTCGTGGGCGAGCACGAATTCGCGGCTGGCCGTGTCCGGCGCCGGGTCGTCGTTACCGCTGAGGATGATCGTGTTTTCGCCGCCGAAGTAGCAGGACTGGGCTTCGAAGCCGCAGTCGAAGCCGAGCTCGAACGGGGTGACGAGCTGGACCGTCAGCAGTTCCACCTCGGGGCCGTGGATGAAGGTCCCGACCGTGTTCGCGATCGCCTGCGGGTCGGCGGCGTCGCACTCCTGCGCGCAGTCGGCGCTGATGCTGACCGCGATCGTGGCGCCGCTGCCGTCGTTGATCGGGTAGCGCTCGCTCGAGGCGGTGGCGGCGATGCGGGCGCCGGCCGTACCGGGCGCCTGGCGGACGACGTCGCGCAGTGGCACCGCCGGGCGCGGCACGGCGAACGCCGCTCCCTGCGCCACCTGCCGCGCCCCAACCGGCGCGCCCTGCGCGGACTGCGCTTCCGCTGCGGCCCGGGCTTCCACCGGGACGCGGGCCTCCGCCGCGGCCGGGGCCGCGAGGAGAAGGATCATGGCAATGCCCGCAAGCGCCCCCGCCGGGCGCCTGCTCAAGGGGCGGGACCCGGTCTTATCTCGTAGGAGGTGTTGCGGAGGACCGGCGCTTCTTCCACCTCACCCGCCCCGCCAGTTTCGGCGGCCGCGGAGGGTAGTTGAGCGAGCGTAGCGATCACAGTCAAGACCGCCAGGAGCACCGGGAGAAGGTGTCGCCTCGAAGTGCTTCTGGACCTCACGTCTGCTCTAGACAAGGTAGCGCGGGTAGCACCGCTCGGGGGAATTTCATCGCCCGCCCGGGTACCCGACCGAAACCGCGTGTCTGAAGGTCGAGCGTGATAATCGACAGCGTCCTGCAAGCGACTTTCAGGAGCCCGGCAATCGCACCCTCCCGCAAGTTCCTCGGCACCTTGGCGCTCGTCGTGGCGGCGCTGGGCGTCGTCCCCGGTGTCGGGAACGCAGCGCGGCAGCAGCAGCTGCTCCGGGCGAATCTCTCGCAGGCGGGACGCGAGCTGATCTTCACGGTGCGGACTCGCGCGCCGGTGCCGCTGGGCAGGCTCGAACCGCGTCCCGACACCCGGAGCGCGGGCTCTCACTACCTCTGCCTGGCTCTGAGCCGGAAGGGCGGCAAGGGCGAGCGGCAACTCTGCCTCGGCGGGCCGAAGGCGCACCGACGGGTCGGACTGGAGGCGGTCAACGGTGTCGGCAAGCCGATCGAGGCGGGCGGCACGGCGGGCGCCGTCGGGGCGCGGGCGACCGTGAGGCGACCGAGCCCGCGCAAGCTCGTCGTCGCCCTGGTCCCAGCCGACGCCGGGCTCAGCCCCCAGCGCTACTCGTGGCGGGTGCTGGCGAGCCGCGGCTGCAAGATCCGCCGGCGCTGTGCCGAGTCCCTCCCCAGCAAGGGCAGCTTCAACTTCCGCCTGCGCCCGGTGCGCGAGGTCGGCTGCACGGGCGGCTCCACCGGGCTGGTAACCAACGGCCCACGGGAGCGCAAGGTCGTCGCCCTCACCTTCGACGACGGACCCAGCGACTACACGCCCGGCTTCCTCGACGTGCTCCGCGACGAGGGCGTCCCCGGCACCTTCTTCGAGATCGGCCAGGAGATGCCGGGGCGGGAAGCGACGATGCGTCGCGTCCTCGCCGAAGGCAGCGAGCTCGGCGACCACACCGAGAACCACGTCGAACTCCCCGATTACGCGCAGATCGCCGCCGCCGCCGAACGGATCGGCGCCTACACCCACTTCCAGCCCTGCCTCTTCCGGCCGCCCGGCGGCGCGGTCGACGCCGGCGTCCTCGCCAGCGCCGGCAGCCTCGGGATGCGGACCGTCACCTGGGACGTCGACCCGGCCGACTGGGCCGACCCCGGCAGTGGCGCCGTCTACAGCCGCATCGTCGGCGCCGCCCAGCCCGGCTCGATCATCCTCATGCACGACGGCGGCGGCGACCGCAGCGGCACCCTCGCCACCCTGCCCTCGATCATCGACACCCTGCGCGCCCGCGGCTACCGCTTCGCCACGGTCAGCGCCCTGCTCGGCGACAAGCTGATCTACAAGCCTTACGACTGACCCTGCCTCTCAGGTTGCCCTTCTCGCCCAGAGGGCGAAGAAAGGCAACGCGAGCCAGTCAAATCGCCCGATGCAACCGATCGGCGCCAGACTCCGTACTGGTGGGCAGATGAGAATCGCAATCGTCGGAACCGGCGTCGCCGGGATGGTGGCCGCCCACAAGCTGCATCCCGAGCACGAGATCGTCGTCTACGAGGCGGCCGAGCGACTCGGCGGGCACTCGAACACGGTCGAGGTCGAGGACGCGACAGGGGGCAGACTCGCGATCGACACCGGCTTCATCGTCTTCAACGACCGCAACTACCCCAACTTCGAAGCGCTGCTGGCCGAGCTCGGGGTGGAGAGCCAGCGCTCGCACATGGGCTTCTCGGTCTCCAACGGCGGCCGCTTCGAGTACTCCGGCACGCCCTGGGGCCTCTTCGCCCGCCCCGCCCACCTGGTCAGCCCCAGCTTCCTCGGCATGCTGCGCGACTGGCGCCGCTTCAACCACGAGGCGAAGGCGCTGATCGGGATGAACGGGACCGCGCCCTCGCTCGGCGTCTGGCTGGAACAGAAGGGCTTCTCCCAGCACTTCATCGACCGCCTGATCGTGCCGCAGGCCTCGGCGGTGTGGTCGGCCGACCCGGAGCAGATGTGGAGCTTCCCGGCCAGCTTCATGGCCGAGTTCTTCGACAACCACGGCATGTACAGCCTGCGCGACCGGCCCAAGTGGCGGACCGTGACGGGCGGCTCGCGCAGCTACGTCGAGGCGATCTCGGCGCCGTGGCGCGATCGTGTGCGGCTGGGCGCGGCGGTGCGGCGGATCGAGCGGCTGCCCGGCGGCGTGCGGGTCGAGGCCGAGGGCTGCGAGGCCGAGGAGTTAGACCAGGTCGTGATCGCCACCCACTCCGATCAGGCGCTGGCAATGCTGGCCGACCCCAGCGAGCCCGAGCGCGAGGTGCTGGGCTCGATCCCCTTCCAGCGCAACGAAGCCGTCCTCCACACTGACAAGACGATGCTGCCGCGCCGCCGCACCGCCTGGTCGAGCTGGAACTTCCATCTCGCCGCCGAGCCGCGGGCCGGCAGCACCGTCACCTACTGGATGAACAGCCTGCAGCGGCTGCGGGCCAAGCGCGAGTACCTGGTCACGCTCAACCGCGGCGACGAGATCGACCCGGAGAAGGTGCTGCGGCGCTTCGAGTACGACCATCCCGTCTACACCGCCGAGGGGGTCGCCGCCCAGGGGCGCCATGCCGAGATCAGCGGCGTGCGGCGCACCCACTACTGCGGCGCCTACTGGGGCTGGGGTTTCCACGAGGACGGGGTGGTCAGCGCGCTGCGGGCCTGTGAGGGGATCGCGGCGGCGGCTGGGGCGGCGCGGCGGTCGGCGGCCGGAGCCAGGCACGCTTCCAGCATTGAGGCCCCTATGGGGGCCCAAAACCTGGAGTCGCTGGAGGGGGAGCTGGCCGCATGACCGCCTCCGCCGTCTACGAGGGCACCGTCCGCCACCGCCGCTTCGAGCCGGTCGAGCACGAGTTCAGCTACCGGCTCTTCCTCATGTACCTGGACCTCGGCGAGCTGCCGGACGTGCTCGATCCCTACCCGCTCTTCTCGGCCCGCCGGGCGGCGCCGGCGCGCTTTCGCCGCACGGACTTCATGGGCGACCCGGCGCGGCCGCTGGACGCGTGCGCCCGCGACGCGGTCGAGGCCGAGACCGGCGCCCGGCCGGCCGGGCCGGTGCGGCTGCTGACCGGGCTGCGCTACCTCGGCCACTCCTTCAATCCGGTCAGCTTCTACTACTGCTTTGACAGCGCCGGCGAGCGGGTGGAAGCTGTCGTCGCCGATGTCGAGAACATCCCCTGGGGAGAGAGCCATCCATATGTGCTGGCGCGGGGCGCCGGCGAGGGCTCGGTGCTGAGCGACGAGCTCGACAAGCGGCTGCACGTCTCCCCGCTGATGGGGATGGACCAGACTTACGGCTTCCGGGCGAGCGAGCCCGGGGCGCGGCTCTCGGTCCACATCGAGTCGCGGCCGGACGGCTCCGATCCCTCGCCCGGCGGAGGCGCCGCGGGCCCCCGCGGAGGCGCCGCGAAGTCCTTCGACGCCACCCTCAACCTGCGCCGGCGCGAGCTCAGCCGGCCGCTGCTGATCGGGATGCTGGCCCGCTACCCGGCGCTGTCGCTGCAGGTGGTGGCGAAGATCTACGCGCAGTCGCTGCGGCTGAAGCTGAAGGGCGCGCGCTACTTCCCCCACCCCGAGGGCCGCAAGCCAAAGGGGTTCGTGGCGCCGTGAGCGACGCCCGCCTCAGCCACACCCGCAACGCGCTCTCCCGCGCCGCCGTCTCCACGGTGATGAGCCGCGGCGTCCGCAGCGGGCGGATCGAGGTCGTCGAGGGCGGCCGCCGGCGCGCCTTCGGCCCGGCCGACGCCGACCTGCGCGCCACCGTCACCATCAACGACCCGGCCGCCTGGCGCGGGCCGCTGCACGGCAGCATCGGCCTCGGCGAGGGCTACGTCGACGGGCTCTGGGAGACCGACGACCTGGTCGCGCTGATCCGCATCGCCGCCCGCGAGCTGCGCGACCTCGACGGCCTGCGCGGCCTCGTCGCCAGGCCCCGCGGCGCCCTGCACCGGCTGCGGAGGCTGGTCCCCGAGAACACCCGCGACGGCTCGCGCCAGAACATCTCCGCCCACTACGACCTCGGCAACGATCTCTTCGCCGCCTTCCTCGACGAGCGGATGATGTACTCCTGCGCCTACTTCCCGCGCGAGGGCGCGAGCCTGGAGGAGGCGCAGGTGGCCAAGCTCGACCGCATCTGCGAGCAGCTGCGACTCGACCGCGACAGCCATCTGCTGGAGATCGGCAGCGGCTGGGGCGGGCTCGCGGTCCACGCCGCTCGCGAGCGCGGCTGCCGGGTGACGACGACGACGATCTCCCGCGAGCAGCACGAGCTGGCCAGCCGCCGCGTACAGGAGGCCGGCCTCGGCGAGCGGGTGACGGTGCTGTTGGAGGATTACCGCGATCTCGAAGGGCGCTACGACCGCCTGGTCTCGGTGGAGATGATCGAGGCGGTCGGCTGGCAGTACTTCGACGACTTCTTCCGCCGCTGCGACGAGCTGCTCACCCCGGACGGGCTGATGCTGCTGCAGGCGATCACGATCGACGACGGGATGTACGAGGCCGAGAAGGGGGCGCGCAGCTTCGCCAACACCCACGTCTTCCCGGGCGGCTGCCTGCCCTCGCAAGAGGCGATCAGCGACAGCGTCGCGCGCGTCACCAGCATGCGCGAGGTCTGGCTCGACGACATCACTGCCCACTACCCGCCGACGCTGGCGGCCTGGCGCGAGCGCTTCCTCGGCGCCTGGGAGCGGCTGCGTCCGAGCGGCTACGACGAGCGCTTCCGCCGCCTCTGGGACTTCTACCTCTCCTCCTCGGAGGCGGGGTTCCGCGAGCGCCGGATCGGCGACGTGCAGGCGCTGTTCGCGAAGCCGGGGTGGTCGTGAGCGCGGGCCGGACGGTCGCTGGCGGTGCCGCTGGTGCCTGACCCCCTGCTGCTGATCCACGGGCTCGGCGCCTCGGGCTCGGTCTGGGACCCGGTGCTGCCGCTGCTGCAGGACGAGCGCGAGGTCATCGTCCTCGACATGCCCGGCTTCGGCACAACGCCGCCGCTGCCGGACGGGGTCGAGCCGACCGCCGCCAACCTCGCCGCGGCACTTCACGAAGCCTGCGAGGCGCTCGGGGTCGAGCGCCCACACGTCGCCGGCAACTCGCTCGGCGGCTGGGTCGGTCTGGAAATGGGCCGCGCCGGCTGGGCCGCCTCGGTCACCGCGCTCTCCCCCGCCGGGCTCTGGCGGGCGCCGCTGGGCCAGCGCCCGGGCCGGGACACGCGCGCCCTGGGCCGGCGCCTGCGCCGCTCGTCGCCGCCGCGATCCACATCTCACCCGTCCGCCGCCGCATGCTCTCCACCTTCGCCGCCCATCCGGAGCGGATCCCGGTCGCCGCCGGCCGCGAGCTGGTCCTCGGCTGGATCGACTCCAACGGCTACGACGGTGCCAACCGGGCGATGCGCACCCACCTCTTCGATCCCGCGGGCTATCCGGAGGAGGTGCCGGTGACGATCGCCTGGGGCGAGCGCGACCGCCTGCTCGGCCCGCCCAAGCCCGGGCGCCGTCCCGCCGGCGCCCGCTTCCTCGTCCTCCCCGACGTCGGCCACACGCCGATGTGGGACGACCCCGAGCTGGTCGCCCGCACCCTGCTCGAGGGCAGCGCGATCTCGACCGCGGCCTGAGTTCTGGGAGAGTTAAGAGTCCAGCGAAACGAGGAGGAGCAAGCGTTGATCGTCGAGAGGACCGAGAACCCGGAGTGGCTGTCCAACGCCTACCTGGTCGCCGACCCAGAGGCCGGCACCGGCGTGCTGATCGACGGCAACGACGAGCTGGGGCCGCTGCTGGAGCGGATCGAGCGCGACGGGATCGGGATCACCCACATCCTCGTCACCCATCCGCACGGCGACCACGTCGCCGGCCTCGCCGAGGCCCGCAAAGCACTCGGCAACCCGCCGCTGGTCGCCCACGAGGCAACCGCCGCCGAGCTCGACGAAGAGGTCGAGGTGACAATGGCCGACGGCGACAAGCTGCGGGCAGGCAGCTTCGAGATCGAGGCCCTCTACACCCCCGGCCACGCGGCCGGCCACCTCGCCTTCCTCGTCGACGGCAGCGACGTCTTCACCGCCGACGTCCTCTTCAAGGGCACCGTCGGCGGCACCATGGCGCCGGGCGCCAGCGGCTTCGACGACCTCAAGGCCTCGGTGCTGCGGCTGATGGAGCTGCCGCCGGAGACCACCGTCCACCCCGGCCACCGCGAGCCGACGACGATCGGCGCCGAGTGGGAGCAGAACCCGTTCGTGCGGATCTGGCGCGGGCTCGACGCGACCGGCGAGGAGAAGGTCACCGTCTGGGGCCGCGAGGCGACGCTGAAACTGTGGGCGCCCGACTACGACGGCGGCAACAAGGCCTGGATCACATTCGCCGACAGCAACGAAGAAGCGATCGTCGGCGGCTCCCAGGTCGAACGCGGCTGACGCGTCCGCGGTTGGACGTCTATAGGACGTCCTGGAGCAGACGCGGGCGCAAGCTTTGCGCGGGCGGGACGTTGTTGGGGCAAGCCCCCATAACCCACCGCTCCCACATGCTCGCGACCGAAATCCAAGAATTCTTCTTCGCCTGGTACCCCGTCTTCGGGGTCATCTTCTCCGGCTGCCTGGTCTTCATCTTCCTCAAACTGCTGCGCAGCACGATGGGCTCGACCAAGCCGGAGACGGTCAAGGCGAGCCAGACCAAGCCGGTCCTCTGGGAGGAAGTGCAGGGAGTCGACGCGGCCAAGGACGAGCTGATGGACGTGACCGAGTGGCTGCGCGATCCCAAGCGCTTCGCCGCCCTCGGCGCCCAGGCGCCACGCGGCGTCCTTCTCTACGGCCCCCCCGGCACCGGCAAGACGATGCTGGCGCGGGCGGTCGCCGCCCACGCCGGGGTCGACTTCTTCGCCGCCTCCGGCGCCAGCTTCGTGGAGATGTTCGTCGGCCGCGGCGCGGCGCGGATCCGCCGCCTCTTCAAGGAGGCGCGCAAGTCCGGGCGCGCGGTGATCTTCATCGACGAGCTCGATGCCGTCGGCGGCGCCCGCAATGGCGGCGCCAGCTCCGGCGAGCAGGAGCAGACGTTGAACCAGCTGCTGGTCGAGCTCGACGGCTTCGAGAAGGACCCGGGGACGGTGATCGTGATCGCCGCCTCCAACTACGTCGACAAGCTCGACCAGGCGCTGCTGCGGCCGGGGCGCTTCGACCGCCAGGTGCTGGTGGCGCCGCCCGACCGCGACGGTCGCGAGGCGATCCTTCGCACTCACGCCAAGGGCAAGCCGCTGGCCACCGACCTCGACCTCACCGACGTCGCCCGCAAGACGACCGGGATGACCGGCGCCCAGCTCGCCAACGCGCTCAACGAGGCGGCGATCATCGCCGGCCGCGACGGGCGCCAGGAGACCAGCCGCGAGGACCTCGACGAGGCGCTGCTGCGGCAGTCGGTCGGCTCCGAGCAGGGGCGCTGCATGAACGAGGAAGAGCGCCACATCGTCGCCTGCCACGAGGCCGGCCACGCGCTCTGCCGCAAGCTGCTCGGGCTCGACCCGCCGGAGATCCTCAGCATCGTCCCGCGCGGGCCGGCGCTCGGCTTCGTCGCCCACTCGCCCGACGAAGACCGCTACATGAAGTCCCGCGACGAGCTGCTCGACGAGGTGGTGACCCTGCTCGGCGGCCGCGCCGCCGAAGAGGAGGTCTTCGCCGAGCTCTATACCGGCGCCCAGAGCGACCTCTCCCGGGTCCACGCGATCTCCAAGCAGATGGTCAGCGAGTTCGGGATGGGAGTGCCGGTCGACTACGACGGGGCACCGCCGATCGCGATCCCGACCGGCGACTACGCGGTCTCCGACGCGACCCGGCGCGAGGTCGACGTCGCCGCGATGTCGATCGCCCGCGACGCCTACCGGCGGGCCCGAGCGCTACTGGCCGCCAACCGAGCCTGCCTTGACGACCTCACCGCGACCGCGCTCGAGCGCGAGACCCTGACCCGGGAGGAACTCGACGAGGTTTTCGCCGCGCACGAGCTGCACGGATTGGCGGAGCCGCACGGGTCGGGCGCGGCGCTGGTCGCGATGGCCCGCGGGCGGCGCGGGTAGCATCCCTGGCCAGGCGGCCAGGATGAGCGACGACACCTACTACTTCCCCCCGGGCCGCTCGCTGGCGCGCCGCGTCCACGGCGAGCGCGCGGTCGGCCTCCTCTACGGCCAGCGGGCGCTGCTGATCGGCGCCCTGGAACCGCTTACCTACACCGGCACGATGCTGAGCACGAAGTCCGGCGAGTGGCCGTTCACCCGCCTCGCCCGCACCGCCAAGATCCAGGAGACCGTCTTCCTCGGCACCCGCGCCGAAGCCGATAAGGCGCTGGCCGCGGTCCACCGCCTGCACGAACGGATCAACGGCTCGCTCGACCAGGCTGCCGGCCCCCACCCCGCCGGCGCGACCTACTCGGCCTTCGACCCGGAGCTGATGCTGTGGACGCTGGCGGTGATCGCCGACTCTGGGCGAGCGATGTACGAGGCGATGGTGCGGCCGCTGAGCGCAGCCGAGCGCGAGGCGCTCTGGCAGGACTACGTCCGCTTCGGCGAGCTCTTCCGCCTCCCCGCCAGCGAGGTCCCAGGCAGCTACCCGGAGTTCCGCGCCTGGTTCGACGGCCGCCTCGCCTCCCCCGATCTGCACGCGACCCCGCACGCGCTGGAGATGGCGCCGCTGGTCGCGTTCAAGCAGCCGGTGCCGGTGCCGGCCCGCGGCAACCTCGTCGCCCAGAACCTGGTGATCAAGGGAACGCTGCCGCCGCGGGTGCGGGAGATCTTCGGGATCCCCTGGGGCCGCGCCCACGAGGCCGCCTTCCGCTCGCTGACCGCCGGCCATCGCCGCGCCCGCCCGGCCTTCCCGCGCCAGATGCGCCGCGGCCGCAACGACGCCTTCTTCGACGTGGTGACGAGGAGCGAGCACAAGCGCGGCGGCACCGCGACGCCGAAGCTGACCGCGGGAGCCCGCTGAGCCCGCTGCTGGAGCTGCTCGCCGTGGCGGCGGCCGGGGCCGCGGCGGGAGCCTCGAACGCGCTCGCGGGGGCGGGCTCGCTGATCACCTTCCCGACCCTGATCGCGCTCGGGGTGCCGCCGCTCTCGGCCAACGTGACCAGCACGGTCGGGCTCATCCCCGGCGCCGCCGGGGGCGCGATCGGCTACGCCGACCTGATCGGCGACCAGCGCCAGCGGGTGACGCGGCTGGCCGTGCCGACCCTGCTCGGCGCCGCCGCCGGCACGGCACTGCTGCTGATCACCTCCAACGACACCTTCGAGGCGATCGTCCCCGCCCTCGTCGCCGGCTCCTGCCTGCTGCTGCTGTTCCAGCCGCGGCTGACGGCGCGGATGTCGCACGCCGGCGACGAGCGCTCGCCCTGGCTGACCGCGGGCCTGCTCTTCTCCGGCGCCTACGCCGCCTACTTCGGCTCCGCCGTCGGGATCCTGCTGCTGGGCCTGCTCGGCCTCTTCGCCGCCGACTCGATGCAGCACCTGAACGGCTTGAAGATCCTCCTCGCCGGCATCGCCAACCTGCTCGCCGCCGTCGCCTACGCTTTCCTCGCCACGGTCGATTGGCGCTTCGCCGTCTGCCTGATGGTCTCCTCGCTGGTCGGCGGACGACTCGGGGCGAAGCTCGCCCGCCGAGTCAACGGCGACGTCCTCCGCGTCGCGATCGCCCTGATCGGCCTGGTCGTGGCGGCGGTCCTGGCCTGGCGGGCCTTTGGTTGAGCGGGGGGACGGCGCGGGTTGACGGCCCGCCGGCCCGGGTAGCCTGCGAGCACCGGTTCCGCACCCTTTGGCCCGCGGCCGGTTAAAGCCTGGGAGGCACCATGACTTCACGCTCGCGAACCTCGATCCCGATCGCCCTGCTGGCATTGGCGCTGCTCGTCCCGGCGGCGAGCGCGCGGGCGGCAACCGAACGGACGATCTCCGTCACCGCCAACGCCACGCTGAAGGTGCCGAACGACAGTGCCGGCCTCGGCTTCGCCGTCAGCCGCGAACGGCGCACCCGCGGGGCGGCGCTGCGAGCGGTCGCGGCCGGGTTGCGCGGCGTCATCGCCGTTGCCGAGGCGACCCCCGGGGTCGGC
>DASYJK010000015.1:0-12510 GCA_035996525.1 Solirubrobacterales bacterium
TGCGTCTGACCAGCAGCTTGCGGCTGTTCGGGCAGGTGCGGGCGTTAGCGTGGATCTTCATCCGGTGTCCTCCTTGATCTGGGTGGCTCGCACCCCCAGCCTTCAAGGAGGCCCGGATGAACAACGTTGTGAGGAACTACAGCTAGTCGAGTCGGGCGATGCAGCGGGTGCGAGTCGGTTGCTCGGGTTGGAGCTACGGGGATTGGCGTGGCGGCCTCTATCCCGAGGGGCTGCCGCAGCGACGCTGGCTGGAGCGCTATGCGGAGGTGTTCGACACGGTCGAGGTCAACGCGACCTTCTACCGGCTGCCGAAGCGCTCGACGGTCGAAGGCTGGGTCGAGCAGGTTCCCGGCGACTTCCTCTTCGCGGTGAAGGCGAGCCGCTACCTGACCCACATGAAGCGCCTGCACGAGATCGCCGACGCGGTCGCGCGCTTCTGGGAGCCGCTCGAGCCGTTGCGGCGTGGACATCGTCTAGGACCGGTGCTCTGGCAGCTGCCCGAGAACTTCCGTCGGGACGACGACCTTCTCGCCGCGGCGCTCGACGAGCTCCCCCCCGCTCAGCACTGCTTCGAGTTCCGCCACCCGAGCTGGTTCGCGGGGCCGGTGCGGGAACTGCTGGAGGAGCGTGGTGCCTCGCTGGCGATTGGCGACGACAAGCGCCGGCCCTTGCCGGAAGTTGGGCCGGCCGGACCGATCGGCTACCTGCGCCTGCACTACGAGCACCGCGGTCGCAACGGCAACCACTCCGAGGCTGAGCTCGACGACTGGCGCCGCCGGATCGCCGCCTGGCGCTCGCGGCGGCCCGTGTTCGTCTACCTCAACAACGATTGGAAGGGCTTCGCGCCCGCCAACGCCCGCTACCTGCGACAGGGCTTGTCGGCGGGCGCAGACGGGTAATCAGGGGCATGGCCGCCGAGCCACACAGCGCCGCCGAGTTCGTCCCCGCCAGCCGTTCGCTCGCGAAGCTGCGTCACGCCGCTGCCGACTGCCACAGCTGTCCGCTGTGGGAGGACGCGACGCAGACGGTCTTCGGCGCCGGCCCGAGGAAGGCGGAGCTGATGCTGGTCGGCGAGCAGCCGGGCGACCGCGAGGACATCGAGGGCGAGCCCTTCGTCGGCCCGGCCGGCGGCATCCTCGCGAAGGCCTTGGAGAGCGCCGGCATCGACGCCAAGGCGGTCTATCTGACGAACGCGGTCAAGCACTTCAAGTGGCGGGCACGCGGCAAGCGCCGTCTGCACCAGTCGCCGCGAGTCGGAGAGGTCGAGGCGTGCCGACCCTGGCTCGAGGCCGAGTTGAAAGCGGTGCAACCGACGGGACTACTGGCTCTCGGCGCAACTGCAGGCAAAGCGCTCTTCGGTTCTTCGGTCCGGGTCACCCGCGACCGCGGCCGGCTGATCGACTCGCCCTTGGCGCCGGTGGCTGCGCTGACCCTGCATCCCTCGGCGATCCTGCGGCTGCGCGACCACGACGAGCGCGAGGACGCATTGGGCAGCCTGGTCGACGATCTGCGTCTCGTCAGCCTCGCCGTAATCAAGCACTAGCGATTCGGAGCCCGATCGACGGGTATCAGAGCCGCCATGAGCGACTACTCGATCGTCCGCGCCGATGATGTCGAGGATCCCTACGCCGCCACCGATGTGCCGGGAGAGTTCCGCAGCCTTAAGCAAGCGCTGGGAACCGAGCAAGTCGCGGTGACGCTGATCCGGGTGCCGTCCCACTCCGATTTCGAGCAGGGAAGCGGCCACTTCCACAAGCAGCTGGAGGAGATCTACATCGTTACCCGCGGCACGCTGACGATGCGCTTTGGGGATGAGGTGGAAAAGGTGAGCGCCGGTTCGGTGGTCCGGGTCGCCCCGGGCACCACCCGCTCGCATCGCAATGAGGGCGGGGAGCCGGTCGAAATCTGGGCCGTGTCGAGGAAGACCGAGGGCGAGGATTCGACCAAGGTCGAGGACTTCTGGGAGGCCTCGCCGAGCGCGTCGCAGTCGTCGTAGGCGGTTTTGCCCGAGAGGCGAGCGGGAAAGAAGAAATCACCCAAGACCTTCGACCGAGGATAGACCGATGGCCAAGAAGAAGAAGGACGAGGACCTCTTTGCCCGCCTGCGGGACCTGGGGATGCGCAAGAGCCGAGCCCGCAAGGTGTCGGAGTCGCTTCACAACAGCACTCGCAAGGCGCCGAAGGCGGCCAGACGCGCCATCGCCGACCTGACCGGCGCCGCCGCCGAGGTGCAGGACCGCATCAGCCAAGGCCCGCAGAAGCGGAAGAAGGCGGCCGAGAAAGCCGCGAAGACGCGGGCGAAGAAAGCAAGGAAGCGAAGTAACTCGGCGAAGAAAGCGGCCCGCACGCGGGCAAAGGCAAAACGCTGATCGACGCCCCCATGACGGTGGAGGTTCGCGACGTGGCACCGGGTCTCTGGCTCTGGCGCCAACAGCATCCCGACTGGACGGAGGGCGAGGACTGGCCGCCCGAGGTCGCCTCCTTCGCGGTTGAATCCGGAGGCGTCGGCCTCCTGCTCGATCCGCTGGCACCACCGCCGAGCGGGGACGAGGCCTGGAAGCGGATCGAGGCCCTGCGGCCGACGGTCCTTGCCGTGCTCAAGCCCGATCATCTCCGTGACGTCGCGTTGTTCGTGCGCTGGTACGGCGCCCGCGCCTTCGGCCCGTTTCTGTTCTGGGCCAACGATCTCCCCCGGGCCGAACTGGAGCGACTGCGGCCCGACGATGTCCTACCGGGAGGGCTGGTGGCCCTGCACGACGGTCGCGAAGCGATGGAGACGCCGCTCTACCTTCCCGAGCAGCGGGCCCTGGTCTTTGCCGACGGCATGACCGCCCCCGACGGGCTCCTGCGGATCTGGAAGGCGCCCGGGTATGAGCAGCGGGTGCTGCCGGCGTTTCGAAAGATGCTCGACCTTCCCTTCGAGCGCGTCCTTGTCTCCCACGGTGAGCCGGTCCACAATCGGGCCGCCTTCGAAGCAGCGCTCGAGGCGCCGCCGTGGGGTGATTGAGAAGTTCACCGTTCGCGGTTTCCGGCATGAGATCTGGGGTATTTTCCCTTCGGGCGGTACGCGAGGACTGCGAGGAACCGAGTTCCCAGCCATGTCCGCGCCTCTGGGCCGCCCGAATAATTCGGGCTTAATGGAGGCGAGAGAGATGGTTCACTGCGAACGCTGCAGCAGCAGATTCCACTCGGCGCGTGCACTGATGATCGAGAATTGTCCGCGTTGTCTGCTCAGGGACGACGTGGCCGCCCCGTTGGTTGTCGAGCCCGTCGAGATAGTGAGAGCAGATGCAGATAGGGCCCAGCCGGGTTCCGAGCCTGCCGCAAAGCCGCTTGATCCGGAGGCCGGCGTCGCGACTTGACCAGCAAGCTTGGGGTGAGGCCGGCTAGATGCAGCGGAAGCTGGCGCCAGAGAGGGAAATTCTCAAGGCGGTCGTTGCCCTTGCAGACGACGGATTCTGTTTACGCCGAGAGCTCATTCCGCACTTTCGCGGGCTCGGCGAGCGCGATCTGCGAAGAAGCATCGCGCGGGCGGTACGACAGGGTCTGCTTCTCGAACGCCGCGGGCCTGATGGGCGCCTCTATCTCGCGGTCTCCGGCGAGGGCTGGGAATCCCTACGACGGGAAATGAATTGATCTCGGACGCGAGCCACCGCCGAGAGAACGGCGTCGAAATTGGCCTTCGCGGGGTCGGTGTCTTCGCCCACGCCCCAGGCGGTGTCATCTTCAATGCTCAGCTTCCCGTATGAGATCGCCTTCGCGTCGGTCCCTCGCTGAGGGTCTGTTGTTGGTAGTCGCGGACCTTGATCGCTACGTCCAGCAGCTGCTCGATCGCGTTGGCGAACGCGGCAATCGTGCCATTCCCCTCTCCCGTGATCGGCACCAGCTCGCTGCCGCACTGGAGCGTCGCTTCAAGATGTGGTCCCTGTCGTTGCTGGTGACGGCGTGGTTGACCAGCGCCACGCCGGGATGGCCCATGTACTCGCGCCGGAACAGCTTGATCAGCTGCTCGGCTGTGATTTCGGCGTTGGAGGCATCGACTTCCCGTTGGACGACCCGCAATATGTAAGCGACGCCGCCCTTGCCCGACTGTGAATTCACGCGCACGGCTCGTCGTAGTTGCGGCCGACGTCCTTCGGGTCGAAGGGCAGATACGGCACGTCACCGGCACCGTCCACATCGACACGGTCGCGACCGCGACGGAGCCCTCACGGTTGGCTGCGGCCAGCGTCCACTTCACCCCCGGCGCTCGCACGGCCTGGCACACCCACCCTTCGGGCAGACGATCTTCGTCACCGAGGGCATGGGCCTGTGCCAGCGAGAGGGCGGCCAAATCGAGGTCATTCGACCGGGTGATCGCGTTTCTTTCGAGTCGGACGAGAACCACTGGCACGGCGACGCCCCCGATCGGTTCATGACCCATCTCGCGATGCAGGAGGTCGACGGCTCGGGCAGCCCGGTGACTTGGCGAGCACGTCAGCGACGAGGAGTATGGGGCCGCACCGAGAGCAGATTGACGACCGCGACGTGAAGGTGTCTTGGCGAAATTGGTACCCGTTTGTACCCGCGAGGGGAACTCAACTCGCTTCTCGCGAACGAAAAAAGCCCCGTTTCCGGGGCTTTTCTCAATAGCGGGGGCAGGATTCGAACCTGCGACCTTCGGGTTATGAGCCCGACGAGCTACCTGACTGCTCCACCCCGCGGCGGACGCTGATGGTAGCAACGGGGCGAGTTCATTGGCGATGGCTGCTGGATTTGCGCAAGCTACTTCCCGGCTTTGCGTCGCTCTAGAGTCCCGCCGATGTCAGAGACTTCCAACAGGGTCGCGGTAATCGATGTCGGCACCAACTCGGCACGGCTGCTGGTCGCCGACGTGGCCGGAGGCCGGGTCTCGCCGGTCGAGCGGCGCAGCACGGTGACCCGGCTCGGGCGCGGGGTCGACCTCTCCGGGCGACTCTCAGCCGAGGCGATCGAGGACGCCTGTGCCGCTGTCGGCGAGTACGTCGACCTATATAAAGAGCTCGGGGCCGAGAGCGTCGACGCGATCGCGACCAGCGCTGTGCGCGATGCCGAGAACGGCAGCGCTTTCGTCGCCGAGCTGCGCGAGCGCTTCGCCCTCTCCACCCGCGTCCTCGATGGCGAGGAGGAGGCGCGTCTGACCTACCTCGGCGCCACTTCCGAGCATCCCCCGGCCGTGCCGACCCTGGTCGTCGACATCGGCGGCGGCTCGACCGAGCTGATCGTCGGCACCGGCGAGGAGATCTCCTTCCACACCTCCTTGCAGGCCGGCGTCGTCCGCCACAGCGAGCGCCACATCGCCACCGACCCACCGACCGTAATCGAGCTCGAAGCGCTCGCCGCCGACATCCGCGGCCTGATCGAGACCGCGGTCGGCGCCGGCGTCGAGGCGCGCGCCTGCATCGCCGTCGCCGGCACCCCGACCTCGCTGGCCGCGGTGGAGATGGAGCTGGATCCCTACGACCCGGCGCGGGTCCACGGCCACGTCCTCTCCCTGACCTCGATCCAGCGGATGCTCTCCCGGCTCGCCTCCGCCCCCCTCTCGGAGCGGATCGAGATCGCCGGCATGCACCCCGACCGGGCCCCCACGATCGTCGCCGGCGTGGTCATCCTGATCGAGACGATGCGGGCCTTCGGACTCGACCAGATCGAGGTCTCCGAGCACGACATCCTCTACGGCACGGCCATCTCCGCCGCCTCTGATCGCATTTAAGTACCGAGTATTTCACTCGGAGAACTTCGCGGTACCGGGTGGACAGCCGTGTTCCCGCCCGCAGGACAGATGGGTAAGAGAACGTTCCGAACCCCGAAAAGTGGGTAGGGTTTGCCTACCTGATTATCAGTAGCCGGGTAGCAACCGACTAGACGCAGCGGACAAGCGAGCGGATACTCGGCTCACCGGGGAAGAGTTGTGGATCATCCGCAGCCCTGATCCCGGCTACAGGGCTTAGGCGATTGCCGCATCATGGCGCCTCCCGCCGTCTGAGCCCATCGAATACACATGGTTCCTGAAGACGTACCCCTGCCCGTCCTGAGGGACCAGCTTGAATCGGCCGCCAGCGATGGTGGCCGATTCTCGTTCTGCGGTCGGACCCGCGAGTCAGCCGACCGCTACATCAAAATCTGGCTTGTTCAAGCCAGATTCGATTTGCGCGGATAGACGACCTCGGGATCGGTGAGGACGTTGACCAGGGTCGGCCGGCCCGACTCGAAGGCGCGCTCGAGCGCCGGCCGCAGCTCGCTCGGATCGCGCACGAGGATGCCGTCGCAGCCCAGCGATTCGACCAGTTCGTCGTAGCGGGTTTCCGGCCGCAGCTCTGCCGCGACGGAGTATCCGTAGAGGAATTTCATCGGGTGATGCTCAAGTGCCCAGATCCCGTTGTTGCCCATCACACCGACCACACCGAGGCCGTGACGCGCCATAGTGTCGAACTCCATCCCGGCGAAGCCGAAGGCGCCGTCGCCGAGCAGAAGACAGACCTGTCGATCCGGATGCGCGACCTTGGCGCCGATCGCCTGACCCGGCCCGGCGCCGAGGCAACCGAACGGGCCCGGGTCCATCCAGCAGCCGGGCTCGTAGGTGTCGATGTGCCGGCCGGCGTAGGAGACGAAGTCGCCGCCGTCGCCGACGACGATCGCGTCGCGGGCGAGGACTTCGCCGAGCTCGCGATATATACGGACCGGGTGCAACGGCGAGCGCGAGTCGTTCAGTTCTTCCTGCTCCGCCTCCCGCTTCTCCGCCTCGACCGCGCGCAGCTCCTCCAGCCAAGAACCGCTCCGCGGCTCTCCCCCGCCCGCCGCCTCCCGGATCGCCGCCAAGCTCGCCCGCACGTCGCCGACCAGATCGAGGACGGGGGCGCGGTTGGCACTGAGCTCGTTCGGCGCCACGTCCAGCCGCACGATCTTCGTCTCCTCGCCGAAGCTGCCGCCGAAGCCGAGTCGGAAGTCCATCGGTACCCCGATCACCAGGGCCACGTCGGCGCCCTGCAGGGCCGCGCCGCGGGCGCGGCTGAAAGCCAGCTCATGGTCCGCCGGCAGGCAGCCGCGGCCGAGGCCGTTGAGGAAGACCGGAATGCCGAGCGCCTCCGCCAGGGCCCGCAGCTCGTCCTCGCCGTGGCCCCAGTAGAGGCCGCTGCCGGCCATGATCGCCGGCCGCTCGGCCGCGGCCAGCAGCGCCGCCGCCTCCTCGACCCCGGCCGCCGGCTCGGCCACCGGCGCCACCGCCAGTGGCGGGACCTCGACCTCAGCCTCGCTGAAGACGACATCCAGGGGGTAGTCGACGAAGGCCGGCCCGCTCGGTGCCGCCGCCGCCAGGTCCAGCGCCGCCGCGGTCATCGCCGCGATCCGGCCCGGCTCCTTGACCGTCCCCGCCGACTTGACCAGCGGCGCCACGAAGGGAAGGTGATCGATCTCCTGCAGCGAGCCCGAGCCCCAGCGCATCTCCGGCGCCCGCCCGCCCAGCACTCCGATCGGCGAGTTGTTGGCCTGCGCCCCGGCGATCGCACTGAGCCCGTTGGTCACCCCCGGCCCCGCGGTCAGCGCCGCCACACCCAGCCCCCGCGTCGCCTTCGCCATCCCCTCGGCGGCGAAGACCGCGGTCTGCTCATGGCGGACGTCGACGATCCCGATGCCCTCCTCCCTACAGCCGTCGTATATGGAGAACAGGTGTCCCCCCGACAGCGTGAAGAGGTGGCTCACGCCCCTCGACTTCAGAACCTGGGCGACGATGCGCCCGCCGTGCGCCTCCATCGGCTGAGCCTATAAGGGAGTGCCCGGGGCGGGACTCGAACCCGCAAGCCCCTTACGGGGCAGCGCCTTTTAAGGGCGCCGCTTTTGCCAGTTTCGCCACCCGGGCCAGGCGATGGTATCCCGCCTGCAGACGCATAAAACCGCATTAAATGTTCCGGGCACGCAACTTCGCCGCTGTTACGGTGTCCTTAGTACTGGAAACAACGCCTTCCCTGGAGGAGAGCTTGGAGGCTTCAGCCCTAACGCACGCCGGTCGCCGCGGACTTCTAGCCCGCCGCTCGCCCCTGCTCAAGCTGCAGGGCGACGAGAAGCTGGTGGCGATGGTGCGCAGCGGCAACCCCGGCGCCTTCGAGGCGATCGTCGACCGCTACCAGGGCCGCCTGCTCGGCTTCTGCCGGCAGATGCTCGGCTCCACCGAGGACGCCGAGGACGTGCTGCAGGAGGTCTTCGTCAACGCCTACAAAGCGATGCTGCGCGACGAGCGCGAGATCAACCTGCGCCCTTGGCTCTACCGGATCTGCCGCAACCGCTGCCTCAACCAGCTGCGCAAACCGACCGCCGACGCGCAGGAATCGATGGACATGGTGCCCGCCGTCGAGGCCTCCTCGACCGCCGAGCGGGTCCACAATCGCGAGGAGTTCCGCCAGCTCCTGGTCGACGTCAAGAAACTTCCCGAGACCCAGCGCTCGGCTCTCCTCCTGCGCGAGATGGACGCCCTCTCCTACGAGGAGATCGCCGCCGCGATGGAGACCACCGTGCCCTCGGTCAAGTCGCTGCTGGTGCGGGCGCGGATCTCGCTGGCCGAGGCCAGCCAGGCGCGGCTGCTCACCTGCGGCGAGGTCCACGTCGAGCTCTCCGAAGCCGCCGAGGGCCTGCGCAAGGTCTCCGGGCCGGTCCGCCGCCACGTCCGCGAGTGCGAGGAGTGCTCCGACTTCCGCTCCCAGGTCCGCTCCAACGAGAAGGCGCTCGCCGCGCTCTTCCCGGTCGGCGGCCTGCTCGCCCTCAAGGGCTTCATCGCCTCCAAGCTCGGCCTCGGCAGCGCCGGTGGCGCCGGAACGGCAGGCGCCGCGGGCGCCGGCGCGGCTGCCGGTGGCGCCGCCGGAGCCGGCGCGATGGGAAGCGTCGGAGCCGCGCTGGGAGGCGGCAGTGCCGCCGGAGGCATCGGCGCGATCGGTGGCGCGCTCGGGACCAAGGCCGTCGCCGGCGTCGTCGCCGGGGTCGTGCTCACCGCCGGCGCCGTCGACGTGACGCAGAACACCGGCACCCCGGTCGATCCCCCCGCGCCCAAGGTCGCCCATATCCAGCGCTATCAGTCGACCGGCCCCGCGATCGCCCCCGCCCAGGTGAGCGAGCCGAAGATCGCCGCCAGCGCGCCCGAGGCGACGACCCCACCGCCGGCCGCCGTCGAAGCCGCCCCGGACGCCCCCGTGACCGAACCCGCTCCCACCCCGCCGGCGAGCGGCGAGGAAGCAGCCGGACAGTCCAACGCCAACGCCGGCGCGGAAACGATCAGCGCCGGCGACCCCGCCGTCGAAGCCGTCAACGTGGCGACGCCGCCCGCCGGCTCGACTCCGGGCGCCCACAGCGGCGGCAGCACCGTCGTCGTCACCGTCGGCAGCACGCCGCCGCCTCCGCCAGCACCGGCCGCCGCCGCCGAACCGGCTCCCGAAGCCGCGCCGCCGGCTGAATCGCCACCCCCCGCCGACTCCGAATCCGGCGACGGCGAAACTGGCTCAGCCGCGTCCGAACTGCTGCCGTAAGCCCAGCGCCCGCGGGCGCCGCCGCTACCCGAGGCCGATGACTTTGAGGCGCCGCATCAGGCAGGTGCCGGCGAACTGCCTGGTTTCGTCGAGCGAGTAGCCGAACAGCTCGAAGTCCTCTTCTTCCGCCCACGGCGGCGACAGCACCCCGTCGGCGACCGGCAGCGATTCCTCCAGGGTGCGCTGGATCGCCCGCTTGTAGCGATCGTCCTCGCGCGCCTTCTCGCGCAGGAAGACGGAGCCGAAGGCGACGTGGCGGTGCTCGTCGCGGGCGACCTTGCCGAAGCCCTCGACGAAGCCCGGCAGCGTCCCCTCGCGTTCGTTGAAGTCCATGATGAAGTGCTGCCCGGTCAGGGCCAGCATCCCCTCGATCACCATGTGGTAGATCGTCACCGCCTCGACCAGGGCCTCGGTGTCCTCCGGGTCGACCGAGAGCCGCTCGGTCCGTTTGCCCAGCATCTCGTCGAAGAGGCGGCCGAAGTTGTCGTTGAGGTGGGCGGAGGTCTCGCTCAGCATCTCGCTGAGGCCATCCGCCTCGAGCACGCCGACCTCGCGGTAGAAGCGCTCGAAGAAGCGGACGTGGCGGGCCTCGTCGGCGATCTGCGTGCAGAGGAAGATTTTCTGATCCTCGGTCTGGGCGGCGCGCATGATCGGCCCCAGCTCCTCGGCCACCTTCTGCTCGCCGATGAAGAACGAGGAGAGCCCGTACATGCGCTGGAAGCGCTCCTCCTCGCTGATCCGCTCGTGCCAGTCCTCGCGATCGCGCGTGAAGTCGAGCTCCTGGGTCTGCCACTGCTGGCGCTCCCAGAGCATGTAGAGCTCCTCGTAGGTGAGCAGCTTGATGTCGGCGGTGCGGTCGGCCGCCTCGTTCAGCGCCGGGTCGGCGGTCGCCTGGTAGTCGGCGCGCTCGGTCCTGGACTGGGTCCCAGATACCTCTCTGGCCTCCATCTTCAGCTCCCCTCCGGTCGGCTGCGTGGTCCGGCCGAGGCTACCGCACGACTGGCCAGCTGGCCAGTTTCTTTAAGCGCTGTGGACCTCGCCCGGCTGCAGCAGCACCACCTGGGAGGAGGTCTGCGCCTCGACGTCGGTCTTGAAGGCGCCCGAGTCGGTCTCGATCGGCGGGAAGGTGTCGTAGTGCATCGGGATCACGGTGCCGGCGCCGACGAACCGCGCCGCGACTACGGCGTCGTGGCGATCCATCGTGTAGTGACCGCCGATCGGCAGCAGGGCGACATCGACCGGGTCGCGTTCGGCGATCAGCTTCATGTCGCCGAAGAGGCAGGTGTCGCCGGCGTGGTAGATCGTCTTGCCGCCGAGCTTGACGATCAGGCCCGCGGCCGGGCCCATGACGATGCCGTGCTCGGCGCTGTAGGGGGCCTCTTCGGAGCCGGGGATCGTGTTCGTGTGCCAGGCGGGGACAAGCTTGACCGAGCCGCCCTCGAAGCTGACGGTGCCGCCGAAGTTCGGGTCGCTGACGTTCTCCACGCCCTGCCCTTCGAGCCAGTTCGCCAGCTCGACCATCGCGATGCAGTGGGCGCCGGTGCGCTTGGCGACCGGGACCGCGTCGGCCATGTGGTCGGCGTGACCGTGGGAGAGGGCGATGTGGGTCGGCTCGACCTCCTCCGCCGTCGCCACCGCGGCCGGGTTGTTGGGCTTGAGGAACGGGTCGATCAGCAGCGTCGTGCCGCCGTCGCTCAACTCGAAGCAGGACTGGCCGTGGAACTTGATCTCCATCTTCAGCGCTCTCCCTCTCGGTGCGTGGGGTCGGTCATCTCTTCCTTAAGTGCCCAGCCGACGGCGACTCCAACCATCATCCCCATCCGCGCCTCCTCGGCGAGCAGGGCGCGGACGGCGGCGATGCGCTCGTCGGGGTCGGGAACGGTCGCGGCCTTGAGCGCCTCGGCTTCGTGTGGCTCGCCGAACCAGCCACCCTCCGAGAGGGCGCTGGCGAGCACCTTCTGCAGCTGCGGCGCCGCCTGGGCGACGACGCGTTCGGCCGCGGAGAACCGCTCGGGGTCGAGCAGCCGCTCGATCGCGGCCTCGAGCTCCTTCTCGTCGGGCACCCGCCCAGCCTAGTTACTCGGAGGGGCGCACGGCCACGGCGACCAAGCCGGCGAGTCCACCGACGATGCCGCCGACCAGGCCGGCAACGAGGTCCGCGGTTTCGGCGAACAGCGGCAGCGCGATCAGGACCGCGGCGCAGACGACGACGCCGATCGTGTCGTACTCCTCGGCGATCGTCCGCCGGGCCTCGGCGCGGCGGATCGCGAACCAGGCGGCGACCGCGCCAAGCGCGATGCCGTTGCCGCCGGCGATCACGGTGAAGTGGTCCTGGGCGTTGGCGACGCCGCTGGCGGCCAGCATCCCGAGGGCGCCGCTGGCGACCAGCAGCACCGCGGTCGGGAGGCTGCCGAGGCGGCGCTCCACCCCGGTCGCGAAGATCGCCAGGGCCAGCGCGACGATGAACATGTAGCCGAGGTCGAGATAGGCGAAGGGGGCGGTGAGGTAGCGCCACCACTGGTCGTCGAGCGGGATCACCAGGCCGCCGAAGCTGGAGAGGGCGTGGCCGGTGGCCTGCTGGATCAGCAGCAGGGCCGCCGAGCCGAGGATCACCGCCAGCGTCGCGTAGGGGCGGAAAGGCCTGGGCGCATCCGACCTGGCGGGCCGTCGCGAGCGGGTCCAGCGGCGGCGCGGGCGCTGCGCCTCGAGGGCGCCGTCGCGCCGCTCCAGCTTCGGCGCCCGCTTGCGCAACCTGGTGCCGCAGTAGGGGCACTCGGTTACGTAGGGACTGACCTCGGAGCCGCAGTTCTTGCAGATGACGCTGAGCTCAGTCTCGCTCATAGTCCTTCGAGAATAACCCCCTTGTCCCGCGCCCCGCGCCCGTTTGCGGTGGCATACTCCCGGGACACCCGTCTTCGAGGAGGAATTACACGTGGAGCTGAAGAGCCTGACCGAGCAGAAATCGCTGCTCGCGACCCTGCCG
>DASYJK010000016.1:0-9116 GCA_035996525.1 Solirubrobacterales bacterium
TCCTCGCGCAGGACCTGATGGACGAGGTGGTTGAGCCTGCGGGCGCTGGCGAGATCGGTCCCGAACGGCTTCTCCATGATCACCCGGGCGCGCTCGGTGAGCCCAGCGGCGGCGAGCATCTGCAGGACGTCGGCGGCGGCAGTCGGCGGGATGCTGAGGTAGTGGAGCAGCCGCGCCTCCGGGCCGAGCTCGGCTTCAGCCGCCGCGACCGCCGCGGAGAGGCCGTCGGGAGCGGCCGAGTGCGGGACGTAGGAGAGGCGGCGGGAGAACTCGCTCCAGTCCTCCTCGCTGAAGGCATGGCGGGCGAACTCGCGGCAGGCGGGCTCGGCGAAATCGCGGAAGCGGTCGTCGCCGATCTCCTCCAGGGAGATGCCGACGATCCTGAACTCCGCTGGCATCAGGCCGGCCTGGAAGAGGCGCAGCAGACCCGGCAGCAGCTTGCGGCGTGAAAGGTCCCCGGTGGCTCCGAAGATGACGATCACGTGCGGGGCTAGCGCCAAGGCGGCAGCTTAGCCACTGGAGGCGTCGCCGTTTCCGAGTAGGCTGCGCCGCTTCTCCCCGGTAACCGACATCCAGGCAGGCGAGTGCGAAGGCTGGAGCGGCCACGTGATCGTCTGCGGACTCGAGGGCGTCGGGTTGCGCACGGTCGAGCAGCTGCGGGTGGCGGGGGTGCGGGTGGTCGTGGTCGACGACGACCCCGAGCGGCGGCGGGCGGAGCTGGTCAAGGGCTGGGGCTGCGCCCACATCGGCGCCGGCGGCAGCCTCGACGACGAGCTGCGGGCGGCCGGAATCGCCGGGGCCCGGGCGGTCGTCTGCACCCAGGCCAGCGATCTGCGCAACGTCGAGACGGCGCTGCTGGTGCGCGACCTGCGCGAGGACATCGCCGTCGTCGCCCACCTCGACAACCCGACTGTGGGGCGCGCGGTCGAAGAAGCGACCGGGGATGGCAGCGCCCTCGACGTCGCCGGGCTCTTCGCCCCGGCGGTGATCGACGCCTGCATGCACCGCACCGTCCACGACGTCATCCTCGGCGAGGAGCGCTTCGTCGCGGCCGAGGTCGGGGTCGGCTCGGCCGGGACCCTGCGCAGCCTCTTCGGCGACCTGGTCCCGATCGGGGTCGTCACCGGCGCGGGCGAGCTGGTCGTCTGCCCCGGCCGCGACCACGAGGTGGCGGCCGGCGACCACGTCACCGTGCTCGGCAAGCCCGAGGACCTGGCCCGGGCCGACGTCTCCCCTCTCGCCGAGCCCGACCTGACCCAGGGCGGCGGCTCGGTCCGCCACTTCCTGCGCCGGCTCAGCCGCAGCCTCGCGCAGGGGATAGACCGCGCGGTCTGGATCACCCTGATCCTCTCGCTGGTCCTGCTGGCCGTCTCCACCATCGTCCTGCGGCTGGGCTACGTGCAGCCGGGCGGCAAGCACCTCTCGCTCGGCGAGGCGATCTACTTCACGGTCGAGACCTTCGCCACGGTCGGCTTCGGCGACTTCTCCTTCGCCGCCCAGTCGACGGGGATGCAGGCCTTCGGGATCGGCCTGATCGTCGCCGGGGTGACGCTGAGCACGGTGATCCTGGCGCTGATCACCAACGCCCTGGTCAGCCGCCGGATCGAGCAGTCGCTGGGCCAGGGCAGCATCCGCGGCATGGACGGGCACGTGATCCTGGTCGGCCTCGGCGCGGTCGGGCTGCGGGTGCTGGAAGGGCTGCGGGCGCAGGGGCGCGACGTGGTCGTGGTCGAGTACGACGAGAGCAACCGCTACGTCCAGCACGCGCGCTCGCTGGGGGCGCCGATCGTTCACGGCGATGCCACGCTCGGCCAGACCCTGCACTCGGTCAACATCGCCCAGGCGGGTGCGGTGGCGGTCCTGACCAGCGACGACCTGGTCAATCTGGAGACCGGGCTGGCGGTGCGCGACGCGCTCGGCGGGCGCTGGGAGGAGGTGCCGGTGATCCTGCGCGTCTTCGACCGGGCGCTGGGCAGCCGCCTCGAGAGCACCTTCCGCTTCAACCACGTCTGGTCGACCTCGGCTCTGGCCTCCCCTTGGTTCGTCGGCGCCGTGCTCGGGCTGGAGATCCTCGCCACCTTCTACGTCCGCAACCAGCCCTTCCTGGTGGCGCGGCTGACGGTGCGTCCGGGTGGCGGTCTGGAAGGTCTGGCGATGCGTGAACTTGGCGCGCGGATCCGCGTCGTCGCGATAGTCGGGTCCGGCGCCGGCGGCGAGATGGAGCACCCGCCGCGCCGCGACACCCGCTTTGCCGCCGGCGACCAGGCGTACCTGCTCGGGCCTTACGAGGAGCTACTACGCGTGCTCGGGCGCGAACGCGAGGGCGGAGAAGAGCCGTCTGACCCGTTTTCCGGCATCAATTTGCCGACATAAGAGTTCGCTATTTAAAGATATGTTGAGTGTGTGAGCCAGGGATCCCGAGCCACACGCTCAATCCTCGTCCTGGCTGTAATCGGCGCCCTGCTTACTGGTGTTGGCTGCGGCGGCGCTGGCACGACTAGTACGCAGAGCGCAATGCAGCACCAAGCTGACAGGCAAGCCGCGAGGCGCAGAGCCTCTCTCCGTCATCAGGCCAGGGCTCGAGCCCGCCACGCAGCCGCCAGGGCGCGTGCCCAGCGCGCGCACCGAGCCGAAGTCCGACTGGTCCACAGCGAAGAAGCCGCGGCGGCGCGAGCGGAAGCCCAGGAAGTCGCCGCTGAAGAAGAAGGCGCCGAAAGCGAATGTGACCCGAACTACTCCGGGGCCTGCCTCGATCCCTACTCATCAGACTATGACTGCGAAGGCGGCAGCGGCAACGGACCGGACTACACGGGGACGGTCACCGTCGTCGGTGAAGACCATTACGAATTGGATGCGGACGGTGACAACGTCGGCTGTGAGCCGCAGTAGCTACGACCTCCACGAGACGGCAAATTCTTCAGTGCCAAATGGCTTGGCTCTCGCGACATGAGACCGCCTGGCTGATCCCGCGATCGAGGTCCTTCCGCGGTTCGCTATCCACGCATCTCGTGGAGAAGGAACCGCGAACCGGGGCTTCAGGGGTTGAGCGGACTTCCGCGGTTCCATACCCACCTATTTGGTGGAAAAGGAACCGCGAAACTTCGAGGGGTTGCTTGCGCTTGCGGCAGGCTCGCCCGGGTCCTCGTCGGGATGCGGCTGGCGCCGGCCGCTACTTAGGCGAGCGGCCTGGACCGGACCGGATAGGCATCGGGTCGCTAGAAGTAGGTGCGAAACGAAGGTCTGCTACTAGTTGTCGGAGCCGGCGCGGTCCCAGATGTAGAGCTCGACCGCCTCGACCGCGAGCGCCATCAGGCGGGGTGGGGAGAGCAGGCCGAGGACGAGCTCGAGGGCGTCCTCCTCGGTGACCCCCGCGTCGACGGCCTCCTCGCCGCGGAAGCCGGCGGCGAGCTTGAGGGCCTCGCGGCGGTTCTCGCCGAGCGAGCCGAAGGCGCCCATAAGGAAGTCGCGGTTGGGGACCGGGTGGCCGACCTCGAGCGAGCCGTGCCAGGCGGCGAGCATCGAGAGGTCGTGTTCGTCGAGCTCGGAGATCGCCTTCGCGTAGTGGACCTCGAGCTCGGTGTCCGGGATCTCGTCGACCCAGGCGCGGACCGCCTCGCCGAGCAGCTGGCGGCGGGCCTCACGGCCGACGGAGTCGGCGATGGCTCTGACGGCGTCGGCTGGATCTACGAAGCACAGGGACATGGGCTGGTCTGAAAGTTAGAGGGGGCGGTAGACGGCAAAACGGGGGCCGGAAACCCCCGCTTTGCGGCATTGTGGCGCGGTCTGCGGCGCCTTCGGGGAGCGCCGGGAGCCGACCTATGCTGAGTCGCTTGCGCTTATGCCTCTGAAGCTGATCCACGGACCCCCGAATTGCGGCCGCGCCGGCCTCGTCCGGCGACGGTTCGTCGCTGCCTTGGAGCGGGACCCGATCCTCGTCGTCCCCACCGTCGACGACGTCTTCGCCTTCGAGCGCGAGCTCTGCCAAGGGGGCGCGGCGCTGGGTGGGGCGGTGATGACCTTCGGGGCGCTGTTCCGGACCGTGGCGACGGCGGGCGGTATGCCGCCGGGGGCCGAGCTGGCGCCGGCGCAGCGACTGCGGGCGATCGAGGTCGCGGTCGCCGGCCGGCTGCGGCAGCTGGGGCCGCTGCGGCGCTCGGCCTCGCGCCCCGGCTTCGCCCGCGCTTTCGAGCGACTACTGGACGAGCTGCAGGCGGCCGGGGTCGAGCCCGGCGCGGTCGAGGCGAGCGCCGCGACCCTGGAGGGCTCCGCTTATCTGACCGACCTCGCCTCCCTCTACACGGGCTACGCGGAGGTGCGCGAGCGCACCGGCCGGGTCGACTCCCACGGGATCGCCCGCGAGGCGATCGCGCTGTTGCGCCGCGACGGCTCCTTCTGGGACGAGCGGCCGCTCTTCCTCTACGGGCTCGACGACCTCACTCCCAACCAGTTCGAGCTGGTGGCGGCGCTGGCGGCGCTGACCGAGGTGACGGTGGCGCTCCCTTATGAGGGGGGGAACACGGCGCTGGCGGCTCGCTCGCGCCTGCTCGGGGAACTGCGCGAGCGGATCGGGGCGGCCGAGGAGACGACACTGGCGGCCGCGCCGGCGAACACGGAGAGCGAGCTGCTCTATGGGCTGGCGCGCCGCTTCGGCGCGGTCGGCGCCGAGCCGCTGGAGCCGAACCGGGACCTGACGCTCTTGCGCTCGGCCGGGGTCCGCGGCGAGGCGGAGGCGATCGCGGCCGAGGTCTCGAAGCTGGTCGCGGGCGGGGCCGATCCGGCGCAAATCGCGATCGCCCTGCGCGATCCGGCGCGGCGCGGCGCGGCGGTCGCGGCGGCGCTGGAGGCGAACGGGTTGGCGACGGCGCTGGAGGCGGAGCTGCCGGTCGCCGGGACCGCCGTCGGCGGCGCCCTGGTGTCACTGCTGGAGGCGGAGTTCGGGACGCGGCGCGCGAGCGACCTGCTGCGCTACCTGCGCGGGCCGTCGGGGTTCTCCCCGGGCCGGGTCGACTGGCTGGAGCGGGCGCTGCGACGCGGCCGGGTCGAAGAGGCAGAGGCGGCACTGGCGCTCTGGCAGGGTGAGGAGGGCGAGCCGCCGCGGGACCTGGTGCGGCTGCGCGACGCGGCCGCGCGCTCGGCGGCGGCGCTGGCGGCCGAAGTCGGGCGACTGGCGGCGACGATGGCGGCGCGGCCGCTGCGCGGCGAGGGCGACGGGCCGGCACTGAGCCAGGGCGACGGGCTGGAGCTGCGGGCGGCGGGGGCGATCGCCGGGGCGCTCGGCGAGCTGGCCGAGCTGGGATCGCTGGCGCCGAGCCCGGAGGAGCTGGCGACGACGATCGCCGGGCTCCGGTTCCGCGTCTGGAGCGGTCCGGTCGAGGGTCGGGTGCGGATCGCCAGCCCCTACCGCCTGCGGGCCGGGCGCTTCGACCACGTCTTCGTCGGCTCCCTGCAGGACGGCGAGTTCCCGCGCCGTGACCGCGGTGGCGATCCCTTCCTCTCCGAAGCGCAGCGCGGCTCGCTGGGGCTGGAGGCGCGCCGCGACAGCGAGGCCGAGGAGCGCTACCTGTTCGGCGTCTGCCTCTCGCTGCCGCGCCAACGCCTCTTCCTCTCCTACCGTGACAGCGACGAGAACGGCGGCGCCGAGTCCCGCTCGCCGCTGCTCGACGACGTGCGGGCGCTGCTGGGACCGGCGCCCGACGGCTCCTTCCCGGACCCGGTCGAGGCGGCGCTGACCCGCGGCCGCGACCTCGCCCGGGTGGTGCAGCCCCTGGCCGAGGCACCCTCCGAGGACGAGCTGGCGCGGGCGCTGGCGACGCACGGGCCGGGCGCCGACGCCGGGGCGCTGCTGGCCGCGGTCGGGGTCGACGGCGAGCGGGCGGGCCGCGTCGCCGGGCGGATCGCCGCCGCCCGCACCGCCGAGGCCGCCGCGCGGGCGCCGGGGCCGCTGAGCAACCCGGCGGCAATCTCCTCGCTGGCCGCCGTCCCCGCCTACGGCGGCACCACCCTGGAGGGCTTCGACGTCTGCTCCTACCGCTGGTTCGTCAGCCACGAGCTCGACCCGCAGCCGCTCGACCCGGTCCCCGACCCGCTGGTCCAGGGCGGGGTGATGCACGAGGCGCTCGACCGTCTCTACAAGGAGCGCCCCGGCGGCGACCCCCTCCCCCGCCCCGGCTCCCTCGCCGCCTGGGCCGGGCGGGGGCGCGAGATCGTCGCCGCGGTCGCGGCCGAGCGGGAGCTCGGCTCCCACCCGGCGGAGCGGGCGATGGCGCGCCGGGTCGTGCGCCTGCTGGAGCGCTTCCTCGCCGAAGAGGCCGGGCGCGAGACCGGCGGCTTCGAGCCCTGGCTGCTGGAGGCCGCCTTCGGCGCCCACGAGGAGGCCGAGCGGCCGGCCCTGGAGCTGGACGGCTGGGGCCTGCACGGCGCGATCGACCGGGTCGACCGCGCCGCCGACGGCCGCGCCCTGGTGATCGACTACAAGCTCTCCGGCGCGGTGACGCCGCGGGAGAAGTTCGAGGAGCAGGCGAAGCTGCAGCTGCCGCTCTACCTGCTGGCGGTGGCCGAGAACTGGGGGGCCGAGCCGGTCGGCGGCCTCTACCACCCGCTGCGTGGGACCTCGGTGCGGCGGCCGCGCGGCGCCGTCGCCGAGGAGGCGGCCGGCGACCTCGCCGACTACGGCCTCTACGGCCGCGACGTGGTGGCGGCCGAGGAGCTGGAGGAGCTGCTGGCCGACTCGCGCCGCCGCGCCGGGGAGATCGTCGCCCGCATGCGCGCCGGCGATATCCGCCGCGACCCCGGCCCGCGGCGCGGCCTGCGCGGCCACGACGTCTGCCCTCCCTTCTGCGACTTCGCCCCGATCTGCCGCCGCGACCGCGCCCCCCAGTACGAGGAGGACGAGGAAGTGGAGGAGCGGTGAGCAAGCGCGCGCCCACCCCGGAGCAGGCGGCGGCGATCAAGGTCAGCGGCCGCGACGTCCTGCTCGAGGCCGGCGCCGGGACCGGCAAGACGGGAGTGATGGTCGACCGCTACTGCCGCCTCGTCTGCGACAAGGGCGTCGCCGCCGACGCGATCCTCGCCTTCACCTTCACCGACAAGGCCGCGGCCGAGCTGCGCCAGCGGATCCGGGCCGAGCTGGCGCGGCGGGCCGAGGCGGGCTCGGAGCGGGCGGCGGAGTTGCTGAGCACGATCGGCAGCGCCTGGGTGACGACGATCCACGGCTTCTGCAACCGCCTCCTCGCCGGCCACCCGGTGGCGGCCGGGATCGATCCCGGCTTCCGCATCCTCGACGCCCCCGAGACCGCGCGAGCTGCCCGCGAGGCCTTCGACGAAGCCCTCGCCGACTTCCTCGCCCTCGAGCCGGCCGCCGAGTCGCGGGAGGAGCTGGTGGCGACCTTCGACATCGACGGGCTGCGGGGGATCGTGGCGGGGGTGCACGCGGAGCTGCGCAGCCGCGGCGAGGCGGAGCCACGGCTGCCGGAGCCGCCGGCGAGCGACCCGGTCGAGGCGATCGCGGCGGCGATCGAAGCGGCCGGACAGGCGCTGGAGGAGCTGAAGGAGAGCGACCCCAAACGCGAACTGGTCGAGCGGGCCGTGGCACGGCTGAGCGAGCCGGGACCGCCGCCGGACCTGGAAGAGCTGCGGGCGCTGCGCCCCGGCAGCAAGGCGAAGGCGATCCTCCCCTTCCGCGAAGCGATCGAGGCGGCGATCTCGCGCACCGCCGAGGCCGGCGAGGGCGGCGTCGCCTACCGCCACCTGGCCGAGCTGCTGGGGCTGTTCTCGGCCCGCTTCGAGGCGGCCAAGGAACGCCGCGCCGGGATCGACTTCGAGGACCTGCTGATCCTTGCCGCGCGGCTGCTGGAGCGGGCCGAGATCGGCGAGGCCTACCGGACCCGCTTCAGCCACCTGCTGGTCGACGAGTTCCAGGACACCAACCGCCTGCAGCTGCGGCTGATCGAGGCGCTGCGGGGACCGCGCAGCGAGCTGGTCGCGGTCGGCGACGAGTTCCAGTCGATCTACGGCTTCCGCCACGCCGACCTCGACGTCTTCCGCCGCCAGCGGGCGCTGGTCGAGCAGCGCGCCGACGCCGAGCTGATGGAGCTGAGCGGCAACTTCCGCTCGCGCCCGGAGCTGATCGGCGCCGTCAACCTCTTCGGCGCGGCGCTGCTCGGCGAGTCCTACCGGCCGCTGCGGGTCGGCGCGGCGCCCGCGGACGACGGCGCGGTGGACCAGGGCGCCGCGGTCGAGCTGCTGCTGACCGCACGCGACGGCTGGGACGAGGAGGGGATCGAGCTGGAGCCGGCGATCGACGGGCGCACGCCGCTCAACTGCCTGGCCGAGGCGCGCGCCGTCGCCGAGCGCCTGCGCGAGCTGGCCGACGCGGGGACGCCCCCGGGCGAGATGGTCGTGCTGCTGCGCGCCTTCACCCACCTCGATGCTTACGAGGACTCGCTCGAGCGAACCGGCCTGCGGCCCTACGTGGTCGGTGGCCGCGGCTACTGGTCCCAGCAACAGGTCTCCGACGTCTGCGCGCTGCTGGCGACGATCGCCAACCCGCTCGACGACCAGGCCCTCTTCGGCGCCCTCGCCTCCCCGGCCTGCGGCGCGGCGCCGGACACGCTCTGGCTGCTGCGGGCCGCGGTGGGCCGGCGGCGGCACGTCTGGCCGGCGATCGAGGCCGCGACCGGGACCGGCGAGGCGGAGCTCGCCGAACCGGAGCGGCTGGGAGACATCCCCGAGTCCGAGCTCGAGCTGCTGCGGACCTTCGTCGCCAGGATCGCCTCGCTGCGCGAGCGCGGCCCGCGGCTCTCCCTCGCCGCCCTGATCGAGACGGCGACGACCGAGACCGGCTACGACCTGGCGGTGCTGATGCGCCCGGCCGGCGAGGCCCGCTTCGCCAACGTGCGCAAGTTGATGCGGCTCGCCGCCGAGTTCGAGAGCCGCGAGGGCCGCGACCTGCGCGGCCTGCTCGACTTCCTCGCCGCCCGCGCCGAGAGCGATGCCGAGGCCCAGGCCGCGACCGCCGCCGAGGGCCACGACGGGGTGCGGATCATGACCGTGCACAACGCCAAGGGCCTGGAGTTCGACGTCGTCGCCGTCCCCGACCTCTCGCGCAGCCTGCTGGC
>DASYJK010000017.1:0-11476 GCA_035996525.1 Solirubrobacterales bacterium
GGCGGCGACTCGATCCAGTCGACCCTCGCCTCCACCCTGCCCCAGCTCAACTGGGGCTACCGCGGCATCTTCGACCGCCTCGACGTGATGGCCGAGGAACTGCGCAAGGACCGCTCGCTGCCCAAGTACGCGCAGGCGATCACCCTCTACCACCTGATCGTCGAGGGCAGCCTGGCCCAGCCCGGCCAGCACTTCATCGAGGACTTCTTCTCCAACGGGGAAACGATGCCGGGGTTCAGCGCCGGCATGGCCAACGTCTCCCGCGACGAGCAGCGCCACATTGGCTTCGGCGTCAAGGTCCTCTCCGAGCTGCTCGGCGAAGGCAGGCCCGGCTGGGAGGAGAACCGCGCCGCGGTGACGGACCTGCTGCGCGAGGTCCTGCCCTACGGCCCGGCCGTCTTCTCGCCGCCGAACCTGGACCGCGAGTACACCGAGTGCTACGGCTTCAGCCTCGAGGACATCTTCGCCTTCGGCCTCAAACTGATCCGCCAGCGCTGGCGCACGATCGGCTACCCGACCGAGGAGATGCCCCCCGGCGTCTTCCCCTTCGACCCGGAGCGCGACGAGCGCGAGATCGCCGAGCGGCAGGTGAAGCTGATGATGGCCGGCATCCTTGGCCCGCCCACCGGCCCGAAGCCGGGCGCTTCGCCGGAGCTGCAGCGCCTCTACTTCGACATCGTCGAGCGCGTCGCCGACCCGGCGGCGGCCAACGGCTCGCCGCTGGTCTACCAGTACCGCTTCACCGACGCCGATCCCTGGCACCTGACCATCGCCAACGGCTCGACCCGGGCCGAGCCGGGCGAGGCGCCGAATCCGACGCTCGTGCTCGAGGCGAGCTGGTCGGACTTCGTCGCCACCGGCAAACCGGATGCCAACCCGCTGAAGATGATCCTCCAGCGCCGCCTGCGCCCGCGCGGCCCGATCCGCGAGATCGCCCGCATGCGCAAGGTGTTCCCCTCCTAGAGGGTTGCGGCTCTCGCCCTAGGTCGAGCCGTTAGGAGGACTGGGCATCCTCCTACCTTCGCTGGGCTATTCGCCGGGGAGACAACATCGGCAGTCCTAGATCGTGCGCTCGTGCGAATAGCTAACGCCGCTCGTACGGAGGATGCCCAGTCCTCCTTAGCGATTCGAGGCGTGCGGCTCAAGCTGGATCAATCTTCCGGCGGCTGGTTGGGGAGGAGTCGGGTGCCCCTCATACGAGCGGCGTTAGCTATTCGCACCGGCGCTCCATCTCGGACGGCCGCTGTTGCTGTCAGGCGAATAGCCCAGCGAAGGTAGAGGGGCACCCGACTCCTCCTACGCACCCGCCTGAAGCAGGCCGCCCCTAAGAGATCGGGGGTCGGGCGTCCGCCCAGGGGCGCTCGGCCTCGAGCTGAGCGGCAAGCGAGAGTAGGGTCGCCTCATCGCCGGGGCGTCCGACGATCTGGACCGAGAGCGGCATACCGTCGGCGGCGAAACCCGCCGGCACCGCCATCGAGGGGTTGCCGAGGTGGTTCCAGGGGATGCAGTACGGATAGAAGCGGCTCATCCCCAGCACCGTGTACAGGGCGCTGCGCCCCTCCCAGCGGCGCACCGGCAGCGCCGTGCCTCCCATCACCGGGGTCATCAGCACGTCGTGGGCGTCGAAGATTGCGTTGACCCGGGCGGCGTCGGCCTCGACCGCGCGGCGCGCCTGCTCGAAGACCTTGTCCGGGATCAGCCGCCCGAGCCTGCCGAAGCCGCGGGTGCGGCGTTCAAGGCGCTCGGGATGGGGAACGTTGGCAACGTCTTCGGCGGCGCCGCGCAGGTAACGCGGGACCGAGTTGTTGCCGATCGTCCCCCACTCGGGATCCCGCTGGGCGGTCTCGTGCCCGAGCGAGCGCAGGAGGTCGGCGGTCTCGCCGACGGCGTTCTTGACGACGTCGGAGACGGTCGGCGGCGCCGCGGCGCGCGGGGGAAGGGTCGAGTAGGCGATGCGCAGCTTGCCCGGCGGCGTTTTCACTGCCTCGACGAAGGGACGCTGCGGTGGCGCGGGGGCGCCGGGCTCCTCGGAGCCGCCGCTGGTGACGTCGAGCCAGAGCGCCGTGTCGATCACCGTGCGGCTGATACAACCGTCGACCGAGAGCCCGTTCCAGTGCTCGCGATGGGGCGCCAGCGAGATCCGCCCGCGCTGCGGCTTCAGGCCGAAGAGACCGCAGGAGGCGGCGGGGATGCGGATCGAACCGGCGCCGTCGGAGGCCGAGGCGATCGGGACCAGGCCGGCGGCGACCGCCGCGGCACTGCCACCACTGGAGCCGGCCGGAGTGCGCTGCTCGTTCCAGGGGTTGCGGGTGACGCCGAAGGTCGCCGACTCGGTGAAGCCGCAGATCGCCAGCTCCGGCAGCAGCGTCTTGCCGACCACGATCGCGCCGGCCTCGCGCAGCCTGCGCACCATCTCCGAGTCGGCGGCGGCGGGCTCGGTGAAGCCATCGGTGCCGAGAGTGGTCAGCTCGCCGGCCAGGTCGGTCGAGTCCTTGAGCGCGATCGGCACCCCCAGCAGCGGCCGCTCGTCGCCGCCCTTCAGCCGGGCCTCCGCCTGCTCGGCTTCCAGCAGCGCCCGCTCGGCGAGCACGACCCGGAACGAGTTCAGCCGCGGATCGATCCGCTCGATCCGCTCTAGGTGCAGCTTCACGAGCTCGGTCGGCGAAACCTCTCCCGCCCGCACCATCTCCGCCTGACGAGCGGCTCCGGCAAAGGCGATGTCGTGATCGGCCACGGGCCGATCTTACGGCTCAGGCCTCGGCTGGCTCGGGCTCGCTGCCGCCCTCGAAGCTGAGGTCCGGCAGAAAGCGGTCGAGCCAGGAGGGCATCCACCAGTTCCAGGCGCCCATCAGCTTCATCGCCGCCGGAACCAGGATCAGCCGCACCAGGGTCGCGTCGAGGGCGATCGCGACCGCGCAGCCCAGACCGAGCTCCTTGATCGAGGGCACGCCGGTGAGGACGAAGACGGCGAAGACGCAGGTCATGATCAGCGCCGCCGAGGAGATCGTGCGAGCGCTGGAGGAGAGGCCCTCGGCGACGGCGCGTTCGTTGTCGCCGTGGCGCAGGTAGCGCTCGCGGATCCGCGACATCAGGAAGACCTCGTAGTCCATCGAGAGGCCGAAGACGACGGCGAAGATCAACGGCACGTTGATCGTGTCCAGCGCCCCCTGGCTTTCGAAGCCGAGGAAGCCGTCGAGCCAGCCCCACTGGAAGATCGCGACCAGGACTCCGAACGCGGCCCCGATCGAGAGCAGGTTCATCAGCACCGCCTTCAGCGGCAGGATCAGCGAGCGCAGCATCACCATCAGCACCAGGAAGCTGAGGGCGAGGACGAAGAGGACGATCTTCCACATCGAGCCGCTGATCTGGAGGCGGACGTCGTGGCTGCGCGCGGTCTCGCCGCCGACGTTGACGGTGGCAATGCGACTCAGGGCAGTCCCGGGCACAACGCTGTCGCGCAGCCGGTCGACCATCGTCAAGGCCGCGTCGGACTCACTGGGAGCGCTCGGGGTGGTCTGAATCAGGACGCTGTCGCCGGCGTAGGCGGGCGGCGCAACAGCACTGATGCCAGGAGTGGCCTCGAGGTGGTGGACAAACCCGACAACCGCGGCCCGATCGGCGGCGCGCGGCGGGCCACCGAAGGCGGCGACGATCTGCATCGGGTCGGTGCCGCCGCCGATCTCCTTTGCGGCCAGTTCGTTGCCGACCCGTACGTCACTCCCCTTGGGGAACTGCGAAAGCGCCTGGGTGCCGGTTTCAAGCGAGAGGACCGGGATCGCTAGGGTCAGCAGCACCGCCGAGACGGCGACGATCGCGGTCCAGGGGTGGGCCATCACCCGCCGCGTCCAGCCTTCCCAGAAGCGGCTGGCGCCGGCCGCCGCGACGGTGGCGGTGGCGGGCTCCGCGACCGGCCGTCGCAGTACCCGGTGCTTGAGGAAGCGCTCGACCCGACCGACGATCCCGCCCGGGAGGACGCGGTCGCCGAGCATCGCGATCAGCGCCGGCAGCAACGTCGTCGCGGTCAGGATCGAGATCGCGACCACGGTCATCGCCCCCAGCGCCATCGAGCGCAGGGCCTGGTTGTCGACCATCCAGAGGCCGGCGAGGGAGATGATCACGGCGAGGCCGGAGAAGGTCACGGCGAGGCCGGAGGTCGAGAGCGCCTCGGCCCGGGCTTCGCTCTGGTCGCGCCCCGCTTCGCGCTCCTCGCGATAGCGGGCGAGGATGAACAGCGAGTAGTCGATCGCCACCCCGATGCCGATCATCGAGGCCATGTTGGTGACGAAGACCGACATCGTCATCTGCAGCGAGATGAAGTAGATGAGGGCGCCGGTGACGAGGACGCTGACGAAGCCGAGCGCCAGCGGCAGCGCCGCCGCGGCAAGCGAGCCGAAGACGATCAGCAGGATCAGAGCAACGATCGGGAAACCGGTGCCCTCAGCCCGCGAGAGGTCGCGCTTGGAGATCTCCTGCATCCCGGCCCAGATCGTCGGCTGGCCGATCAGGTAGGGAGTGACTCCCGCCTCGGCGGAGCCGAGATCGAGGTCTTCGCGCAGCGTCGTCGCCGAGTCGATCAGCTCGTCCGATGACTGGTCGCTGCGCAGCGGCAGCAGCGCGAAGCCGGTGCGCTGGAGCTGGCGACGGCCCTGCAGCGCGGCGGCAGGCGGCAGCGTCACCTCGTCGATCGTCGCGACCTCACGGCGAACCCGGCCGACCGCGGCGGCCCGCTCGGCCCGGGTCGAGTCGGGGGCGGCCTTGAGCGCGACCATGATCCCGTCCGCCTTGGCGCCGAAGTCCTGCTGCAGAGATTCGCTGACCGCCAACGACTGGCTGCCGGGGACGTCGAAACCGCCGCCGGTGAGGTGGTCGGTCTGGTGTTTGGCGAAGGGCAGGGCGCAGACCACGATCGCGACCCAGATCGCGACGACCCAGCGGCGGCGCCTGCCGAGTACTGCCGCGAGTCGGTTCATTGCGTTGCGCATTGGCTGGTTGGCCAGCTTTTCGCAACGGCAAGCCCCGGTCTGTGAGTGCCATCACTCGGGCGATTTATCGCCGTCGCGGCTACTCGGCGACGAGCAGGTACCGGGCCGAGGCGGCGCCGGCGGCGAGTGCGGCGCTGTTGTCACGCTCGGGATCGGAGAGAGCCTGCAGGGCGAAGCCGTCACCGACCGCGAAGAGGTAGGAGACGATCGCCTCCGCCTCGAAGCGGAGCTTGAGCACGCCCTCGCGCTGCTTCGCGTCCAGCACCGCGGCGACGTGGGAGCGGGTGCGCTCGAAGAGCTGGCCGACCTCGTGCTGGATGTCGGGGTTGCGGCGGCCGGCGCTGAAGAGCTCGTAAAGGAGGAGGAAGAAGCCGGGTTCGTTCTCGATCATGTCGGTCAAGCTGGCGACGAGGACGTCGAGGACGTCGTCGACCGAGCCGGCCTTCTCGAGCCGCTCGTCGAGCCGGGCGATGCGGATCTCGGCGTCGCGGCGGACCACCTCGACCAACAGCCGCTCCTTGGTCCCGAAGTAGTAGTGCAGGAGGCCGCGGCTGACGCCCGCCTCGCGGGCGACATGCTCGAAGGTCGAGCCGGCGGCGCCGCGGCGGGCGACGCTGTCGCGCATCGCATCGACGATCCGCTGCGCCTTGTCGCCGCTCAGCTGCCGCTCTTTGGTTGCCGCCTCCATATAAAGGTCAGTCTAGTGTCGGCCCTGACGGCAGAGCCGACACCGGCCCGAGCTAGGAGCCGTTGATGCTCGTGGTCGAGGTGTACTCGAACTCCTCTTCGGCGCCGAAGAGCGTGTCGAGCACGGCCTTGCGGGCGCCCTCGCTGACAGCCAGGGCGATCACGGCGCCGACCAGGGCGATCAGGATCACGCGGCCGAATCCACTCTTCTTCTTCGGCGGCTTGCGCAGGCGCTCGGAGGCCTCTTTCAGGCTCTCCGCTGCCTCGCGCAGCTCCTTCTGCACCTTCTTGTCGCTGGTCACGGCCTTGACCGGGCCCTTGCTGTTGCCGGTGGCGCGGCCGTAGGCGCCCTTGGCCGCCTCGAAAGCGTCGCGGAGACTGTCGCGCAACTCGTCGTCCTCGACCAGACGCTGCACGTAGGGGTTCTCACGGGCGGTCTCGTAGATATCGGTGGCGCGGGTCGCCGTCGTCTTGCTCATGCCTTCTCCTCGCTGGTAATCAGGTCCGTGGGGAGGATATACCCGAACTTCTCTGCGCTTATCCCGGCCCGACGCCGTCGAGCAGGACGCCGTTGCTGCGGAAGTTGAGATCGGCGGCGCGCAGCCGGCGCAGGCGCAGCGGCGCCAGGCCCGGCCCCGGCAGCTCGTAGTGCCTGACGAAGAGCCGCCCGGTGTCCTCGCTCGAGGTTTCGTGGAAGCCCGGGCCGAGCAGGCCCGGCGGCGGCGGGGGCATGCGGCCGTCGGAGACGAAATCGACTTCGTGGACCAGCCAGTCGTAGCCGTCGGCGGGGGTGACCTGGATCGCCCCGGTCGAGAGGTAGTAGCGCAGCGGTGCCTCGCCGAGGGCCCAGGTGACGGTGGCCCGCGGCGCCGCCGGTTCGCCGATCGTGGCCGCGACCGTGTCCCAGTCGGGACGCTGCAGGTCGGGGTTGACGCTGGCCCAGACGCAGAAGGCCAGCGAGTAGACGACCAGGGCGGCGCCGATAGCGGTGCCGAGGCGCCGGGCGCCGGGCAGCGTCACCCCGATCGCGACCGCGATCAGCAGCGGCAGCAGCGCCGGCAGCAGGTTACGGGCGAGGACGAAGTCATTGCCCGGCGAGACGACGGCCAGCAGCAAAGGAATCCCGAGTGAGGCGGCCGCGAGCGAGAGCGGTATCGCCGCCGCCCGGCGCTCGTCGCGAGCGCCGCGGAACGCGATCAGCGGCAGCGCCGCCGCGGCCAGGGCCAGCGGCAGCACTGCCAGAGCGGGCCGCTCAGGGCGGGCGATGATGTCGCTGGTCTCACCGCTGACGAAGGTCGCCGCGGTTTCCCAGAGCCGGTGCCCGAGCGTGAAGTTGCCGATCCATTCGGCGTGGCCGTAGGACATCTGGTGGATCGCCAGCGGCGCCAGCGCCAGGCCGAAGAGGGCGACGACGCCGAGCCCTGGCGCGCTCGCCCGACGGTGGCGGCGCAGCAGCCAGATCGCCTCGGCGGCGACGACGAAGATCGCGAAGTAGTGGGTCGAGAGAGCGAGGCCGGAGGCGACTCCCCAGAGCACGAAGTCGCGGCGAGTGCCACTGCGCAGGGCGCGCGCGCAGTAGAGGAGGGAGACGGCGCAGAGCAGGGCCAGCAAGGCGTAGGCGCGCGCCTCCTGCGAGTACCAGAGCAGCATCGGGTTGACCGCGACCAGCGCCGCTGCCGCCAGCCCGGCGCGGCGCCCGCGCAGCTCGATCCCGATCAGGTAGGCGACCGGGATCGTCGCCACCCCGGCCAGGGCCGAGAGCGAGCGCAGGCCGAACTCCCCCGTCCCCGTCACCTGGGTCCAGATCCAGGCCAGCGCGTAGTAGAGCGGCGGCGCCGACTCGCTGAACCCGACCGCGTCCATCGCGTGGCCGAAGTCGCCGCGGAGGACGCGGCTGGCGGTGACGATCTCGTCGTGGTGATAGGCCTGGACGCCGAGCGTGGCGAAGCGCAGGACGGCGCCGAGCAGGGTCAGGCCGGCGACGATCCAGAAGGCGCGCGAGCGGGCCCTCGCCGCCTCGCGCAACGACTGCGCGTACGCCGCGGGGCGGCCCCTCTCGAGAGTCGCTGCCTCCATCGTGGTTACGACAGGGCGACGTCGAGCGCTTTGGAGACCTCGTCGACGAAGACGAACTCGAGGCCGCCGAGCTCGTGCTCGGGAATCTCCTCGACGTCTCCCTCGTTGCGGGCCGGGACGATCACCCGCCTGATCCCCGCCCGCTGCGCCGCCAGCGACTTCTCCTTGAGCCCGCCGATCGGCAGCACCAGCCCCGTCAGCGTCACCTCACCGGTCATCGCCACATCGTTGCGGACGGGCCGGCCGCTGATCAGCGAGGAGAGGGCGACGGTCATCGCGACCCCGGCCGAGGGCCCGTCCTTGGGCACCGCTCCGGCCGGGACATGGATGTGGATGTCGTGCTCGGCGAACCAGTCCTCACCCAGCTTCGGATCGATCTCCGCCCAGTGGCCGCGGACCCAGGAGAGCGCCGCCTGCGCCGACTCCTTCATCACCTCGCCGAGCTGGCCGGTGATCGTCAGCTTGCCCGAGCCCGGCATCGCCGTCGCCTCGATGAAGAGGACGTCGCCGCCGGTCGGAGTCCAGGCGAGGCCGGTGGCGACGCCGGGGTACTTGGTGCGGCGGCGCTGCTCGGCGAAGACGCGGCGGCGGCCGAGCAGCTCGCGCGCTTTCTTGCCGGAGACCTTGACCTTGCCCTTCTTGCCCTCGGCGACGTCGCGGGCGACTTTGCGGCAGATCGTGCCGAGCTGGCGCTCGAGGTTGCGGACGCCGGCCTCGCGGGTGTACTCCTCGATCACCGCGGTCAGGGCGGCATCGGCAAACTCGATCTGGGAGGGCTTCAGCCCGTTGGCCGCGATCTGACGCGGAACCAGGTAGCGGCGGGCGATGTGGCGCTTCTCCTCGACCGTGTAACCGGCCAGTTCGATCGTCTCCATCCGGTCAAGCAGCGGCCCCGGAATCGTGTCGAGGACGTTGGCGGTGGCGATGAAGACGACGTCGGAGAGGTCGAACTCGAGGTCGAGGTAGTGGTCGCGGAAGGAGTCGTTCTGTGCCGGGTCCAGCACCTCGAGCATCGCCGAGGCGGGGTCGCCGCGGAAGTCGGCGCCCATCTTGTCGATCTCGTCGATCATGAAGACCGGGTTGCGCGAGCCGGCGTCGCGCAGAGCGCGGATAATCGTGCCCGGCAGCGCCCCTATATAGGTGCGGCGGTGACCGCGGATCTCGGCCTCGTCGCGGACGCCGCCGACCGAGATCCGCTCGAACTCCCGCCCCAGCGCCTTCGCGATCGAGCGGCCGAGGCTGGTCTTGCCGACCCCGGGCGGGCCGACGAAGCAGAGGATCGGCCCGGGCGAGTCGGGGTTGAGCTTGCGCACCGCCAGGTACTCGAGGATCCGGTCCTTGACCTTCTCGAGGTCGTAGTGATCGGCGTCGAGGACCTTGCGGGCGTGCTTGATGTCGAGGTTGTCCTCGGTTTCCTCCGACCAGGGCAGCTCGACCAGCCACTCCAGGTAGGTGCGGATGACGCCGTGCTCGGCTGCGGCCGGCGGCAGTTTCTCCAGTCGCGAGAGCTCGCGCTCAGCGGCTTTGAGCGCGTGCTCGGGCAGCTCGGCCTCGTCGATGCGCTCGCGCAGTTCGTTCACTTCGGCCTGCTGCTCGTCCTCCTCCCCGAGCTCGTCCTGGATCGCTTTCAGCTGCTGACGCAGAAAGAACTCGCGCTGACCTTTGTCGATCTCCGACTGCACCTGGGTCTGGATCTGCGTCCCCAGCTGAACCACCTCGAGCTCGCGGGCGAGGATCCGCGAGAGGTGACGCAGGCGCTTGGCGACGTCGATCTCTTCCAGCAGCTTCTGCTTCTCCTCGGTCCCGACCCGCAGGGCGCCGGCGATCAGGTGCCCGAGGGCAGCCGGGTCGTCGATGTTGGCGACCGCCATCTGCAGCTCCTCCGGCAGGTAGGGAATCTGCTCGACGATCTCCGAGAAGGTGCGCTGGACGTTGCGGGTCAGCGCCTCCAGCTCGGCGCTGGGCTCGCTGACATCGGGCAGCTCGGTGATCCGCGCCACCAGGTAGGGCTTCTCGCTGACGTAGGAGTCGAGCCGGACCCGCTGGGTGCCCTGGACGAGGATCCGCAGCGAACCGTCCGGGACCTTGATCATGCGGGCGACGACGCCGACCACGCCGACGTCGTAGAGATCGTCGGGACCGGGAGTCTCGTTCTCGGGATCACGCGAGGCGACCATCGCCAGCATCCGGTTGCCGCCGAGGACGTCGTTGACGAGCTGGATCGAGCGCTCCTGTCCGACCGCCAGCGGGGTCAACGTCTCCGGGAAGGTGACGGTGTCGCGCAGCGGCAGCACCGGCAGCGCCTGCGGCAACGGCTCGTCGGCCCGGATCAGCTCCTCCGGGTCGAGCGGCGAGTCGACCACTTCGAGGACCGGTGAGCCCTCCATCACTTGCGCCCGATCGGCACCCGGCGGGTGGTCTCGCCGGGATCGCGCAGCGGCAGCTCGATTCGCAGCACCCCGTCCTCGTAAGTCGCCTTGGCGCGGTCGGCGTCGACCTCGACCTGGAGCTCGACCACGCGGCGGAACGGGCCCGAGGGGATCTCGACCTGCTGGTAGACCCGGCCCTCGGTCTCCTGCACCGGCCGTTCCCCGACGATCGCCAGGTGCCGCCCACTGACCTCGATCCCGACCTCGCTCAGCTCGACCCCGGCGAGATCGACCTTGACGACCGCCCGCTGCGGGTCGCCGCAGTAATAGACGTCGATGTTGGGCGAGAACCCACTGGTCCGCCGCGTCACGTACCTACTGCGCCCCCAAGCATCTCCCATCATCTGATCCATCTCACGACGCATCCTGGCGAAGTCGGCGAACAGGTCTCGTTGCGGCACCGCCAAAACATAGCTGCGGACTTGGTCCGAGAGGGGTTTGGCGGGGCAGCGTTGGGTGTCCCTTCCGTTTGCTGGGATTTTCGCCGCTGACTCGCCGTCTCTCGCTGAGTCGCAGGGCGAAAATCAGGACGCCGCGCTCTTCAGGGACACCCAACACCGCCTCACGAGACGCTCGCGGCACATCCGAAGAGGCGATCGGCCGAGTCCGGCTCTGGTTCCAAGAGATTCGGGTTCGAAGCTGGCCGCGATTCGAGCGGGAGAGGTGGGGTGTCCCTGAAGCGCGCGGCGTCCTGATTTTCGCTGGGAGCTGTCGGCGAGTGGCGGCGCACTTAACGCCGAAAATCCCAGCAAGCGGAAGGGACACCCCACCTCTCCCTCCCAATGCAACGGAAGCTGAGAAAGGCCTACGCGGGTCGCGAGGCCCAGCGGGGCGCACGCATCAAGAGCACCGGCTGCCGCGGCGGAACCAAGCCCTCGGGACGGTTGGGGCGGAAGGTGGCGCAGGGCTCGTTCAGCTCGAGCGCGCAGAGGAGGTTCTTGTGGAAGTAGCAGTCCTCGCAGGTCGGAGGTTTTGGCTTGCGCGACACGGGCGGCAGTGTGGCAAGCTCGTGACGCTTCCGTGAGGGGCAATTCCGCAAATCGCTACCTCTTTGACACAGAGCCGTCACATCTTCCCCGCGTCTTGCGGGGGCACCGGGGCGCGTCGCTACTATTCGCCCCTGATGGAGGCTCACGACCGCACCGAGAAGCTCTCGGCATCCCCGCCGCTCTTCAAGAGCGAATTCCTCAATTTCTTCTCCCGCGTGCACCCGGCCGTGCCCGCCGTCGTCTTCGTGCCGGTAGTGGTCACGATGGAGTGGCTGGGCGTCGACAGGGGCTACGGCGCCGTCTCACTGATCCT
>DASYJK010000018.1:0-13275 GCA_035996525.1 Solirubrobacterales bacterium
TGCGTCTGACCAGCAGCTTGCGGCTGTTCGGGCAGGTGCGGGCGTTAGCGTGGATCTTCATCCGGTGTCCTCCTTGATCTGGGTGGCTCGCACCCCCAGCCTTCAAGGAGGCCCGGATGAACAACGTTGTGAGGAACTACAACTAGGAGGCGGGTCGCCAGACGGGGCGGCGGTGCTCAGCTCGAGCGCAGCTCGTCGAGGGAGCCGACCTCGATGTCGAACGGCTCGTCGGCGGCGCGGCGGCGCCGGTAGGGGGAGACGGTGACGCGATGCGTCTCCCCGCAGAGGCAGGGGACGTCGATCGGCCGGGTGTCGCTGGACGGGTCGGTGTCGACTTTGAGCCGCCGCAGCTCGCCGGCGGTTTTGCAGCCGAACGAGATCACCCAGCCGAAGTTCTCTGGCTCGGCCTGTTTTTTCTTGCGGCGGGGTGCGGGCATGTGCCCATCCTTGCTGGTTCGGAGGCGGCGCGTCGGCGAGGGCGACTGATCGGCGCGCATAGCATTGCCCCGGCCATGAGCTCCTCGCCGATCGACGCCTACCTGCAGCGCCTGCACGAGCGCTGGCAGGCCGACGGCTCGGGCGCGGTCGCCGACTACATCCCGCCGCTGGCGCTGGCCGATCCCGAATCGTTCGGAATCGCCGTCGCCACGACGGACGGCCACTGCTACGAGGTCGGGGAGTCGCGCCGGAGCTTCACGATCCAGTCGATCTCCAAGCCCTTCACCTACGGCCTCGCTCTGCGCGACCTCGGGCTGGCGGCGGTCGACGCCAAGGTCGGGGTGGAGCCGACCGGGGACGCCTTCAACTCGATCAGCCTGGCCCCCGACAGCGGCCGGCCGCTGAACCCGATGATCAACGCCGGCGCGATCACCTCGACCTCGCTGGTCGCCGGCGGCTCCGCGGCCGAGCGCGAGCAGCGGCTGCTGGCCGCCTACGGCAGCTTCGCCGGCCGCCCGCTCGCGGTCGAGACCGCGGTCTATGAGTCCGAGCGCGACACCGGCCACCGCAACCGCGCGATCGGCCACATGCTGCGCAGCTTCGGCATCCTCGAGGACGACCCGGAGGCGGCGCTCGACCTCTACTTCCGGCAGTGCTCGGTCGCGGTCGACTGCCGCGACCTCAGCCTGATGGCGGCGACCCTGGCCAACGGCGGCGTCCACCCGCTGACCGGCGAGCGGGCGCTGGAGCGCGAGTACGTCGACCGGGTGCTGAGCGTGATGACCACCTGCGGCATGTACGACTCGGCCGGGGAGTGGGTGGTCGACGTCGGCATGCCGGCCAAGAGCGGCGTCGCCGGCGGCGTCCTCGCGGTGCTGCCGGGGCAGCTGGGGATCGCGGTCTACTCGCCGCCGCTGGACCCGCACGGCAACAGCGTCCGCGGGATCGAGGTCTGCCGCCAGATCTCCACCGACCTCAACCTCAACCTGCTCCACGTCGCCCGCTCCTCGCGCTCGGCCGTGCGCCGCAGCTACACCGTCGCCGACATCCCCTCGCGGCGGCGCCGGCCCGCGGAGCAGAGCGAGGTGCTGGCCCGGGTGGGGTCGCGCTGCGTCGTCCACGTCCTCCACGGCGACCTCGTCTTCGCCGCGACCGAGAGCGTGATCCGGACCCTGGTCGAGCAGTGCGCGGAGATCGACCTGGCGATCGTCGACCTCGCCGAGGTGACCGAGATCGACGTCGCCGCCAGGCGCCTGCTGGCGGCACTGGGGGCCTGGATGGCGGAGAGCGGCAGGGAGCTGGTGCTGGTGGCGCCGGCGCACGGCGATCTGCTCGGCGATCTCCCCACCGCGGTCGCGCAGGTGTTCGCCGACCTCGACGCGGCGACCGAGTGGTGCGAGGAGCGGCTGCTCGCCGCCCACGGAGCGCCGTCGGCGGACCGGGTGCGGGTGCCGCTGGCCGAGCAGCGGCTCGCCCGCGGCCTCGAGGCGGCGATGCTGGCCCGACTCGGGGAGCTGCTGCGGCCGCGCTCGTTCGTGGCCGGCGAGACGATCTTCGCCGCCGGCGACCCGGCCGACGCGATCTTCCTCCTGGTCGAGGGCGAGGTGACGATCGAGATCGAGTTCGAGGCCGGCAAAAGGCGGCTGGCGACGCTGACCCCGGGTCTGGCCTTCGGCGAGGTCGCGCTGGCCGACTTCCCGGTGCGCCCGGCCAGCGTCCACGCCGAGACCGCGGGCGAGTGCCTGGCCCTGACGGTGGCGGACTTCAACAGCCTTAGCGAGCGCGACCCGGCCCTGCAGGCGGCACTGATGCGCAACCTGCTCGCCAGCTTCTACGAAGTGATCGGCCGGATGACCCGCGAGGTCGGCTCCCTCTTCGACGGCCGATGAGTCCCACCGGCCCGGCGTGCGCCCGGTCCGGGCCGAACTGCATCATTTTTCGAATCTTGAGGATTACGAAGATGTTGCAGTTCGCTGGAGTCGGCGAGGGGTAGACGCATCGGACCGAGAGAGCCGCTACCGCAGGAGGCCGCATGCCTAGCAACGCCGACCGAGCCAAGATCGCCCACTCCCTCTACCGCGCCTTCGCGGCGGGGGAGCGGGAGGCCGTTGAGCGGCTGCTCGCTCCCGGGTTCACCTTCCACAGCCCGCCCGATCCGGAGCTCGACCGCGACGGCTACTTTGAGCGATGTTGGCCCGGCGCCGGTAATCGCAACCAATTCGAGTTCGTGCGGACGATCGAGTCCGGCAACGATGTCGTGGTCACCTACGAGGCGACCCGGCCCGACGGCAGCCGCTTCCGCAATACCGAGGTCCTGACCTTCGACGGCGAGCGGGTCGCCGAGGTTGAGGTTTACTTCGGCTGGGACCTCTAGCAGCCAGTCTCAGGCTGCCGCGGCGACGCTGGCGCTCAGCTGCGGCGGGCTGGCCAGGGTCTGCAGGACCACGCAGTAGCGCTCGGTCAGCTTCAGCAGGGTCGCCAGCTCCTCCTCACTCGCCTCGGTCTCGAGCTCGAAGCGGAGGCGGATGGCGCGGAAGCCGACCGGGGCGTCGCGGTCGACGGCGAGGGTGCCGCGGAAGTCGAGGTCGCCCTCGGCGTGGATCGTCCCGGACTCGACCGCGATGCCGAGTGAGGTGGAGACAGCCTGGAGGGTGACGCCGGCGCAGGCGGCGAGCGCCTCCAGCAGCATGTCGCCCGAGCAGAGCAGAGAGCCGTCGCCGCCGGAAGCGGGGTGGAGGCCGGCCTCGGCCAGGGCGCGGCCGGTGTCGACCGAGCAGGAGATGCCCTCGCCGAGGGTGCCGCTGGCCGAAAGGGTGACCAGCGCCGCCTCGGGCTCGCTCTCATAGCGCTCCTTCAGCGGTGCCTGGGTGGATCGCAGTTCCTCTCTATTCATATGGGGCATTACAGGTGAATGCCGGGCGAAGTTCAATGGGGAGGGCCGGCCGGCCTGCTTCTGGCCGCCGACGGATTGGAATAGGATCGCGGCCCCGCGCGGCGGGACCTTCATGAAGAGACTCTCAGCCACCCTCGTCCTCGTCCCGGTCCTCCTCCTGCTCGCCGGCTGCGGCGGCAGCAAGGACGAAACGACCGCGACCGCGACGGCCTGCACGCCGGACAAGCTGCCGACCAAGACGGCGGGCACGCTCACGGTCGCCACCGACAAGCCCGCCTACCCGCCCTACTTCGAAGACGACGAACCGGCCAACGGGGAAGGCTTCGAGAGCGCCGTCGCCTACGCGATCGGCAAGCAGCTCGGCTATACCCCGGCCAAGGTCAAGTGGACGGTGGAGCCGTTCAACTCCTCCTACGCCCCCGGGCCCAAGGACTTCGACTTCGACGTCAACGAGATCTCGATCACGCCGCCGCGCCAGAAGGTCGTCGACTTCTCCTCGCCGTATTACACGGCCAACCAGGCGGTGGTGGCGCTGAAGGACTCCGACGCCGCCGGCGCCACCTCGATCGCCGATCTCAAGGACACCAGGATCGGCGTCCAGATCGGCACCACCAGCCTCAGCGCGGTCGAAGAAGTGATCGACCCCAGCAGCAAGCCGGAAGTCTTCAACAGCTCCAACGACGTCGTCACGGCGCTGAAGAACGAACAGATCGACGCGGTCGTGGTCGACCTGCCGACGGCGCTGTACCTGACCGCGGCGCAGGTCCCGGCCGCCACCGTGGTCGGCCAGTTCAGCGCCCCCGGCGGCGACGAATGGGGCACCCTGCTGGCCAAGGGCTCGGCCCTGACCGCCTGCGTCTCCGAAGCGGTCGACTCGATTCGCGAATCCGGCGAACTGGCGAAGATCACCAAGCGCTGGATGAGCACCGCCGCCGGCGCTCCCGAACTGCACTAGCGCCCCGGCCGCCGGCGCGGGGAGCGTCCCCGCCCGAAGTCAGAATCGGCGGCCGCGTGACCGAGACCGCCGTGATCAGCGACCGTCGCCTCGAACGGCAGGCGGCCAAACGCCGGCAGGCCCGGCGCGGTCAGGCGATCGCCGTCGTCTCCAGCGTCGTCGTCCTCGGCGGCCTCGCCGCCTGGGTCCTGACCAGCCCCGGCTGGCCGGAAGTGCGCGAAACGTTCTTCTCCTGGTCCGTCTTCAAGGAATCCTTCCCCGAAGTCCTCAGCGGCTTCTGGCTCGACGTCAAGACCTTCGTCATCGTCGAGATCGTGGTCCTGGTGGCCGGTCTCGTAATCGCCCTGCTGCGGGTCAGCCGCGGCCCGGCGCTGTTCCCGGTGCGATTGCTGAGTGTGGTCTTCGTCGATCTCTTCCGCGGCATCCCGACGATCCTGCTCGTCTACCTGGTCGGCTTCGGGATCCCCGCCCTGCAGCTGACCGGGCTGCCGACCGATCCGGTCGTGCTCGGCGGCATCGCCCTCGGCCTCTCCTACAGCGCCTACGTCGCCGAGGTCTACCGCTCCGGCATCCGCTCGGTCCACCGGGGTCAGCACGACGCCGCGCTCGCCGTCGGCCTCACCGATGCGCAGGCGATGCGCCACGTGATCCTGCCCCAGGCCGTGCGCCGGGTGGCGCAACCGCTGCTCAACGACTTCGTCAGCCTGCAGAAGGACGTCGCCCTGATCTCGATCCTCGGCCCGCAGGAGGCCTTCCGCATCGCCCAGATCATCCAGGGCGAGAACTTCAACTACACGCCGCTGATCGCCGCCGCCCTGCTCTACCTGGCGATCACTGTGCCGCTGGCGCGGGTGGTCGACCGCATGGGCGGGGGCGGGGAGGTGCGATGAACGCGCCGGTCCTCGAGATCCGCGCCGTCACCAAGGCCTTCGGCGAGCGCCGGGTCCTGGCCGGCGTCGACCTCACCGTCGCCGAGCACGAGGCGGTGGCGCTGATCGGTGCCTCCGGCTCGGGCAAGTCGACGCTGCTGCGCTGCGTCGACCTGCTGACCGAGATCGACGACGGCGACGTCCTCCTCGACGGTGAGGTGATCACCGACCCCGCGGTCGACCCGGTCGCGGTGCGGCGCCGGCTCGGTCTGGTCTTCCAGGCCTACAACCTCTTCCCGCACCTGACCGCGCTGCAGAACGTGGTCCTGGGGGAGATGCGGGCGCACGGCATCTCCCGGGCCGAGGCCGAGGAGCGCGGCCGTGCCCTGCTTGCCCGCTTCGGGCTCGAGGGCCGCGAGGACGACCGTCCCGACCACCTCTCCGGCGGCCAGCAGCAGCGGGTCGCGATCGCCCGCGCCTTCTCCGGCCGGCCGCGGGCGCTGCTGCTCGACGAGGTCACCAGCGCCCTCGACCCGGAGCTGGTCGGCGAGGTCCTCGCCGCCGTCCGCGACCTCAAGGCGGAGGGGATGACGATGGTGATCGCCACCCACGAGATGAGCTTCGCCCGCGAGGTCGCCGACGAGGTCGCCTTCCTCCACGGCGGCCGCATCGTCGAGCGGGGCCCGCCGGCGCGGGTCCTCGACGCCCCCGAGCGGCCGGAGACCCAGCGCTTCCTCAGCCGCCTGTTGGAGGCGGGGCGGATCTAGGGGCGCCTGGGCCAGGGTTAGCTTCCCCGCGATTGCGGGGAGTTGGTCCCCGTGCCCGACAGGGATTCCGATCCAAAGCTCGTGCTCGGGCCGCTGTTGCGCTACGTCGGCGAGACCGAGGCGACGGTCTGGGTCGAGACCAGCGCCTCCTGCGAGGTCGAGGTGCTGGGCCGCCGCGAGCCCACCTTCTGCGTCGAGGAGCACCACTACGCGCTGATCCGGATCGAGGATCTGGAGCCGGGCAGCTTCAACGAGTACGAGGTCGCGCTCGACGGCGAGCGCCGCTGGCCCGAGCCCGGCTCCGAGCTGCCTCCAAGCGCGATTCGCACCCTCGGCCGCGACGCCCCGCTCGACGTCTGCTTCGGCTCCTGCCGCGTCGCCCTCCCGCACGAGGGGCCTTACGTGGAGAGCAAGGACCGTCACGAAGACGGCAAGGAGTACGACGCGCTGCACGTGCTGGCAAGCGAGATGATCCGCGGCGAGCACTCGGAGTGGCCCGAGTTCCTGTTCCTGCTCGGCGACCAGGTCTACGTCGACGAGGGCTCGCCCCGCACTCGCGAGAAGATCCGCGAACGGCGCGGCACGCGGACGCCACCGGGCGAGGAGGTCACCGACTACGAGGAGTACTCGTGGCTGTACGAGGAGTCCTGGAGCGACCCGCTGATTCGCTGGCTGCTCTCGACGGTCTCGGTCTCGATGCAGTGGGACGACCACGACATGAGCGACGACTGGAACATCTCCCGCTCCTGGCTGCAGGAGATGCGCGAAAAGTCCTGGTGGCACGGTCGCGCCACGGCGGGGGTGATGAGCTACTGGGTCTACCAGCACCTCGGCAACCTCTCGCCGCGGGCACTCGACGAAGACGAGCTCTACGGGCGCGTGCGCGGCAACGTCCACGCCACCGCCGAGCTGCGCGAGTTCGCCGCGCGGGCCCACACGACCGGCGCCGGCACTCGTTGGAGCTTCTGCCGCGACCTCGGTGGCACCCGGGTGATCTTCATGGACTCGCGCGCGGGCCGGGTGCTGGAGGAGGGGGAGCGCGCGATCGTCGACTCCGAGGAGTGGGAGTGGATCGTCGAGCACGCCAGCGGCGACTTCGACCACCTGCTGATCGCGACCACGGTCCCCTGGCTGCTTTCACCCGGTCTCCATCACCTCGAGGCCTGGAGCGAGCGGGTCTGCGACGGCGCTTGGGGAGGACTGGCGGCGCGCGGCGCCGAGAAGCTGCGCCGCGCCGTCGACTTCGACCACTGGGCCTCCTTCGACGACTCCTTCCAGGGCCTGCGCCGCCTGCTGGAAGAGGTCGGCTCCGGCGAGCGCGGCGAGGCGCCGGCCTCGATCGTCGTCCTCTCCGGCGACGTCCACCACGCCTACCTGGCCGAGACCGCCTTCGCGCCGGGGTCGGGGATCGAGAGCGCGATCTATCAGGCGGTCTGCTCGCCCTATCGCAACCCACTCGACGTCAAAGAGCGGCGGGTGATCAAAGCCGGCTTTACGCGCCCCTTCGTCGCCGTCATGCGCGCCCTGGCCGGCGCCGCCGGCGCTCCCGACCCGGGCTTGCGCTGGCGCTTGGCCGAGGGTCCCTACTTCGACAACCAGGTGGCGACGCTGCGCCTCGACGGCCGCGTGGCGAGCATGAAGCTGGACAAAACGGTGCCGGGAGACGACGACGAGCGCCACCTCGACTGCGTCTTCAACCGCCGCATCGCCTGAGGTTCACTCGAATGAGGTGATGCCGCCCGGGTGAGGGCACCATAAGTTCGCTGCGTGGCGGAGGAGACGGCGAAAGCGGCAGCGGCAAAAGGCCACCCCAAGACGGTCGTCGCCCTTCTCGTTATCGGCACCCTGGTCGCCTTTCTCGCGATCTTCTCGATCTGGGCCAACCGCCAGGCGCTCAACACCGACAACTGGGTCAGCACCAGCGAGCGGCTGCTGCAGAACGAAGCGGTCCAGGAACGGCTTTCGGGATACCTGGCCGATCAGCTCTTCGCCAACGTCGACATTCAGGCCGAACTGGAAGGGAAGCTGCCCGCGCAGCTGCGGCCGCTGGCCGGCCCGGCCGCGGGTGGTCTGCGCCAGCTGGCGCCGCAGGCCGCCGAAAAGGCCCTCGACAACCCGAAGGTCCAGGAAGTCTGGGCCGACGCCAACCGGGTCGCCCATGAAGACCTGCTGAAGATCCTCAACGACGAAGGCTCGGCGATCTCCACCGGCAACGGCGAAGTCAAGCTCGATCTCGGCCTGCTCGTCACCGAGATCGGCTCCCAGATCGGCATCGGCGAAGCGATCGCCGGGAAAGTTCCGGCCGGAGCCGGCGTGGTGACGATTCTCAAGTCCGACCAGCTCTCGGCGGCCCAGAGCGGCGCCAAGTTGGTCCGCGGATTGCCGATCGTCCTCACCCTCCTCGTCCTGCTGCTCTACGGGCTGGCGATCTACCTCGCCGGTCCGCGGCGGCGCCAGGCGCTGCGCTCGGCCGGCTTCGGCTTCATCGCCGCCGGCGCGCTGGCCCTGATCGCCCGCGGTTTCGCCGGCGACTCGGTGGTCGGTGCCCTCGCCGCCAACGACGCGGCCAAGCCGGCCGCCGAAGCCGTCTGGAGCATCGGCACCTCGCTGCTGGTCACGGTCGCCTCCTCGGCGATCGCCTTCGGCGTCCTGGTCGTGATCGGCGCCTGGCTGGCCGGCCCGACCAAGCCGGCGACGAGGCTGCGCCGCGAGGCCGCTCCCTACGTACGCGAGCAGCGGGCCGGCACCTACGCGGTCGCCGCCGCTGTCTACGTCGCCCTGATCGCCTGGGCCCCGATTGCCGCCTTCCACAAACCGATCGGGCTGCTCCTCTTCGCCCTGTTGCTCGGGCTCGGCACCGAGCTGCTGCGGCGCCAGACGCTTCGCGAGTTCCCCGCCGCGGCGGCTCCGGCTGCCCCCACTCAGACCAAAGGAGCCGTCTGATGCTCGTACTGATGGGGGCGCTCTACCTCGTCCTCCTGGTCACGCTCGGGGTGACCACCTGGCGCAAACGCCACTTCGTCCTCTTCTGGGTCGGGATCGTCTTCCCGGTTCTCTGGATCGTGGGAGCCGTGATGGCGCCCGCCGCCAACCATCAAGGAGGAAACGCATGAGAGGTGCAGGCCGTGCCGCGTTCGTCGCAATCCTGTTGCTGATCGCCGGCACCCTTAACGTCATCTACGGCATCGGCGCCGTCGCCGACGCGAATTTCTACGCAGGTAGCACGCACTACGTGATCTCGAGCCTGCACACCTGGGGCTGGATCACGATCCTGCTCGGCATCCTGCAGCTGTTCGCCGGCTTCTCGCTGCTCGGCGGTGGCAGCTTCGGCCGCGTGATCGGGATCGTCGCCGCCTCGCTCGGCGCGATCGGGGCGCTGCTCGCCGTCGGTGGCGCCTTTCCGTTCTGGTCGCTGGGCATCTTCGCCCTCTGCGTCATCTGCATCCACGGCCTCGTCGTCTACGGCGAGCCCGAGGAGGCCTGACCTGAGGCGGGGGCCCGGCTGAGGCCGGGCCCCCGCGCAGGCCCATCATGGGCCAGATCTTCCTCTTCTCGCTGGTCGCCGCCGCCAACGCGACCCTGCTTGCGGCGGTGACGATCATGCTCTTCCTGCCGAACCCGAAGCGGCTGCTGCTCGGCTACCTGGCGGGGGCGATGCTGACCAGCCTCACGATCGGGTTCGTGATCGTCTTCGCCCTGCACGACTCGGGCGCCACCAGCACCGCCCAGAACTCACTCGCCCCGTCGATGGACCTGACCCTCGGCCTGCTCTTCCTGCTCGTCGCCTACGTCCTCCACGGCGGCCACGACGAACGGCTGCGGGCGCGGCGGGCGGCGAAGAAGGGACCGCAGCCGGAAGAGGAGAAGAAGCCCTCCCGGGTCGAGCAGCTGCTCGGTCGCGGCTCGGCCCGCGTCACCTTCGCGCTCGGCGTCGTTCTCACCTTGCCCGGAGTCTCCTATCTCGCCGCCCTGCACGACCTCGACAACCTCGGCTACGCCACGGTGCCGACGATCCTGGTCATCGTCGCCTTCAATCTGATGCTGCTGATCCTGCTCGAGGTGCCGCTGGTGGGCTACTTCGTAGCGCCGGAGCGCACCGTGGTCGAGGTGCAGCGGTTCCGCGCCTGGCTCACCCGCAGCGGCAGGAGGATGGCGGTCTATGCCTTCGCGGGCCTCGGGGCCCTGCTGATCGTCCGCGGCGTCATCGGATTCGTTTCCTGAGGGAGTGGGGAGGGAGAAGCCATGCCACTGCCGCGGAAACGAAATGGCTCTCCCACGGCACCGGCGCCGCGACCGCTGGCTCAGAGCACCGAGGCCGAGCGCGCCGAAGCGCTGGAGAAGCTGAAGTCGCTGTTCGACTCGGGGGTTCTGACCGAGGAGCAGTACGAGTCCGAGCGCCGCCGCCTGACCCGCCACGCCTAGCCCGAGGTCGCTCCACGGTTAGGGTTGGCCGGTGGACGGGTCGACTTCCCTGAGAGCGAGCGCCGCTCTGGTCGACCGTGAGCGCCTCCTGCGCAAGCTGGCCGGGTCCAGCGCCGCGGTGGTTCTGCTCAACGCTCCCTCCGGCTACGGCAAGTCGGTGCTGCTCGAGCAGTGGTCCGAGCGCGACGGCCGGCCGTTCGTCTCGGTCCTGCTCGGCCCCGAGCACAACGACCCGGCGCTGCTGGCGGCGGCGATCGTCGCCGCTCTGGAGCGGGTCGAGCCGGTGCAGCCGGACATCGCGGCGGCTCTCGCCGTTCCCGAGCCCGGCATCGAGAGCTTCGTCCTGCCGCGGCTGGCCGCGGCTCTTGCCAGCCGCCAGTCGCCGCTGGTCCTGATCCTCGACGACCTCGAGCAGCTCGAGTCGCCGCAGTCGCTGAGCGTCGTCGCCACCGTCTGCGCCAAGCTCGCGCCGGGCTCGCAGGTGGCCCTGGCGACCCGCCGCGAGCCGGTCCTGCCGCTCGGCCGGCTGCGCGCGCACCGCCGCTTGATCGAGCTCGGCCGTGCCGAGCTGACGATGAACAAGGCCGAATGCGCGGCGCTGCTGAGCGGCCTCGGGCTCGAGTTGACGCCGAAGCAGCTCGACCTCCTGGTCGCCCACACCGAGGGCTGGCCGGTCGCTCTTTACCTGGCCGGGCTGGCGCTGGGCGAGGCGCCCGACCGCGGCAAGGCGATCGCCAGGTTCGCCGGCGACGACCGCATCGTCGTCGACTACATCAGCGAGGAGTTCCTGGTCCCGGTCTCCAAGCGCCGGCTCGAGTTCCTGCGCCGCGCCTCCGTCCTCGACCGTCTCAGCGGGCCGCTCTGCGACGCGGTCCTCGGGCGCACCGGCTCGGCGACGGTGCTGCGCGACCTCTCGCGCTCGAACATGCTGCTGGTCTCGCTCGACCGCCAGGACGAGTGGTTCCGCTTCCACGCCCTCTTCCGCGAGATGTTGAGGGCGGAGCTGCGCCGGGTCGAGCCGGACGCGGTGGCGGCGCTGCACCGCCGCGCCTCGGACTGGTGGTCGCGGCACGGCGACTGGGACCGGGCGATCGACCACGCGATCGAGGCCGGCGCGATCGACCGCGCCGGCGAGCTGCTCTGGGCCGCGATCCCCGCCTACATGACCCGGGGCCGCAACTCGGCCATCCTCGCCTGCCTGCACCGGCTCGGCGACGAGGCGGTCGCCAGCGATGCCGCGCTCAGCCTGACCATGGCCTTCGCCCACATCACCCGTGGGGCGGGAGCCGAGGCCGACCACTGGGCGGCGGTGGGGAGAGGGCTGCTCACGGTGGAAGCGAGCTCGGCGAAGAAGGAGGTGCTGACCGCGGGCCTGGCCCTGGTCGAAGCCGGCCTCGCGCGCGACGGGGTCGGGGCGATGAGCGCCCGCTGCGAGGAGGCGGCGCGGCTGCTGCCGGACGAGAGCCCGTGGCTCTCGATGTCCTGCCTGCTCGACGGCGTCGGCCTGCACCTGCGCGGAGCGCGCGAGCCGGCGCTGGAGGTGCTTTCGGAGGGAGCGCGGCGGGGCTCGGTCGGGGCCCCCAACGTTCAGGTCCTCTGCCTGGCGCAGATGGCGCTGCTGGCGATCGAGGAGGACGACTGGCAGCTGGCGGAGATGCTCGCCTCCCAGGCCCGCGCCCAGATCGACCGCTCGGGCCTGGTCGAGTACCCGATGATGGCGTTGGGCCTCGCGGTCTCGACCCTGGTCCGCTCGCGGGTCGGGATGGTCGAGCAGGCGGGCGCGGACCTGCGCCTGGCCAGGGCGAGACTGGCGGAGCTCGACCAGTTCGCCCCCTGGTACGAGATCGAGACGAGGATCGTGCTGGCGCGGGCGGCGGCGCGGCTGGGCGAGGCGCGAGCGGCGGTCGAGCTGCTGGGCGAAGCGTCGAGACTGCTGAAGGAAGCCCCGGACGCGGTCGTCCTCGGCGAGTGGATCGAGGCCACCGCGAGGACGGTGGAGGCGGCCTCCGCCTCCGCCGACGCCGGCCTCACCCCGGCCGAGCTGCGGCTGCTCCAGTTCTTCCCGACCCACCTCTCGTTTCCGCAGATCGCCGCCCAGCTCTTCGTCTCCCCGAACACGGTCAAGACCCAGGCGCAGAGCATTTATCGCAAGCTCGGCGCTTCCTCGCGACGCTCGGCGGTGGAGCTGGCGGAGACCGCTGGGTTGCTGGGCGACGACCCCGCCTGAGCGCGCTTCTCAGACTTTTATGCGGTGTTTGCCGCTCTGGAAGCCGTTTTGCGGCTTTTGATCAAGAAATTTGATGCCGGAAGGCATTGCTGTTATGCTCGCGCCGAATCGATCAGTCAAGAACTTTGACGAAATCGTTCACATAGCCAGCACCAGTGCCTTAATCGGTTAAAGGGACGGCGTTGTAAGCCGTAGATCCGGGTTCGAGCCCCGGCTGGTGCATTCGTAAATCGGGATTACGAATGGGCTATGCGATGAACATTTTCGACTACATCGAGGACGGCGCGGTGCAGGGGGAGAAGGCGCGCTGGTCGGCCCGCTCGCCGTTCCGGCCGCGCGGCGACTTCGACCTGATGTTGGTGGCGCGGATGCCGGACTGGCGCGGCGACGCGGACTCGCGGGCGGCGCTGGAACGGATCGAGGCCGAGCCCTGGGTCGAGGCGATCTCCAGCGACGGCGACGAAGTCCTGCTGCGGCTGGCGGACAGCTGGATCGAGGAGACGGGCGGCCGACTGGAGAGCGGCGAGGGGATCGACGCCAACGCCGACCTCGCCGAGGGCCGTCGCTACGCCGTCTACTTCTGGGGCGCCAACACGACCAAGGCGCTGCACATCGGCCACCTGCGCAACCTCGCCGTCGGCCATGCGCTCGGCGCCGCGCTGGAGCAGGCCGGGGCCCGGGTCGAGCGCCGCAGCCTGATCTGC
>DASYJK010000019.1:0-20736 GCA_035996525.1 Solirubrobacterales bacterium
CGATCAGCGCCAGCGCATCCTCAGGGCCACCGGCGAGCTGGTCGCCAAGCGCGGCTACAACGCCGTCACCGTCGAGCTGATCGTCAAGCGCGCCAAGGTCAGCTACAAGACCTTCTACGCCCATTTCTCCAACAAGGAGGAGTGCTTCCTCGAGCTCTTCGACGCGGTGATGGCGCAGACCCGCGCCCAGATCGACGCCGCCCTCGCCGCCGAGGCGGACGCCCCCTGGCCCCAGCAGGTCGTCGCCGGCCTGCGCGCCCTTTTCGACGCCTTCATCGCCGACCCGCTGATCGCCCGCGCCTCGATCGTCGAGGCCCCCACCGTCGGGCCGCTGATCATCGAGCGCTACGAGAAGGCGATGACCGTCCTCTCGCCGCTGCTGCGCCAGGGCCGCGAGTCCTCGCCCCAGCGCGACGAGCTTCCCGAGACGCTCGAGGACACCCTCGCCGGCGGCGTTCTCTGGTCCGCCTACCAGCGCCTCATCGTCGGCGAAGCCGATCGCATCGAGGCGCTGCTGCCGGAGGCGATCGAGTTCGTCCTCCGCCCCTACATCGGCGAGGCCGATGCGGCCAGGTGGGCCAGGTGGTCCCTGCGCTCGGCGGGCGAGCCCGCCCCTACGTCGCCCTGATCCCAACCCTCCGCTTTCTCAAGCGGTCCTGGAGGGCTATCCTTGCCGGGCGGCTGGGCGGTGCCTTGGGAATCAGATGGCACCCCGACCGAGCCCGCGAGCCCGCCTTCACGACGCCCTGATCGGGCTCTGCTTCGAGCGCGGCTTCAAGCTTGTCGAGCTGGGGGAGCTGCTCGCTCGCGCCGAAGTCGACCGCGCGGCCTTCGCCGCTGAGTTTGCCGATATGGAGGACTGCTTCTTCCAGGTCTTCAAGGAAGAGGTCGAGCGCTACCAGCGCGAGGCGGCGCCTGGGGGTGAGGAGCGCGGCGCGTGGCGCGAGCGGGTCCGCGCCAGCGCCTACGCGCTCTTCCGCTTCCTCGCCGCCGACGAGCGGCTGAGCAGGTTCGTCCTGGTCGAGTCGAGAGTCGCGGGCGAGCGGACACAGGTCTTCGCCGGCCAGCGGATCGAGGCGCTCTTCGACCTGATCGACGAAGGCCGGCGCGAGCTCGCCGATCCCGGCTCCCTCACGCGCGCCACTGCCGAGTCGATCGGCGGCGGCATCTTCAACCAGCTCTACGCGGTGGTCGGAGGTGGGGCGCCGCTGCCGCCCGAGCGGGTGATCGTCCCCCAGGTGATGTACATGGTCGTGCTGCCCTATCTCGGCCCCGCCGCCGCGCTGCGGGAGCTCACCATCCCGCCACCTCCGCACCCCACCGAGCCCCGCCCGCTCGGTGCCCACCGTGGATAGTCTCTTGCTGTGGCGGCGCGGCGTCCCAATCGCAGAGATACGGCCTCCTCCGACCTCGGCCCGCTGCCCGGCGGCCACCACGGCCTCTCCCGCGAGCAGGTGCTGGAGTCCCAGCGCGAGCGCCTCCTCGCCGGCCTCGCCCATGCCGTCGCCGAGCGCGGCTATCGGGCGGCCACGATCACCGAGATCGTCAAGGCCGCCTCGGTCTCCAGCCGCGCCTTCTACGAGAACTTCGAGTCCAAAGAAGAGTGCTTCCTCGCCGCCTTCGACGCCGTCATCGCCCACCTCGAAGAGCTGATCGCCGCCGCCGTGGCGCCCGTTCCCGACTGGCCGGGCCGGGTGATCGCCGCCCTCCGCGCCGCCCTCGATTTCTTCGCCGCCGAGCCCGACCTCGCCCGCCTCTGCCTGATCGAGCCCTTCACCGCCAGCCCCTCGATCGCCACCCGCTTCCGCAACGTCGTCGTCTCCTGCATCCCATACCTGGAGCCCGGCCGCGCCGAGCGCACCGAGGCCGCGTCGCTGCCGGAGTCCACCGAGGACTCGCTGCTTGGCGGCCTGATCGCCCTCACCGCGCGCTCGATCCTCGCCGGCGACCGCGACTCGCTCGAGGAGCTGCTCCCCGACCTCGTCGACTTCGCCCTCTCGCCTTACCTCGGCCCCGAGCGGGCCAAAGAGCTGGCCCGCGACGCCGGCACCCCGCTTTCCTAAGTCGGCTTCCGCCCGACTCTCGCGCGTCAGGTGAGAATTTTTATCTATCCTTTCAGAAAAGATAGCTTGCCTTCTCGGTCAGAATCTGCTTCTATACGCTTGAGTTCGCCAGGGAGGCGAGCACCGATCCGGACAGGGCAAGGGACCCCGACCGGAATTCTCGGTTCAGCGATTCGGGCCGCAGGGGCCCGCTTGGGACAGGAGAGCTTTTGTCAGCAGCAGCTTCAGGGCAGCGGACCGCAGCTGGCGCGCGGACCGCTGGCGGCCTTCGGGCCATCACGACTTCACGCGCAGCATCCGCCGCGGACTCGTTCCGTGGCCGCGTCAGCCTGAACGAACAGCCACTTCGAGGCGGCGTTGGGAACGTCGCTTCGATCTCAATTAAGGCCGGCCGCCTTGGCGCGCGGGCATTACAGGAGGAGAACTAACCGATGCTCAAACGCAGACTGAAAGAACCCTTCGGCAAGGCCGGCCTGATCGTCGCGGTCGTTGCCCTCGTTTTCGCCATGCTCGGCGGGGCGTACGCCGCCACCAACAACGGCGGTGGCAAGGCCACGGCTTCCGCGAAGCAGGGCAAGCAGGGTAAGCAGGGTAAGCCTGGGAAGACGGGTCCCGCCGGCCCTGCGGGAGCTCCTGGTGCCAAGGGCGACGCTGGCGCCCCCGGCACTAATGGGAGCAACGGCGCGCCGGGAGCCACTGGCAAATCCGTCGTCACCTCCACTGCTCCCGTCGGAACCGGCGCCGGCAAATGCGTTGCTGGCGGTACCAAGTTCGAAGTCGAAGGTAGCGGAACTTCCGAAATTGTCTGCAACGGCAAAAACGGGACGACAGGCTTCGCCCAGCAACTGCCCTCCGGCGAATCGCTACAGGGTGAATGGAGCCTGGCCGGTACGGCTGCTGGTGGTTTTCAGGAATTCTGGGCGACGGTCAACTTTCCCTTTGAACTCAGTGCAGTTCCGACCGGATACGTGATTGGACCCGAAGAAGGTGAAGGGGAACCCAACGAAGCCGCGGTGGTGGAAGAAGGTAAATGCACGGGCACCGCCGTCAATCCTGGTGCCGCTGCGGGCCACCTCTGCGTCTTTGCTGCCGTCGAGGCAAACATATTCGCTATCGCCTTCAAACAAGCCACTGAAGGGGGCGAAGCACCCACGGCCCACGGGTTTTCCGTAGTCGCACTCACTACCGCGAGCGCAAATTCAGCGGTACAGGCTCGAGGTAGCTGGGCGGTCACCGCCGAATAATCGACGCCGCTGAAGCCGACTCCCCGGGGCGAGCCGCTGGCCGCCCCGGGGAGCTCGGGCCACCCACACCACACGCCGACGCACGCGCCGCCGCATCCACCCCAAACAGTTCAGGAGATCAGGTGAAAGACGACCGAGCACACCGAGCGAAGTTCGCCCCCCCGCTGAACCCGGGCCACTTCGCCGTGGCCTTGAGTCCGCTCCGGGTCAAAGGCGCTCGTGCGCCCTCAGCCGCACTCCTCGCCCTGACCCTTGTACTCACCGCGTTGGCCCTGGCGCCCTCCGCCCACGCTTCCCAGGCCCGTCTCTTCGCCGGCACCTTCGGTGGCGCTTCCTCCACCGTGCCCAACCCCTATCCGCTCGGGGGGGAAGTTTTCACGCGAGGTAATTCGGTTGCTGTTGACGCATCGACTGGACCCTCCAACGGCGACGTCTATGTCACCGATTCCACCAATCACCGGGTCGAGAAGTTCGACTCGGCCGGACATTTTCTGCTCATGTTCGGCTCCGAAGTCAACAGGACCGCCGTTGAAGCCGGTGCCCCGCGTGCCTCCGAACGGGATGTATGCCCCGCGCCAGGCCACCCGGCCGACATCTGTCAGCCCGGAACCTCCGGCACCACCCCGGGCGCTCTGCAGGAACCACACCTTCTCACCGTCGACAGCTCTACAGGCCCCTCACGTGGCGACGTTTATGTCGATGTCGGCTCCGGGACCCAAGCCCAAGACGAGACCCAGAGAATCGGAGTCCACGGTGCCACCGGTGGCACTTTCACTATCGCCTTCGAAGGGCACACCACGATTCCATTGCCTTTTGATGCCACCGGAACGGAAGTTGAACACGCCCTCTGGGACCTCCCCTCGGTCGGGATTGAAGGTGTGGGACCAATCGGAGTAATCGAAGGATCTGGTGTTCGTACCTTTCCGGTAGAGTTTGTCGGCAAACTTGCTGCCACAAACGTCCCGCCGTTAACCGTAAACACCTCCGGGCTCATCCCTGCCGGCGCAACCGCATCTGTTACCACTGAAGTGGAAGGCGGCCCCGGTAACCCTGACCCGATCACCAAGTTTGACGAAGAAGGCAACCTCGTCTCCTCCTGGGCCGCCGGTGGACAGCTCGATGGCTCCGCCGCCCCTGGTGGGCCGATCTACGGACTTGCTGGAGTCGCGGTCGATTCGGCCGGCAACCTATGGGCGCTCGGCGCTGTTCCAAATTTTCTTGGCGATGCTCAAAGTATTATCCCTCGCGCCTTTGAGTTCAACCAGGCAGCCGGCTTCATCACCGGCTGGACGGGTGAAATCTTCGGTGGCGATCCCCCGCGTCGGACTGGCCTCGCGCTCGACTCCGAAGACAACCTCTTCTTCCCTGGGGCTAACGGTCTCGTAAAGTTCGCCAGCGACGGCAGTCGCGTCGGCACATTGCTTCCCACGGGGGGCTCCAACGGACATCCCGTCGGCGGATTCGCCGTAGACGCGACCAGCGGCACCATTTTCGCCGCGAGGGAACTCCATTCCCCCCCGGAAGCCGTAGCCGAACTGCCCCATATCGAGACTTACGGGGTGTCTGAGTGCCTACCCTCTGATTGCAGTCCCGACGAATCCTTCGGCTTCGGACGACTGGAAGGCCGGGCGGAAACCAATTCCCTCGCCATCAACTCCGCGAGCGCCAATCATCAGCTCTTCGCACTGGACTTCGAAGCCGGCCAGCTGACCACCTTCGCCGTCAAGACCGTCCCCGACGCCACCACCCTCAGGGCCTCGGGCTTTGCTCCCGGCGCCGCCACTCTCAACGCCACCGTCAACCCCTCCGGGGTCGAACTCGATCCGGGCCTCGCCGGCTGTCGCTTCGAATGGGCAGAAGCCGGGCACCCCTATGAACACCAGGTCCCCTGCGACAAGTCGGCGGCCCAGATCGGCTCGGGCACCTCGCCCGTCTCGGTCCACGCCGAAATCAGCGGCCTCACCGCCGGGCGCTCCTACCACTTCCGTCTCGTCGCCTCCAACCCCGCCACCACCCTCGCCGAAGAACCGAGCCGCGGAGCCGACGTCAGCTTCGGGCCGCCGTTGATCGAAAGCGGCTCGGCCCTGCACGTCTCCGCCACCGACGCCACCCTGCAGGCGCAGGTCAACCCCAATAACGTCGATACCCACGCCCGCATCGAGTACGTCACCCAGGCCGACTTCGAAGCCCACGGCTTCTCTGAATCCGCCACCACCAGGGAAGCCGATCTCGGCCCTGCGGGCTCGACCCAGAGCGCCTCCTTCGACATCGCCGGGCTCGAAGCCACCACCACCTACCGCTACCGGGTGCTGGCAGAAAACGTCCTCGGCGCCGTCGAAGGCCCTGAACTCACCTTCACCACCCAGGGCGCCACCGCCGCCTCTCTGCTGCCAGACGACCGCGGCTGGGAGCTCGTCTCCCCGCCCGACAAGCACGGCTCCCCGATCGAGCCGCTCTCCGGCTCGATCGGCGAAGGCGGCATCGTCCAGGCCGCCGCCGATGGCTCGGCCCTCACCTACATCGCCCACGGCTCGATTACCTCCGCGCCCCCCGCTAACCGCAGCCCGGTCGAAAGCCAGCTCCTCGCCCACCGCGGTTCCGCCGGCTGGTCGAGCGAAGACATCACCACCGCCAACGAAGCCGCCACCGGCATCAAGGCCGGCCACGGCACCGAATACCGCTTCTTCTCCACCGACCTCGCCCGCGCCGCCCTCACACCTGAAGGCTTCACGCCGCTCTCGCCCCAGGCCACCGAAGCGACCCCCTATCTGCGCCAGCCCGGGGGCGAATATGAGCCCCTGGTCAATGCCGGCAACGTTCCCGAAGGGACCAAATTCGGCCACCAGTGCGACGCCCCGATGGCTCCCTGCCCGCCGGAAGTCATCAGTGCCACCCCCGACCTCCGCCACATCGTCCTCAAGTCCGGCGTGCCGCTGGTCGAAGGAACCACCAAAGCGGGCCTCTATGAGTGGAGCGACGGCGCCCTGCAACTGCTCGACCAGATCCCCAGCGGAACCAAACTGCGTTGCGGCGGTGCAGGCCAGGCCTGTGTCGCCGCCGCCTCGGCCACGCTCGGCAATGAGAGCTCCCAGGTCCGAGGCGCGATCTCAAACGACGGTTCTCGCGTCGTCTTCGGAAGCTCTACGAAGCTCTTCCTCCGCGACCTCACCAGCGAAGAAACCATCCAGCTCGACGTTGCCCAAGCGGGGTGCGGGAGCTGCAGTTCCGGCGGCGCCACCTTCCAGCTCGCGAGCCCCGATGGCTCCCGCATCTTCTTCACCGATCCCAACCCGCTCACCGCCGTTTCGGGCAATGCTGACCTCTACGAATGCGCGATCCTTGAAGCAGAAGGCGAACTCAGCTGCCAGCTCACCGACCTCACCCCCAAGGTCGGTGGCGAAAGCGCCGCGGTCCAGGGTACGGTGATCGGGGCCGCCGAGGACGGCTCCTCGCTCTACTTCGTCGCCAAAGGCGCGCTGAGCACCCAGCCCAATCCCGAAGGCGAATCGGCCCAAGCCGGCCAGCCCAACCTCTACCGCTACGACGCCGCCACCCAATCCACCCGTCTCATCGCCGTTCTCGCCGGCGCCGACTCCAACGACTGGCTGGCGGGGAATGACGCCACCGAACTCGGCAACCTCACCTCCCGCGTCTCCCCCGACGGGCGCTGGCTCGCCTTCATGTCCCAGCGCCCGCTCACCGGCTATGACAACCGCGACGCGCTCTCGGGGGAACGCGACGAGGAGGTCTTCCTCTACGACGCCGGCCAGGGCAGCCTGGTCTGCGCCTCCTGTAACCCCTCCGGCGCCCGTCCCCTCGGGCGCCAGATTGCCCCGGGCCTTCCCCGCCCGCTGATCGACACCACCAGCCTCTGGGACGGCAGCTGGCTTGCCGCCTCGATCCCCGGCTGGACCCATTTCAGTCTCAGCGGCGCCCTCTCCCAGTCCCGCTACCTCTCCAACTCCGGCCGCCTCCTCTTCAATGCCCAAGACGCCCTCGTCCCTGCCGACTCAAACGGCACCGGCGACGTCTATGAGTTCGAGCCTCCCCAGGGGACCGGCCAGCCGGCCTCCAACGACTGCACCGCCTCGAGTCCGGGCTATCACCCCGCCTCCGGCGGCTGCATCTCCCTGATCAGCTCCGGTACCTCCGGCCAGGAATCGGCCTTCCTCGACGCCTCCGAATCCGGCGACGACGTTTTCTTCCTCACCGCCTCCAGGCTCTCGGCAAAGGACGAAGACGCCGCCTATGACATCTACGACGCCCGCGTCGGCGGCGGCGAACCCGAAGTCGTCAAACCGGTCGAATGCTCCGGCGACGCCTGCCAGCAGCCGGCGGTGCCGCCCAACGACGCCACCCCCGGCTCGCTGACCTTCAACGGCGCCGGCAACCTCCTCGAATGCCCGAAAGATCAACAACGAAAGGGCGGCAAGTGCGTGGGCAGGAAAGCCAAGAAGAAGCACAGCAAGCCCCACAAGAAAAAGCATGCGCACAAGCGAACCGCCAACAACAGCCGGAGGACGAGCCGATGACCGCACGAACCCGACTCGTCCTACTGGGCTTCCTCACCGCCCTCGTCTGTCTGCTGGTCGCCGGATCGGCCGCTGCGGCTTCGCCGTGGTGGAATCTCAACACCTCGATCCGCCCTGCCACCATCCCCACCGGCGGTGAAGGCACGATCGTCGTCCGCTCCTCCAATCTCGGCGACGCTCCCACCTCTAATCCTTCCAACGTCGGCCTGACCCTGCCCCCACAGGTCTCGGTTGTCAATAAAGCGGGCGTTCCCCAGGTTCAGTTCTACGCCTACTCCGTGGGTCAGGATCTTGGCCCGATGAGCACCCAGGGGGCCTCGGTCGAATCGTGCAAGGTCACCTCCTCCCATGTCGATTGCAGCACCGAAGCTCAGAATCCTGCATCCGCCGGTTTGCAGCTCGCGCCTCCTCTCAACCCATATGAATTCATCGAAATCCGCGTCGCCGTCAAGGACGAAGGCGCGACCTCCGGTGCGCCCTTTCAGGCCGAAGCCTCCGGCGGCGGCAGCACCGCGGTCACTCGCTCCCGGCCGCTGCCGATCGGGCCCGAACCCGTCGCTTTCGGCGCCGAAGAAGTCGGGCTCGTTCCCGAAGCCGAGGGCGGCGCCCCGGCCACCCGCGCCGCTTCCCACCCCTTCCAGCTCTCCGCCATCGTCAACTTGAAACAGCTCGCCGAAGAAAGGCCTAATCCGAAAGCCTCACAGCGCGAAGTCAAATCACCCGCCCTGCCCCGCGATGTCGACTTCAACCTGCCCCCCGGCCAGATCGGCAATGCCACCGCACTTCCACAATGCTCCACCGCCGACTTCAGCACCCGGTTGATTGGCAATGTGAACCTCTGCCCCGGTGGCACCGCCCTCGGCGTCGCCACCGTCACCCTCACTGAACCGAACAACCTCGGCGTCTTTACCGAAGTGGTTCCGATCTTCAACCTCGAGCCCGCCTTCGGCGAGCCCGCTCGCTTCGGATTCACCGTCGCCAGCTCCCCGGTGATCCTCGACACCAGTGTGCGCTCGGCTCCCGGTCCCAGCGGCGAACCCGGCGACTATGGAGTCACCGTCGCCCCTCACAACATCTCCCAGGCCGTCAACCTTCTGTCCTCGACGGTTACCTTCTGGGGTAGCCCTGGCGATCCGCTTCACAATGCCTCCCGTGGCTGGGGCTGCATCGCTGGAGAACACTTCACCAAAACCAGTGGCGCGGACATCGTCTGCGAAACTCCGCCGCCTGGCAGGCCAGTCGCCTTCCTTACCCTGCCGAGCGACTGCACCGCGCCCTTCGCCGGCACCCTCACCGGCGCCTCCTGGCCGACCCTGGCGGCGCCCGGCGGTTTCCCGCTTGCCGCCTTCCCCTTCCAGCTCGAAGACGGGGCCGGCAATCCACTCTCTCTCAGCGCCTGCAACCAGGTCCCCTTCGACCCCCAGATTCACTCCGAACCGACCTCCAACGCCGCCACCTCGCCCACCGGCCTCGCCTTCGAAATCAACTTCGGCGACGAAGGCCTAACCAACCCCGAAGGCATTGCTCAGAGCCAGCTGAAAAAGGCGCTCGTCACCCTGCCCCAGGGCTTCACCACCAACCCTTCGGTTGCCGAAGGCCTCAAAGCCTGCAGCGAAGCCGAATACGAAGCGGCCACCCTTGAAGCCAACTCCGGCTGCACGAGCGAATCGAAGATCGGCGAAGTCGAAGTCACCTCGCCCTTGGTCCAGCCCAACCAGAAGCTCGTCGGCGGCCTCTACGTCGCCCGCCAGACCGAGAATCCCAACCACAACCTCCTCACCCTCTACCTGATCGCCAGGAATGCCGAAATTGGCGTTCTCATCAAGCAGGCGCTGAAAGTGGTGCCCGACCCGGTCACCGGGCAGCTGACGACCGAAGTCGACAATGTTCCCGAGTTGCCCTTCAGCCACTTCCGGCTTTTCTTCCGACCCGGCCAACGCGCGCCCCTGGTCACCCCACCCGCCTGTGGCCCCTATGCGGTCAAGGCCCAACTCACCCCTTGGTCGAACCAGACGGCGGCGGTATCGCGCGAAAGTGCCTTCCAGCTCACCCAGGGCCCCGAAGGCCAACCCTGCCCCTCCGGCGGCACCCCGCCCTTCCACCCCAACCTCGAAGCGGGAACGTTGAACAACGCCGCCGGCACCTACTCCCCCTTCTACACCCGCCTGAGCAGGAAGGACTCCGAACAGGAGATCACCCACTTCTCGATCAAGCTGCCGCCCGGAGTGAGCGGCAAGCTGGCCGGCATCCCCGAGTGCTCTGACGCCGGAATCGCCGCCGCCAAAGCAAGAGAACACGAAGGCGGCGGACAGGAAGAGCTCAACAGCTCCAGCTGCCCGGCAGCTTCAGAAGTAGGCCACAGCCTCGTCGGCTCCGGAGTCGGCAACGTCCTCGCCTACGCCCCCGGCAAGCTCTACCTCGCCGGCCCCTACCACGGCTCCAACCTGAGCATCGTCTCGATCACCGCCGCCAAGGTCGGCCCCTTCGACCTCGGAACGGTCGTCGTCCGCTTCGCTCTGAAGATCGACCCCGAAACCGCCGAAGTCTCAGTCGACGGCGCCACCTCGGACCCGATCCCCCACATCGTCGACGGGATCCCGGTCCACCTCAGAGACATCAGGGCCTATGTCGATAGGCCCGACTTCGTCTTGAACCCGACCAGCTGCAAGAAGACCTCGACCGCGAGCACCGTGCTCGGCTCAGGCCTCAACTTCGCCTCTGAAGCCGACGACGTCCCGGTCACGGTGAGCTCTCCCTTCCAGGCCGCCGACTGCGCCTCGCTCGGCTTCAAGCCCAACCTCACCCTCTCGCTCAAAGGCGGCACCAAGCGCGGAGCCACCCCCGCCTTCAAGGCGGTGCTGACCTACCCCAAGGGCTCCTACGCCAACATCGCCGAATCCCAGGTGACGCTGCCGCATTCGGAGTTCCTCGAACAGAGCCACATCGGCACCGTCTGCACCAGAGCCCAGTTCAAGGAAGGCAAGATCCCCGGAGAAAAGTGCCCGGCGGCATCGGTCTACGGAAGAGCCAGAGCGGTCACCCCGATCCTCTCCGAACCGCTCGAAGGCCCGGTCTACCTGCGCTCCTCCTCCCACAACCTCCCCGACCTGGTCGCCGCCCTCCACAACAACCAGGTCGACATCGCCTTGGACGGCAGGATCGACTCGGTAGAAAACGGGCGGATCCGCAACACCTTCGAAGCGGTCCCCGACGCCCCCGTCTCCAAGTTCGTCCTGGAAATGCAGGGCGGCAAGAAGGGACTGCTGGTCAACTCGACCGACATCTGCCGCACCAAGCACAAGGCGATCTCCCACTTCGTCGGTCAGAACGGGAAGGTCTGGGACACGAATCCGGTGCTGAGTGCGAAGTGCCCGAAGGCGAAGAAGGGCGGCAAGGGCTCGAAGAGCAAGCGCCATAGGTAGGACCGCGAGGAGGGCCCCGGCCAGCAGCCTGGCCCTCCTCGGTGGGTGTCCCGGTCGTCGCCGCCGCGGTAGTGCAGTTTTTCAGTTGAAAACATCTGTATTTCTTCAGAAAATATAGCTTGCCTTCTGGGTCTGGATCTGCTTTTATCCCTACAGCGCTCCTCAGAGACCAATTGATGCGGTGAGCGGAGCAGAAGCAGGGAGATCGGAGTGGATACTGATGTCACCGCAGCCCATGCTTGACCCAGAGGCTCTCGAGCCCGACTGGGACCTTCCCCGGGGGCAGCACCGCCTCCCGCGCGAGGTCGTCTCCCGCAACCAGCGCCTGCGACTGGTCGCCGGGGTGGCGCGGGCGATGGCCGAGCACGGCTACGCCCGCCTCACGGTCGAGCACGTGATCGCCGCCGCCGGCGTTTCTCGCGCCACCTTCTACGAGCACTTCGACAACAAGCAGCAGGCCGTGCTCGCCGCCCACGACGTCGTCTTCGAGCGCTTCCTCGGCGCCCTACTGCGCTCATGCAACGGCGCCGCGGAGTGGCCGCTGAAGGTCAAGGCGGCCATTCACACCACCCTTGCCTTTGCTCTCGCCGAGCCCGAGCAGGCCCAGCTGCTCGCCCTCGACGCCCTCGCCGGCGATGCCAACGTAACCAGCAGGGTGCTTGCCTCCAGCGACCATCTCGCCGCCCTGCTCAGCGCTGGCCGCCAGTACAACCCACGGGGCCCGGAGCTGCCCGCTCTGACCGAGAAAGCGCTGGTCGGAGCCGTCTCGGCGATCGTCGCCGGTCGTCTGATGAACGGCGAACCGGAGACGCTGCCCGAGCTCGAGCCCCAGCTCGTCGAGCTGATCCTGATCCCATACCTGGGACCCGGGGAGGCCTCTCGGGTGGCGAAGGGCCCGGCAGCTCGCGATGGCTTTCACAATCGTTGACGGCTACGAGCGCGGCGCCGAGCGCCTGCGGGCGAGGCTGAAGGCCGCCTGCGAGCCCGGTGCCGGCTTCGCGGAGCAGATCGAGACGGCCCTACGGACCGCGCTGGCGCTGTTCGCCGCCGAGCCCGAGCTGGGTCGCCTGCTGACGATTCGCCCCTTCGCCGGGGAGGAGGAGGCGATCGATTGCTACCTGCGCTGGCAGGCATACGGGGGCGAGGTGCTCCGCGCCGCCGCGGCGCGTGACCCGGCCGCTCACGTCCACCCGTCCTTCGTCGAGCCGGCGCTGATCGCCGGCATCTGCTGGCGGATCTCTCAGCACCTCCAGGCCGAGGAGGCGGAGCGCCTGGAGGCCGTGCTGCCGGACTTGTTGGAGCTCGTCTTCGTCACCTATTTCGGCGCCGAACGGGCGGGCCAGCTGGTCAGAGCGGCTTAGTCGGGTGGGGCCCAGGCCAATGACGCAGCCCCGCTGCCCTCAGGCGGCGGGGTCGAGTGAGACCGCGTGGTTGGCGACGATCGCGCCGTCGGGGTCCCACTTGCGCTTGACCTCGGTGAGGCGGGCGCAGGTCTCGGCCGGGAGGATCGAGTCGACGTCGCAGGGGTCGTCGGCGAAGTTGAAGTAGCCGCCGGCGGCGCTCCAGGGCGCCATTGCCTCGCCGATGCGGTCGAGGTCGCGTGGGACCGTCTCGGAAGCGTCGGGCGCCATCAGGGCGCCGATCGCCGACATCACGAAGGGGAAGTCGAGCATGTCGAGTGCCCCGGCTCCCTCGCTGTGTCGGGCGAGGGCGCCGCCGAGGTGGCGCAGCTCGGCCAGCAGCAGGGTCGAGCCGGTCTCCGGACCGGGGCCGTTGGCGACAAAGGCCTCGATCGCGTCATCGCTGAGGTCTTCGATCGGGGCGTGGTGGCCGAGGCCCGGCACCGGCTGCTCGGGATCCATGTGGATGCGGCAGAGGCCGGCGGCGGGGATCTGGTCGAAGTTGTCCATCAGCGGCGCGCCGATCGCGCGCAGCGGCGCGATCAGTTTCTCGCCCGCCTTGCGGCCGCCGGTGAAGGCGGCGTCGATCGTGATCAGCGGTTTGCCGCGCAGCGGCTCCGGCACGTCGGGGATCGGTGGCGGCCGCAGCAGGCGGATGATCGAGGTGACCTCCTCTGGCGCGGTCGCGGCCCAGTCACGGTAGGCGCGGAAGGCGCCGGCGCCGAGCTCGGCCGGGAAGATCATGATCCCGGCGTAGACGTCGGCGATCGGCAGCAGCGCCAGGTGCAGGGCGGTGACGATCGCGTAGCCCCCACCGCCCCCGCGCAGGGCCCAGAAGAGGTCGGGATCGTCGGCCGCGGTGACGCTCTTCTCTTCGCCCGCCGCGGTGACCAGGTCGATCCCGGTGACGCTGTTGCAGGCGAAGCCGTACTGGCGGCCGAGCCAGCTGAGGCCGCCGCCGAGCGTGTAGCCGATGACGCCGACGTCGGGCGAGGAGCCGGGCAGGGAGGCGAGGCCATGGGCGCCCGCGGCCTCGGCCAGCTCCAGCGAGAGGACCCCGGCCTCGACCCGGGCGGTGCGCTCCTCGGTGTCGATCGAGATCCCGCGCATGCGCTCGGTCTTGAGCAGGATCGTGCCCTCGAGCGGGGGCAGGGGGGCGGCGCCGTGGCCGGTGCCCTGGCCGGCGACCTTGAGCCCGTTCTCGGCCGCGAAGCGGACCGTTGCGGCGACGTCGCCGGCGCTCTCGACGAAGACCACCGCCTCCGGCCGCTGGTCGACCGCGAGGTTCCAGGCGAGTCGCGCCTGATCCCAGTCGGAGTCGCCCGGCACGGCGACGTGGCCACTGATCTTGAGTCCGCTGAAGTCGCTCATGCGCGGCACCTTTTCATTTTCGGCGGCACCTTTCCAGTCTCACGCGACCGCTCGTCAGACCAGGCCGGATCAGGCGCGGATGCTGCGCCGCTCGACCGAGTTGCCGCGGCCGATGAAGAGCTCGCTGACCATGGCGGGCGGGAAGAGGCCGTGGGCGGCGACGCCGGGGTCGGACTCGAGCCGGGCGGCGAGCGCGGCCGGGTCGCCGATGGCGCCGCGGTAGTCGGCGATCGTGCCGCCATCGGGGCTGGGCGGGACGTCGCGCAGCTCGACCTCCGGGCCGAGCCGCTCCAGGGTCGAGGCGATGCCGAAGGAGAACAGCTCCAGCGGGACCGGGCCGCGGAGGGCGTCGACCGGCTTGCTGGAGTCGGCGATGACGACGAAGCGCTCGGCCGCGGCGGCGACGATCTTCTCGCGCAGGTGGGCGGCCCCGCCGCCCTTGATCAGCCAGCCGTCGGGAGTGACCTCGTCGGTCCCGTCGATCGCGATGTCGAGGCGTTGCAGGGTGCTGAATTCCTCGACCGGGATCCCCAGCTCGCGCGCCTGTTCCTCGGTCGCGACCGAGGTGGCGACGCAGCGGATGCCGCTGACGCCGCGGCGGGCGAGCGCCGGCAGCAGGTGGGCGACCGTCGAGCCGGTGCCGAGGCCGACGGTCATCCCGTCCTCGACCAGCTCCGCCGCGGCCTCCGCCGCGATCCGCTTCTCCGTGTCCGCCCCAGTCACGGCCCGCACTCTAATAAGGGGGTCGACGGGCCGACTTCCCACGGCATGATGGGATATCGGCCCGTCGACCTATAGTCGCGCGGGATGGATGCGCGGATCTGGGTTTCCAGTGGTGGCGAGGCGCCGCGCTCGGTGGCGCTCGCCAGCGAGGTAACGGTCGTCGGGCGCTCGCCCGAGGCCGGGATCCAGCTCGAGGACGAGGCCGTGTCCTGGAACCACCTCGAGATCGAGCGGCGCGGGGAGGTGCTGATGGCGACCGACCTCGACAGCCGCAACGGCACCGCCCTCAACGGCGAGCCGCTGGACCGGCCGCGGCGGCTGCGCAACGGCGACACCCTGATCGTCGGCGGCCACCGGCTCGAAGTCTCGGTCGGCCCGGCGACCCCGGTCGGGGCGACGGTGGCGAGCGGCGGTCCCTCGGTGGCGTTGACGGCCGAGGAGCGGGCGACGGCCGCGGCCCTGACCGCGCCCTACCGCAGCGAGGGCGCCTTCGCCGGCCGTCCCGCCACCCGGGCCGAGATCGCCGAGAGCCTGCAGGTCAGTGAGCGCACCGCCCAGCGCCGCCTCGACGCGCTCGCCGCCAAGCTCGGCATCTCCGGCGAGGCGGGCCGCGACCGCCCGCGCCAGATCGCCGCCCGGGTGATCGAGCTCGGCCTCGACCGCTGACCCGGACCGGGCCAAACGTGGCTCGGTGGGGGGCGGGGGTGGCGTTGGCGGGTGCGCTCGCGTGGCGCAGCATCGATGGGGCAACGTTCACTCCATCGAAAGGAATCGATCATGGGCATTCGACACGCGGTAACCGCACTACTCGCAGTTCTCGTCCTCGCCGTACCGGCCAGCGCCAGCGCGGCGCCATCGTCCGGGGCGGTCGTCTTCTCCCGCATCACCCAGCACACCGAAACCAAAAAAGTCGAAGGTGAAGCGCCGAAAGCCGGCGAAGCGCCGAAGACCGAAACCAAAACCGTCGTCGAGGGCGGCCTCTTCGCGGTCAAGGACGGGCACCTCAACCAGCTCACCGAAGACCCGACCGACACCGAACCGGCCTTCTCGCCGGACGGCACCTCGATCGCCTTCGTCCGCGGCGGCCACGTCTTCTCGGTTCGCGCCGACGGCTCCGGGCTGCGGCAGCTGACCAGCGGCTCCACCCTGGACTCGAAGCCGGTGGTCTCCCCGGACGGCCGGCTCGTCGTCTTCGAGCGTCGCACCACGCCGGGCGGCCCGGCTGACCTCTACACGGTCCGCTCCCATGGCGGCGGCCTGCACCCGCTGACCAGCGGTGCCGCCGACGACCACGACGCCGACTTCTCGGCCGACGGCAAGGCGATCGCCTTCGTCCGTTCGGTCGGCGCCAACGACGACATCTTCACGGTCCGCCCGAGCGGCGCCAAGCTGGCGCGGCTGACCCGGACCGGGGGACTCGACGAGTTCGAGCCGCGCTTCTTCGCCGGCGGCATCCTCTTCAGCCGCGGCGACAGCAGCGACACCCCGGCTGCCTACGCCGACGTCTACACGATGGCGGTCAACGGGACCAAGGTGAAGCCGCAGGTCAAGGGCGTCGGCTCGGCTTACGTCGAAGACGTCACCGGCAACGGCCACACCCTGCTCTTCCGCCGCGACCAGGGCCTCTGGGTGAAGCGCATCGGCCCGAGCAAGGCGCGCAAGCTCTGTCAGCTTCCGGACGGCTCGGAGACCAACGGGGTCTTCTCCTCCGACGGCAGCCGCGTCGCCGCCTTCGTCGCCGCCGACGAACGCGAGCAGCTGGTCGCCATAGATGTCGCCAACGGTCGCCAGCGCGACCTCGCCGAAGGGGTCGACCTGACCGAAGGCGACGGCACCACGATCGGGCCGGTCATCTCCTGGCAGCCCGTTCGCTGAGGCAACGACGGATTCCGGGGGAGAGGCCCAAGCCCCCGGAATCCGACCCAGCCCGTATAAGGTGCCGGTGGCAGAACTCGCCATCGGCTCCACTCTTGCTGGATACCGCCTCGACGCGCTGATCGCTCGGGGCGGCATGGGCGTGGTCTACCGAGCTACCCACCTGGGCCTGGAACGGCCGGTGGCGCTGAAGGTGATCGCCGGCGAGCTGGCCGGCCGCGAGGGGTTCCGCGAGCGCTTCCTGCGCGAGTCGCGGCTCGCCGCCAGCCTCGACCATCCGGCGGTGGTGCCGGTCTACGACTCGCGCGAGGTCGACGGCGAGCTGATCGTGGCGATGCGGCTGGTCTCCGGCGGCGACCTGCGCAAGCTGATCGACCGCGAGGGGGCGCTGCCGCCGGCGCGGGCGATCGCCCTGCTCGGCCAGGTCGCGGAAGCGCTTGACGCCGCCCACGCCGCCGGCATCGTCCACCGCGACGTCAAGCCGCACAACGTCCTGGTCGAGGGGGAGCGCGCCTTCCTCTCCGACTTCGGCCTCGCCAAGGCGCTCGGCGACAGCGGCGTGCTCAGCGGCGCCTCGGTGGTCGGCACCGCCGAGTACATGTCGCCGGAGCAGTGGCGCGGCAGCACCGTCGGGCCGCCGGCCGACGTCTACTCGCTCGGCTGCGTCCTCTACGAGGCGCTGACCGGGATCGCGCCCTACGCCCGCAAGGAGGCCGACACCGAGCCGGAGATGCCGGTGGGGATGGACACGGTGATCGAGCGGGCGGTCTCGAAAGACCCGGGTGAGCGCTACCCCAGCGCCGGGGCGCTGATCGCCGCGGCCCGCGAGCATCAGGGCGCGGGGATGGTGGCGACGCGGGTGCTCTCGGATCCCGGCACGGCCCCGGGTCCCGGCGCGGCGGGGCCGCGCGAGCGCGCGACCGTGCCGATCGGCGGTGATGACGCTGAGGCTGAGAAGCCGGAAAGTGGCTCGCGCCTCCCCCGCGGGAAGACGCTCGTCTTTACCGCTGCCGGCCTCGCCGTGATCGCGGCGATGGTCGTGCTCGTCCTTGCCCTGGTCGACAACGGCGGTGGCGTTCACGCTTCGCAGCCGATCCCGATCGGTGGCGCGCCGCTGCGGATCGCCGCCGACGACGAGGCGATCTGGGTCACCAGCCAGCCCGACGGCACCCTGACCCGGCTCAACCCCGAAAGCGGCGCGAAGGTCGGCCGGCCGTTCCAGCTCGGCGCCGGCATCTCCGGGGTCGCGGTCGGCGCCGGCTCGGTCTGGGTCACCGACCCGCCGCGCGGCGAGATCCTCCGGGTCGACCCGCGGTCGGGCGCGATCCTGAAGCGGATCGCCGTCGGCGGCAGCCCCGGGGCGATCGCCCTCGGCGGCGGCGACGTCTGGGTCGCCGACGAAGACGGCGCCGGGGTCAGCGCCGTCGCCGCCAAGAGCGGCCGGGTCTTGCGCCGCGGCCTACCGCCGCAGGCGCAGCCGCTGCGGCTGGCGGTCGGGCAGGGCGGTCTCTGGGTCAGCAGCGCCTCGACCGGCAACGTGCGCCGGATCGACCTCAGCACCTTCCGCATCGATTCCTCGATCCCGGTCGGGCGCGGCCCCGCCGGGGTCACCGTCGCCCACGGCCTGGTCTGGGTCGCCAACAGCCGCTCCGACACGGTGACCAAGGCCGACCCCTCGATCCACGCCGTGATCGGCGACCCGATCGAAGTCGGCGGCCGCCCCGGTGGGATCGACGCCGGCAACACCACCGTCTGGGTGGCCAGCGCCGCCGAGGACGCGGTGACCAGGATCGACCTCGAAAGCGGCGAGCGCACCGGCGCCCCGATCGAGGTCGGCTCCGAACCCGGCGCCGTCGCCGTCGGCGACACCGCGGTCTGGGTCGCCGACAACGGCGAAGGCGCCGTCACCCGCATCGAACCCTGAACTAGTAGCCCTCGGTCGCGTAGGGGTTGAGGAATTGGCGGTGCCAGAAGCTGTTGCGGTCGACCTCGGTCAGTTCGGCGCGGTCGCAGACATCGTCCCAGGCGGTCGAGATCGTGTCGATCTGGTGATCGATGATCTCGCGAGCCTCGGTTTCCGACAGCAGGTAGGTGGAAGCACGGGCGACGCAGCCGGCCACCTGGCTAAAGCGGAAGCCATCGGCCCCGATCGCCATCGCCTGGGCGGTCTCGCCGCCGGCCCGCGGTGAGGGACAGATGTCGTAGGCGGGGGTAAGGGTGAGTTCGGCGCCGTCCCAGAAGGCCGAGTGGTTACGGGCGTGATCGTCGTTGTTGCCGCTGAGGATGTTGAAGGTGATCCGGGCGAAGAGCTCGCGCAGGGTCGCGGCCGGGTCGGTGAAGCGGGCGCGGATCTGGTCCGCGAGTTTTGCGTAGCTCGCGTACCTGGCGCCAAGCTCGTCGAATTCGAGGATCGTCAGGGCCGAGACCATCGCCCGGCGTCCCCCGTCGGGCCGGTCGAACCGCTCGACCAGTAGCGCGTCGCGGCCTGACGCTCTGGTCAGTTCGACCGTCGCCGCCTCGATCCCGGCGCGCCGCGCCAGCTCCATCGCCACGAACTCGCCCTTGACGACCGGGTAGGTGTCCGTGGTCGAGCTGAACTTCGCGATCAGCTGCCGGCCGCTGTCGCGTAGCAGCGCCTTCGGCCGCGCCCCACCCACGGAGCTGCCGTGCAGCAGGGCCTGATCGAGCGCCGGCGAGAGCGGCACGCCGAGCTCGACTCGTTCGGCGGATTCGGCCAGCTCCTTCAGCGTCGCCTGGTCGAGCGAGCGGGGGACGTATCGCTCCGCCGAGGGCTGGAAGTCAAGAGCGCCGGTCCGGTCCGAGCCGGACTCCAGCAGATAGGTCAAGGGCGCCAAGGCAGTGGTGTCCGCGGCGGCGGTGCCGGTCAGGCGGTTGAGGATTACGCGCTGCCCCCAGGCGTCCGGGCCCGCGTCGGCGATGCACCCCGCCACCTCGCCGACCCGTGGCGGGATTGGACCTCGGCCCAGCGGCAGCTCGGGCAGGTAGATCGGGATCCGGTTTTCGCGTTCGAGGTAGCTGCGCCCGTAGCTGAAGACGAGGACCTGCTCTTCGACATCGAGGCGACCGGCGACGACCGGATCGACCGCACCGGGCAGCCAGACCCAGACGAAAACGTGCCTGGGCTCAGAAGTCATCGTCTATTTCCTTCGACCTGCGGACGAGCCGCGGTAGGACCGCGAGCCGGTCGTCGACGCGCTCGGCCTCCAGTTGCCGCCGCGACGGATCGGGGTCGAAGAGCGGTACTCCGGTCAACGTTGCGGCCTCGAACGCCACCCCCAGCCTCACGCTCGGGTCTCCGCGCTCGACCTTGCGCATCGTCACCGCGGTGACGCCAGCGCGGTCGGCCAGCTCCTGCAGGGTCCACCGACGCTCGCGCCGGGCCAGCTGAATGCGAGCTCCAAGCAGGCTGGAGGCCTCGACGGCCTGAGGGGAGAGTGGGCGAGGGCTATTGGACATAGATCAATATTAAACTATCTATATCCGCATGACAAGCATAGATAATTATCTAAATAGAAAAGGCTAACTCCAACTGGTGGCAGTCTGGCAACCCGCTTGGGCCAGGGGAAATCGACCCCCCGGTCGGTTGTGGTTAGGATCGGTCACCCGCCATGGCTCAGGACATCGACCAGCTCGCCATAAACACGATTCGCACGCTCTCGATCGACGCGGTCGAGAAGGCGAATTCGGGACATCCGGGGACGCCGATGGCGCTGGCGCCGGTCGCTTACGAGCTCTGGCAGAACCACCTTCGCTACGACCCGGCCGACCCGGTCTGGCCCAACCGCGACCGCTTCGTGCTTTCGGCCGGCCACGCCTCGATGCTGCTCTACTCGATGCTCTTCCTCGCCGGCGTGAAGAAGGTCGATGCCGACTACGAGATCACCGACGAGCCGGCCTGCTCGCTGCACGAGATCGAAGAATTTCGCCAGCTGCACTCGCGCACGCCGGGCCACCCCGAGTACCGCTGGACCACCGGGGTCGAGACGACCACCGGGCCGCTGGGCCAGGGGATCGCGACCTCGGTCGGGATGGCGCTGGCCTCGAAGTGGCAGGGCGAGCGCTTCGGCGCCGACCTCTTCGACTTC
>DASYJK010000020.1:0-4341 GCA_035996525.1 Solirubrobacterales bacterium
ACGACCAAGGTGATGCGCGACGGCGTCGAGATCGACTTCGCCGCGCCCTGGCCGCGGGTGGTGCTGCGCGACGAGATCCTGCGCGAGGCCGGGATCGACATCTATAAGGCGAGCCGCGACGAGCTGGCCGAGGTGGCAGGCGACGACGCCGAGGAGAACGATGACTGGGCTGGCCTCGTCGACACCCTGCAGGGCAAGCTGGTGGAGCCGAAGCTGATCCAGCCCACCTACATCACGGTGCTGCCAATCGACATCTGGCCGCTGGTCAAGGCGCATCCCGACGATCCCAAGGTCTGCGAGGCCTTCGACGGCATCGTCGCCGGGATGGAGATCGTCGGCGGCGGCACCGATGTCAACGACCCGGTCGAGCAGCGCCAGCGCTTCATCGGCCAGCGCGAACGCCAGGAGTCGGGGGCGGAGGAGGACCCGCACCCGCACGACGAAGAGTTCGTCAAAGCGCTCGAATACGGGATGCCGCCGGCGAGCGGCTGCGGCCTGGGGATCGACCGGCTGCTGATGATCATGACCGGGTCGAAGACGCTGCGGGACGTGATCATCTACCCGGCGATGCGCGAGCTCGCTGGCCAATAGGCCACGGTCGGGTTAAGGTGGGCAGATGGCCGTGAAGCTCCACAGGTGCTCGACGATGTTTGTCAAGGTCGACGCCCACCCCTGCTGGAAGGTGCAGAAGGCGCTCGACGAGCAAGGGGTCGAGTACGAGGTTGTGAAGGGGCCGGTCCGTTCCGGCAAGCGGGACGAGCTTGAGCGGCTCTCGGGCCAGCGCAAGTATCCGGTGATCGAGTTCGAGGACGGGACCGTCTACCGCGAAGAGTCGAAGGAGATGGCGGCGAAGATCCGCGCCGGCGAGCTGGGCTCCTAGCCGTCGGCTAGAAGGCGGAGCGCAGGAGGCCGCCGTCGATCGGGATCACGGTGCCGGTGATGTAGGCGGCGCGGTCGGAGCAGAGGAAGGCGACGAGGTCGCCGTACTCCTCTGGCGTGCCGAGGCGCCCGGCGGGGACTTCGGTGCGGGCGGCCGCTTCGGCGTCGTCGAGCGTCCCGCCGTGCTGGGTGAGCCGCTCGGTCGCGAAGCGGCCAGTGGCGACGGTGTTGACGGTGATCCCGTCGGCGGCGACCTCGCCCGCCAGGGTCTTCAGGAAGCCGACCGCGGCCATGCGGTGGGCGTTGGAGAGGTTGAGGAAGGGATTGGGCTCCCGGGTGGTATTGGAGCCGACGTTGACGATGCGGCCCCAGCGGCGCTCGCGCATGCTGGAGACGACGGCCTCGGCGAGGATGCGCGGGGCGAGGACGAGCGAGCGGTATGCCTCTTCCCAGGTGGCGAGGTCGTGGGCGAGGGCGCCGCCGAAGGGCGGGCCGCCGGTGTTGGCGACGAGGATGTCGATGGGCCCGAGGGCGGCGGCGACCTCGCCCGGGAGCGCGGCGAGCCGCTCGGGGTCGGAGGCGTCGGCGACGAACGGCATGGCGGCCGAGCCGATCCCAGCCGCCGCTTCTTCGAGCCGCTCAAGCGAGCGACTGACGATCGCGACAATCGCGCCCTCGCGGGCGAGCGAGGCCGCGATTCCGCGCCCAAGCCCCTGGCTGGCCCCCATAACCAGGGCCACGCGCCCCTGAATGCCTAGATCCATAGTCCGACCCTAACGCGAGGAGCAATGCTCAAAGACGGTTGCGCGGGTAGTCTTCGCGGTGAGCGCCCGTAGCTCAGTGGTCAACGGTTCCTTACGGGGGGCCAAAGAGCGTCGGTCTTTCAAGCCGAAGGTCGCGGGTTCGACTCCCGTCGGGCGCATTCGCTGCTGTTCCTTGAGGTGCCGGGTTTTTCCCGGTGTGGAGCCAGATCCTCGGCTTCGCCTCCGAATCGTGTTCCGTCGCCTTCCGAGCGATTCCGAGGCGTTCCGCCGCTTCTGTGTCTCATTTCGGTCTCATTTCGCCTCGTGGCGAGCGGCGATCTTTGCCAGCTCTGCGAGGGAGACACCGAATGCGTCGGCAAGCGCATTCACGGTCCCCCAGGCGGGGTTCGACTGGCCGCGCTCCAAGAGCGAGACCGTGCCGGTGGTGACGCCGGCATCCTGCGCCAGGCGTTCCTGCGTGAGGCCGCGCTTCTCGCGGAGTTGGCGAACGGCCTCTCCGAGGGCGGGCTGCGGCTGGTCTGGGCCTCCCATGGTCTTGACGCTGTCAAAGACGAGCAAAGCTCGCCAGGTGAAGGCCAACTAGTAAAGCTTCACTAGTGCTGTTACGCTTTACAAATCCATAAAAAGCGCCCCCGCGCTGGTGGAACAGCCGGGGGCATGGCACAGGAGAGTGACCTCCCATGCACGACAAGCCTAGTGGCGTGAGCGATGATGACCGCGCCTCGACCGCCGCCCAGGATCTCCACGACCAGGGCGTCGTTCTGATCCACGTCCTGACGATTTATCCGACGCAGCTGCGCCTCTTGGAGCTGGTGCGGGAAATAACCGCCGGTTCAGCCGACTTCGCCGAAGGAGACCGAGTCGAACGCGCTGTCCGCGACCTGGTCGGGGTCGGCTTGCTGTTTCGCGGCGACGGGCTCGTACTGCCGACGCGGGCCGCCCTGCGCTTCAACGAGATCCTCGGGGAGGGGGTGTAGCGGTGGGGCGCCGCGTAGGCCTGGAACGCGAGCAGTTCGCCCGCTGCTTCGGGAGCAATCTCGCAAGGGCTCGCAGTGCAGCGGACGTGAGCCAGGACGAGCTCGCCTTCCGGACCTCGACGCACCGCACCGCGATCAGCCAGATCGAGCGCGGCCTATCCCTGCCGGGGCTCGACTCGGCGATGAAGTTCGCGGCGGCGCTGGAAACGTCGCTGGATGAATTGCTCGCGGGGATCGAATGGCAATCGCCAGAGATGCAAATAGGCAAATTCAAAATTCCAGATGCAGAAGAAAATGAGCCACCACGAACCAGTAGCGAATGATGAGACAGCCAAGGAGCAGCTGCCAAGACAAAGTCCGTCCATCAGGCCTCCAGGCAGCCACCCAAGGCCCCTACCCAGCACCCAACCTCAACCCCCGACACACTACGAACTGGGTGCCAGTGTCCCTTCCGCAAGCGCGGTGGCCGAAGCGTCAGACCACCGGCCTAGCGTCCTCGGCGCGACGGGCTGACCCCGCACTATCTCGTCGCCTCAGGAGAGGCTGGCCAGAAGGGTCGTGTCGCCCGTCGCGCTTCAGAGGACCGATGGCGTGACCTGATAGGAGCCCGCTTAAAAGCCCCACCCAGTTCCGTCCGCCTTCGCTCCGCCATCCGAGGACACCGCAAAGGATAGGAGCGCCAGTTGATCACGATCGGAATCGACCCCCACAAAGACACCCACACCGCCGCCGCGGTCAAAGACGCGACGGGAGAGCTCCTCGGCGAGCTGACCGTGGCCGGAACGGAAGAAGGCCACGAGCGCCTTCTCGCCTGGGCCCACGGGCTGGCCGCCGAGGGCGGCCTGCGCTTCGCGCTCGAGGACTGCCGTCACGTCAACGGCCGCCTCGAGCGCTTTCTGCTCGCCGCCTCCGAACCGGTGGTGCGGGTCGGCACCCGGATGACCGCGCGGGAGAGAAAGGGAGCCCGCACGGTCGGAAAGTCAGACGCGATCGACGCCCTCGCGGTTGCTCGGGCAGCCTTGCGAGAGCCGGGCTTGCCGGCGGCCTCCCACAACCCGAGGCTGCGCGAGTTGAAGCTCCTGGTCGACCACCGCGAGGACCTCGTGGCCGAGCGGACCGCCCACTGCATGCGCCTGCGCTGGCACCTCCACGACCTCGACGCGGGCCTCGAGCCCTTCGGCCGCACCCTCGACCGCGAGGCGACCCGCCGCGGCCTCTCCCAGCGCCTCGGCCGCTACGGCGCCCACGGCGTCCTCGTCGGGATCTGCCGCGAGCTGCTGATCCGGATCGGCGAGATCACTCGCCGCGTGGGCGAGCTGCGGGCCGAGATCGGGGCGATGGTGCGGCCGCTGGCCCCGCGCCTCCTCGCGATCTCCGGCGTCGGCGATCTCGTCGCCGCCCGCATCTTGGTCGAGACCGACGCCGGGCGCTTTCGCTCAGACGCCGCCCTCGCCCGCCACGCCGGCTGCGCGCCGATCGAGGTCTCCTCGGGGCGCAGCAACCGCCACCGCCTCTCGCGCCTGGGCAACCGCAAGCTGAACGCCGCCCTCCACGTCGTCGTCTTGACCCAAGCCAGGGTGCACCCACCGGCTCGCGCCTACATCGCCAAGAAGCGGGCCGAGGGCAAGACGACCAAGGAAGCGTTCCGGTGCTTGAAACGACACCTCGTTCGGGTCGTCTTCAGGGCGCTGCAAACGCCGCCAGAGCCGGCAGTTTCTCTT
>DASYJK010000021.1:0-7670 GCA_035996525.1 Solirubrobacterales bacterium
GCCGCCCTGCTGACCGCCCGCACCGGCAGTCGCGAGATCAGCATGAAGGAGCTCGAGGAGGGGATCATGCGCGTGATCGCCGGCCCCGAGAAGAAGACCCGGGTGATGAGCGAGAAGGAGCGCCTGATCACGGCCTACCACGAGATGGGCCACGCGATCGTCGGCCAGCTGCTGCCCAACTGCGACCCGGTCCACAAGATCTCGATCATCAGCCGCGGCCAGGCGCTCGGCTACACGATCAGCCTGCCGACCGAGGACAAGTTCCTCACCACCCGCGCCGAGTTGACCGACACGATGGCGATGACCCTCGGCGGCCGCGCCGCCGAGGAGATCATCTTCGGCGAGATCACCACCGGCGCCTCCAACGACCTCGAAAAGGTGACCGAGACGGCGAAGCAGATGGTGATGCGCTTCGGCATGTCCGAGCGGCTCGGCCCCCGCGTTTTCGGCCACGACCGCGGCCAGCCGTTCCTCGGTCGCGAGTTCTCCTCCGAGCCCGACTACTCCGACGAGATCGCCCGCGAGATCGACGACGAGATCCGCCGCATCGTCGAGAGCGCCCACCAGACCGCGAAGAGCCTGCTCGGCGAGCGCCGCGACGAGCTCGATCGGGTTTCGAAACTGCTGCTCGAGCGGGAGACGATCGACGCCGAGCAGTTCGCGGCGCTGCTCGAAGGCAAGTCCGCGGACGAGGTCTTCGCCGAGGACGAGGAGCCGGCCAAGCCGGTCGAGACGCCTCCGGAGCCGGAGCGGCCGCAGCGCGAGGGTGCGCGGCCGAATCCGCATCCACGCCCGGGGTTTGCCGGCGGCGACGCCAGCTGAGTAGCTCGGGCGAGCCCCGGCTCGCGGGTCCTGTCGTGGCGGCATCCCCCACGGTGCTCGGATGCTGCGCATCCTCCGCGCCGCGGGGGACCCCCGCCCCCACGCCACCCGCGAGAGGGGCGACGGAGATACTTCCTCTGATGAAGCCGAAGTTGATGGGGGTCGTGAATGTGACTCCGGACTCGTTTTCGGATGGGGGGTTGTATCTGGATCCGGATGCGGCTGTCGCCCATGGGGAGGGGCTTGCTCGGGCGGGGGCGGCGATTCTTGATGTCGGGGGGGAATCGACTCGGCCGGGAGCGAGGGAGGTTTCTGAGGCGGAGGAGCTGCGGCGGGTGGTGCCGGTCATTCAGGGGTTGGCCGAGAATGACGCTGAGATCTCCGTCGATACCTCGAAGGCCGCTGTCGCCGAGGCCGCCCTCGATGCTGGGGCGACGATCGTCAATGACGTGACGGCGTTGCGGGGAGACGGTGAGATGGCGGCGCTGTGTGCCGACCGCAGCGCCACGGTGGTGCTGATGCACATGCTCGGCAGCCCGCGGACGATGCAGGAGAACCCGGTCTATGGCGATGTCGTCGACGAGGTCAAGGCGTTTCTCGCCGAGCGGGTCGAAGCGGCGCTCGCGGCCGGGGTGGGGGAGGATCGGATCTGGCTCGATCCGGGGATCGGCTTCGGCAAGACCGCCGCCCACAACCTGGAGCTGCTGCGCCGCCTCTCCGAGCTCGGCGAGCTGGGCCGGCCGCTGGTGATCGGCACCTCGCGCAAGAGCTTCATCGGCCGGGTCGATGGCTCCGACGCCGGTGAGCGGCTCGGCGGCACGATCGCCTCCTCCGTCCTGGCCGCGGCCGAGGGCGCCGACGTCCTGCGCGTCCACGATGTCGCCGAGGTCGGCCAGGCGATGGCCGTCGCCACGGCGATCCTGGGATAGGTTGCCACGAGTGCGGAGCGAGCAAACGTCCATATCTGATTCATCGTGCCGCGAGCGAAGCGCGAGATTTGTGTAGTGGAGGCTCACGGCAACGGCATCGAATCGAGCGCCGAAGTCGAGCTGCGCGGGCTCTCGATCTACACCCACCACGGCGTCAGCGACGCCGAGCAGGAGGTTGGACAGCGGCTCGAGTTCGACATCTCCTTCGACGTGCCCGACTGCGACGCCGTGCTCACCGACCGACTCGAGGACACGGTCGACTACGCCCAGGTCTGCGACATCGTCACCCTCGCCGCGACCGAGCGCAGCTACAAGACCCTGGAGCGCCTGGCCCAGGTGATCGGTCAGCGGCTGATGGAGCGCTACGGCTGCGACTCGGTCCGGGTCAGGGCGGCGAAGCCGGAGCCGCCGCTGCCGCTGGCGATCCAGGAGGTCGCGGTCGAGGTGACCCAGGAACGCGCCGTCGACGACGGCGAGGACGACGCCCGCGAGGGCTAGTTCGTTGCGCGGCGGCTACCTCGGACTCGGCTCCAACGTCGGTGACTCCGCCGGCCATCTGCGGGCGGCGATCGAGCTGCTGCGCGAACGCGGCGTCGAGGTCGAGGCGGTCTCCTCCGCTTACGTGACCGAGCCGGTCGGCGAGATCCTCGACCAGCCGGATTTCCTCAACGCCGCGATCCGGATCCGCACCGAGCTCGAGCCGGAGGCGCTGCTCGACGTCTGCAAGGCGGTCGAGGTCGAGCGCGGCCGCGCCCTCCAGGCCCCCCGCCACAGCCCTCGCCCGCTCGACGTCGACCTCCTGCTGCTCGGCGACCTCGAGCTCGAGACCGAGCGCCTGACCCTGCCGCACCGCGAGGTCGCCAGCCGCCGCTTCGTCCTCGCGCCGCTGCTGGAGCTGGACCCCGACCTGATCCTGCCCGACGGCACGCGACTTGCCGACGCCCTGGCGGTGCTGCCCGCGGGTCAGCGGGCGGACCGGGTCGGCCCGCTTTAGGCGGCTGCCGCCGGCTTGCCGCGCAGCGGCTCGAGCCAGGCGGCGGGGAGGATCGGCGGCGTCTTGCCGGGGTAGTCCGGGACCACGCGCTTGGCCAGCGCACCGGCCGGCCGTGCCTCGATCGCCGGCCGCAGGTCGTCGAGGGTCATCGCCAGGCCGATGCTGGGCGCGATCTGGAAGTCGGCGGCGTTTAGCTCCTCGCCGTTGATGACCCCGGCGGCGATCAGCTCGTCGACCTTGTCGAGCATGCCCGGCAGCGCCGCCAGGCCGGCGCGGGTGTTCTCGTCGCTGGATTCGTTGAAGCGGGCGGAGAGGGCGACGATCGGCGCCGCCGTCTTCATCGCCAGGCCGATCGGCATCCCGATCTTGGCGCCCTCCGAGTAGCTGCGCAGCGGTGCCTTGTCGTGCTTCAGGGTCCACCAGAGGATCTGGCGGAGCGGGTGCTGCAGCTCCTCGTCGCCGAAGCGCTCGGCCTCCTCGACCGCGGCTCGTTGCTCCGGATCGGCGGGGAACAGCGCCGGCTCGGGGCGCAGGCGCTCGAGCTCGCGGGCGATCTGGCGCGATCCCTGAACCTTGACGCCGTCGATCTTCAGCGCCGGGACGGTCTGGCGAGGAAAGCCGACCGCGCGCAGCGCGCCCTTGGAGATCACCGGCAGCAGGTCGGTGCGCTTGTACTCGATGCCCTTGCGCTCGAGCATCAGCCGGGCGGCGATCGCCGGGTGCGAGGCGGGAATCACGTAGAGACGGGCGGCCACCGGCCGATCCTATGCGCAAAAGCGCTCAACCGGGCACCCCGGCCTCGATCCGGCGATAATCGCCGGGTGCTCCTAGCGGTCGACGTCGGCAACACCCAGACCCACCTCGGCGTCTTCGAGGGCGAGGAGCTGACCGAGCACTGGCGCTTTCAGACCCGCTCCGGGGCCACCGGCGATGAGCTGGCGGAGCGGATCGACGGCCTTTTCTCACTCTCCGGGATGACCTTTCGCGATGTCGACGCCCTCTCTGTCTCTTCGGTCGTACCGCCGCTCGGCAGCCAGTTCGAAGAGCTTGCGCGGCGCTACCTCGACGCCGAGTGCCTGACGATCGGGCCCGGGGTCAGGACCGGGATGCCGATCCGGATCGAGAATCCGCTCGAGGTCGGCGCCGACCGCCTCGTCAACGCGATCGCCGCCTACGAGCGCTTCGGCGAGGCCTGCGTCTCCGTCGACTTCGGGACCGGCATCAACATCGACGCCGTCTCCGCCGACGGCGAGTACCTCGGCGGCGCCATCGGCCCCGGCCTCGCGCCCTCGCTCAGTGCCCTGATCGAACGCGCCGCCCGCATCACCCGCATCGACCTCGAAGAGCCCCGGGAAGCGATCGGCCGTTCGACTCGCGCGGCCATCCACTCCGGTTTCATCTTCGGCTTCGCCGGCCTGATCGATGGCATCGTCCGCCGGATCGAAGAGGAACTGCCGAACCCCCGGCTGCTCGCCACCGGCGGCTACGCCGCGACCGTGGTTCCCTTCACCGAGACGATCGACGAGGTCGACGACCTGCTCACCCTGAAAGGCCTGCGGCTGATCCATGAGCGCAACCGCTGAACATGGAGCTACCCAGCCGGCCCTGACCGAGCCCTTCGAGATCGGCGGCGTGCCGATCGCCAATCGCGTCCTCCTCGCTCCGCTGGCCGGGATCGGCAACTGGTTCGTGCGCCTGCAGGCCAAACGCCACGGCGCCGGTCTGGCGGTCTCGGAGATGGTCTCCAGCTTCGCCCTCCACTACCGCAACGAGCGCACCCTACGCGAGCTGATGCGGATCCACCCCGACGAGCACCCGGTCTCGGTTCAGCTCTTCGGGCACGACGCCGAGGTGATGCGCTCCGGCGCCGCGATCGCCGCCGCGGCCGGCGCCGACCTGATCGACATCAACATGGGCTGCCCGGTCCCAAAGGTCCGCAAGACCGGCGCCGGCGCCCAGCTCCTGCGCGATCCCGACCTGGCGCTGGCCCTGGCGCGCGGTGCGATCGCCGGCGGGGGAGGGGTGCCGGTGACGGTGAAGCTGCGGTCCGGGATCGAGGCCGGTGATCGCTCCGGCTTCGACCTCGCGCTGCGCCTGGCCGAGGAGGCCGGCGTCGCCGCGATCGCTTTCCACCCGAGGGCGGCGAGCAAGGGCCACAAGGGCAAGCCCGACTACGAGCTGACCCGGGAGCTGGCCGAGCGCGTAGAGGTGCCGGTGATCGTCTCCGGTGGGCTCTCCAGCGCCGAGGCCGCCCGCCGCGCCTACGAGGAGTCGGGCGCCGACGCGGTGATGATCGCCCGCGGCTCGCTCGGCAACCCCTGGCTGTTCGAGGAACTGACCGGGCAACGCCACGAGCCTCCGGCCCGCGAGGAGGTCGCAGCGGAGCTGCTCTGGGTGATGGACAGCGCCGAGGACCATCTCGGCGGCGAGCGGGCCGAGCGCTACCTGCGCAAGTTCTACCCCTGGTACGTGGAGCGGCTGCAGGTGCCGGAGGCGGTCGCCGAGGAGCTTCAGCGCAGCGCCGACCTCCCCCGGGCACGGGAGCTGATCGGCGGCTTTGCCGCGCCCGCCGCGGTTGCTTGAACGCCCCTGATTGCCGGGTTACGCCCCTCGCTATAATCCCGCGACTCCGTGCCTGGGTGTGGCGAATCAGTCCGCCATATCTGGGTGTTTTTTTCGGTCTGGGAGTCGTTTCCGCGGCTCTCCCAAAAGCCAAAAGTGAGGTCGTACTAGTGAGTCGTCAGGCCGTTGTCACCTCAGAGGGTCTCGAAAAACTGAAAGCGGAGATCGAGCACCTCTCGACGACCAAACGCCGCGAGGTCGCGGCGCGGATCAAGGAGGCCCGTGAATTCGGCGACATCTCCGAGAATGCCGAATACGACGACGCCAAGAACGAACAGGCCCTGCTGGAGGGCCGGATCGCTCAGCTCGAAGAGCGGCTGCGGCGCGCCACGGTGATCGACGAGAAGGCGCTCAACACCGAGGAGGTCGGTTTCGGCTCGATCGTCCACGTCAAAGACCAGAAGACCGGCGACTCGCAGAAATTCCAGATCGTCGGCTCGACTGAGGCCAACCCGGTCGAGCACAAGCTCTCCAACGAGTCGCCGATCGGCAAGGCTCTGGTCGGCCGCAAGCGCAACGACGTCGTCACTGTCGAGGTGCCGCGCGGCCCGAAGAAGAAACTGAAAATCACGAAGATTGAGAAGGCCTGACGGTCTATAGGCTCGCGCTAGATGAGCGAGCCGGCTGAAGAGCCCAAACTTTCCGACGTACTGCGCGACCGCCGCGAGAAGCTCGGTCGGATCAGGGACGCGGGGATCGAGCCGTTCCCGCATGAGTTCTCCGGGCGCGAGGAGATCGCCGAGGTGCGGGCCGCCCACGAGGGCCTGGCCGCGGGGATGGAGACCGAGTCGCGCCACCGCGTCGCCGGCCGCATCGTCGCCCGCCGCGGCCACGGCAAGGCCTGCTTCCTCGACCTCCGCGACGGCAGCGGCCAGATCCAGCTGCACGCCCGCGAGGACCTGCTCGGGGAGGAGGCGTTCGCCCTCCTCGTCAACCTCGACCTTGGCGACATCGTCGGCGCCGAGGGGACGGCGATGGCGACCCGCCGCGGCGGCGAGCTCTCGCTGGCGATCGACCACTGGCGCCTGCTGGCCAAGAGCCTGCGCCCGCCCCCCGACAAGTTCCACGGGCTCGAGGACACCGAGACCCGCTTCCGCCGCCGCGAGCTCGACCTGATCGCCAATGAGGAGAGCCGCCGCGTCTTCAAGATCCGCGCCCGCGCGATCAGCGAGATCCGCCGCTGGTTCGACGAACACGGCTACACCGAGGTCGAGACGCCGGTCCTGCAGCCGCTCTACGGCGGCGCCCTCGCCCGGCCCTTCACGACCCACCACAACGCCCTCGACCGCGACCTCTACCTGCGCATCGCCACCGAGCTCTACCTGAAGCGGCTCGTCGTCGGCGGCATCGATCGCGTCTACGAGCTCGGCAAGGACTTCCGCAACGAGGGCGTCTCGCACAAGCACAACCCCGAGTTCACGATGCTCGAGTGGTACGAGGCCTACGCCGACTACGAGAAGACCGCGCACGACCTCGAGCTGCTGGTCGCCGAGGTGGCGGAGCGGGTGCTGGGCACGACGGTGGTCAAGCGCGGCGAGGTCGAGATCGACCTGGCGCCACCGTGGCGGCGGATCACGATGCGCGAGGCGATCCTCGAGCGGGCTGGCGTCGACATCGCCGAGCACCCGACCCGGGAGGCGCTGGCGCGGGCGCTGGGGACCGAGCCCGACCCGGCCGAGGGCTGGGGCAAGCTGGTCGACGGGCTCTTCTCACGCGAGGTCGAGCCGGCTTTGGTCCAGCCCACCTTCGTGCTCGACTACCCGGTCGAGCTCTCGCCCTTCGCTAAGGCGCACCGCTCGGCGCCGGGCCTGGTCGAGCGCTGGGAGGCCTTCCTCGGCGGAGTCGAGATCGCCAACTCCTTCAGCGAGCTCAACGACCCCGACGAGCAGCGCCGCCGCTTCGAGCAGCAGGCCGCCGAGCTGGAGCGCGGGGATGACGAGGCGCAGCCCTACGACGAGGCTTTCATCGAGGCGCTCGAGCAGGGAATGCCGCCGACCGGCGGCGTCGGGCTCGGGATCGACCGCCTGGTGATGATGCTGACGGGTGCGAGCAGCCTGCGTGAGGTGCTGCTGTTTCCGGCGATGAAGACGTAAAGACCGACTTGGCGCCCGGGACCGGACTGACGGTCTCGGTAGAGTTACGGAACACATGGACGCCTGCCGATAACGAAGGGCGTCTGCCGGTACTAACCCGGGCCAACCGGGTTCGACCAAGAAGAGGAATCTTTTGTTCGAGCGATTCACCGAGAGAGCCCGCCAAGTCGTCGTCCTCGCCCAAGAGGAGGCGCGCACTCTCAAGCACAA
>DASYJK010000022.1:0-6626 GCA_035996525.1 Solirubrobacterales bacterium
CGAGGCGGCCAAGCGCCTGCGCAAGCTGGGGGCGCCGGAGGAGACCTCCTCGCGCTCGACCTCGAGCATCGTCGCCGGCAACGTCTTCACCCTCTTCAACGCGATCATCGGCGTCTTCTTCGTCCTCGACCTCGGGCTCGGGCTCTACGCCGACTCGCTGTTCGGGCTGATCGCGGTGATCAACTCCTACATCGGCATCCGCCAGGAGCTGAAGGCGAAGGCGACCCTGGACGAGCTCGCGGTCCTCGTCGCCCCCCGCGCCAAGGTCGTCCGCGACGGCGCCCGGGTCGAGGTGCTGGCGACCGAGATCGTCCCCGGCGACGTCGTCCGCGTCGAGCCGGGCGACCAGCTGGTCGCCGACGGTGAGGCGATCGCCAGCCGCGGCATGACTCTCGACGAGTCGATGCTGACCGGCGAGGCCGACGGCATCCGCAAGGGCGAGGGCGACCGCGTGCTCTCCGGCTCCTTCTGCGTCTCCGGCTCCGGCCACTACCTGGTCGACGCGGTCCGCGAGCAGAGCTACGCCGGCAAGCTCGCCGGCGAGGCGCGCGCCTTCCGCCACCCGCCCTCGCCGCTGCAGCGCGAGGTCAACCGGGTGATCCTCGCCTCCACCTACCTGATGCTGCCGCTGGCGGCGATCCTCGTCCTCAGTCTCAGCATCAGCAACACCAGCCTCGACGAAGCGGCGCAGACCGCGACCGCGGGCCTGGTGACGCTGATCCCCGAGGGACTGGTGCTGCTGATGAGCGTCACCTTCGCGGTCGCCGCGGTGCGGCTGGCCAAACGCGACACCCTGGTCCAGCAGATGAGCGCCAGCGAGAGCCTGGCCGCGGTCGACACGATCTGCGTCGACAAGACCGGGACCCTGACCGCGGGCGAGCTACGGCTGGCCGGGGTCGAGTTCGCGGCCGGGGCCGATACCGGCGCGGCCGAGGCGGCCCTCGCGACCTTCGCCGCCAGCGCCGGCGACCGCAACCGCACCCTGGAGACGATCGCCGCCCGCTACCCCGGCCAGGCCGGCAGCGTCCGCGCCGAGGTCCCCTTCTCCTCGGAGTGGAAGTGGAGTGGGGTCGCGCTCGCCAACGGCGCCGGCGGGGACCGCGACGGCGACGGCTCGACTTACGTGATGGGGGCGCCCGACGTGCTGGCCGAGGCGGGGGCGCTCGACCTGCCGCCGGACCTCGCTCGCAAGCTCGAGCGGGAGACCGCGGCCGGGCGCCGCGTCGTCGCCTTCGGCGAGTCCGGCGAGGCGCTGCCCGCCGACCCCCTCGCCGCCCGGCCGCCGAAACTGGCGCCGCTGGCCCTGGTCGTGCTGGAGGAGACGCTGCGACCCGACGCAGCCGAGACGATCGCCGTGATCCGCGAGCAGGAAGTCGACCTGAAGCTGATCTCCGGCGACGCCCGCGCCACCGTCACCGCGGTCGCCTACGCGGTCGGGGTGCCGCGCGACGCCGGGATCGTCGAGGGCCACGAACTGCCCGACGACCCGGAGCGGCTCGGTCAGATCGCCACTGAGAACACGGTCTTCTGCCGGATCAAGCCGGAGCAGAAGAAGGCGCTGGTCGCCGCCCTGGTCGCGGCCGGGCGCTACGTGGCGATGATCGGCGACGGCGTCAACGACGTGCCGGCGCTGAAGCAGGCGCGGATGGCGGTGGCGATGGGCTCAGGCACGCAGGTGACCAAGGGCGTCGCCGACATCGTCCTGCTCAAAGACGAGTTCTCGCGGCTGCCGGAGGCGGTCGCCGAGGGGCGGCGGATCGCCCGCAACATCCACCGCCTCGGCCGCCTCTACCTGACCAAGACCGTCTACGCCGCGACCCTGATCCTGCTGGTCGCGGTGCCCGGGTTCGCCTTCCCCTTCCTGCCGCGCCACCTCACCCTGGCGGCCTTTCTGACGATCGGCATCCCCTCCTTCGTGCTCGCCTTGGCGCCGTCGGACGGGCCGCTCTACCGCGGACGTCTGCTGCGCGCGCTGGCCGCCTTCGCGGTTCCGGCCGGGGTCGCGACGGCGCTCGGCTCGATCCTCTCCTTCTTCCTCGTCGACACCGTCTTCGGCGGCACCCTCGAGGCCGGCCGCACCGCCGCGACGACGACCCTGATCGTGCTCGGCCTCTCCTTCGTGCTGCTGCTCGAGCGCGGGCCGGGCCGCGAGCACATCGCGATCCAGAGCTACATGCTGGCGATGGTCGTCGGTCTCGCCGGTCTCTACGCCGGCATCCTCGCGATCCCGCCGCTGCGCGACTTCTTCGAAATGGAGCTGCTCGACGCGACCGCCTGGTTCCTCTCCCTGCTCTCGGCCGCGATCGGGCTGACGATCGCCAGCGCGCTCTGGAAGCTGCCGCAGATCGAACGACTGGAAGGCCCGCCGGCCGAGCCCGAAGACCCCGTCTGACGATTGTCCATGCGGCGCGGGTCGATTTTCGACTCTGGGCCATGTTGGGACCCCCCACTACGGGGGTAGCTTCCATAAATGGCGACGACCTTGGATCCGGCCCGCCCCTCTCCCGGCGCCGGGAAGTACCCGCTCGACCCGGGTCGCTTCGACGAGGCGTTCGTCCCCGAGGGCACTCCGCGACCTCCCTACGCGGCGGTGCTCGACGCGCTCGCGCAGCACGATCTATCGGCGCTGCGCGAGCGCGTTCAATCTTCGGCCACCGAGCTCGGGCTCGACTTTGGCCCCGGCCAGCCGATGACCGTGGATCCGGTGCCGCGGCTGCTCGCCGCCGCCGAGTGGGCGGGCTTGGAGGCGGGGCTGGTGCAGCGGACCAAGGCCCTCAACGCCTTCCTGCTCGATGCCTACGGCGGCCAGCGGATCTTCGACGCGGGGGTGGTGCCACGGCGGCTGCTCGAGAGCTCCTCCGGCTATGAGCCGCGGATGCGGGGACTGCTCGACCCGGAGGTGCCGCCGGCGACCGTCGTCGGCCTCGACCTGGTCAGGGGCGCCGATGGCGCGCTGCTGGTTCTGGAGGACAATCTGCGGATGCCCTCCGGAGCCAGCTACGCGATCGCGGTCCGCGAGGCGGTCGAGCCGGCGCTGGGCGCCGCGCTACGGCCGCGGTCGCTGGGCTCCTACGTCGGCGAGCTCGGCGCCGCGATCCGGGCCGCCGCCCCCGCCGGCCGCGAAGAGCCGGCGGCGGCGATCCTCTCCGACGGGCCCGCCAGCGGCGCCTGGTACGAGCACCGCCGGCTCGGCCACGAGCTCGGGATCCCGGTGGTCGAGCTGGGCGAGCTCGAGGTCGAGCGTGGCCGCCTCTTCGCCCGCCACAACCGCGACCACCGCCAGCTCGACGTCCTCTACCGCCGCCTCGACGAGGACCGGCTGAGCGGCCCCGATGGAGCCCTGACCGCGCTGGGCGAGCTGCTGCTGCCGGCGCTGGCGTCGGGCCGGCTGCGCTGCGTCAACGCCTTCGGCACCGGCCTCGCCGACGACAAGCTCGCCCACGCCTACACCGAGAGCATGGTCCGCTTCTACCTCGACGAGGAGCCGCTGCTGCGCTCGGTCCCCAGCTTCGACCTCTCCGATGCCGCCGGCCGCGAGGAGACGATGGACAGGCTCGACGAGCTGGTGATCAAGCCCCGCGACGGCTTCGGCGGCGAGGGCGTGACGATCATGCCGAAGGCGACCGAGCCCCAGCGGCGCCGGGCGATCGGCCTGGTCCGCCGCCGCCCCGAGAGCTTCATCGCCCAGGAGACGGTGCAGCTCTCCAGCCATCCCACCGTCTGCGGCGCCCGGCTGCGGCCGCGGCGCGTCGACCTGCGCCCGTTCGTGGTCAGCTCCGCCACCGCCACCACCGCGATGCCGGGTGGGCTGACCCGCTACGCCCGCGGCGCCGGCGAGATGATCGTCAACAGCTCCCGCGGCGGCGGCTGCAAGGACACCTGGGTGGTCGACGCCCCGGCGGCGAGGCGATGAAGTCGCGCTCCCTCGCCTCGCGCCGCGAGCGGCCGCTGATCGGGGTCACGACCTCGGAGATGCGGCGGGCCGAGAGCCTCAACCCGACCCCCGAGGGGGAGCCGCCGACGCGGCTGGAGATGGCGCTCGGCCTCCCCTACCTGCGCGGCCTCGAGGCCGCCGGGGCGCTGCCGCTGGTGATGCCGCCGCTGGGCCTGGACGCGATCGAGCCGCTGCTTGACCGCCTTGACGGCATCTGCCTCTCCGGCGGTCCCGACCTCGACCCGGCCGGCTATGGCGCCGAGCCGCATCCCGAACTGGGGCCGATCGAGCCCAACCTCGACCGCTTCGAGCTGGCGGTGGCGCGCCGCGCCGACGCCCGCGAGATGCCGATCCTGGCGATCTGCCGCGGCACCCAGGCGATCAATGTCGTCCGCGGCGGCACCCTGCACCAGCACCTGCCGGAGATCTCGACCGAGATCGCCCACCGCCAGCGCACCCCCGGCAACCAGACCAGCCACCCGGTCGAGGTCGTTCCCGGCAGCGAGCTGGCGGCGGCGCTGGGCGGCACCGAGATCGACGTGATCGACGTCAACTCCTTCCACCACCAGGCGCTCGACCGCGTCGGCGAGGGGCTCGAGGTCAGCGCCCGCGCCCCCGACGGCACGATCGAGGGCGTCGAGGATCCGAGTCGCCCCTTCCTGATCGGCGTCCAGTGGCACGCCGAGACCCTGGTCCACCGCGTCTACGAGGCGGCGCTGTTCAAGAACTTCGTCGATGCCTGCCGCGACGATGGCGCCGAGTTCCAGCGCCGCAGCGGCCGCGAGGTCGCGTGAGCGAGGTGGAGGCGTTGGCGGACACGGCGCCGGCCTGGGCGACCTGGGCCGAGCCGCACGAGCTCGGCCCCTACACGGTCGGGATCGAGGAAGAGGTGATGCTGCTCGACGCGACCAGCTGGGCGCTGGCCCACCGGATCGACAGCGTCCTGCCCCGCCTCCCCCGCCCCGACAGCGAGAGCTTCACGGCGGAGACGCACGGCTCGGCGCTGGAGATCCAGACCGGTGTGCACGGCCGCATCGGCGATGCCGTCGAGGAACTGGCGACGCTGCGCGGTGAGCTCGACGCGGTCCTGCGGCCGCTCTCGATGCGGGCCGCCAGCGCCGGCACCCACCCCTTCGCGGTCTGGCAGGAGATCGTCGTCTCCGCCGGCGAGCGCTACCAGTTCGTCTACGGCTCGATGCGCGAGCTGGCCCGGCGCGAGCCGACCTTCGGGCTCCACGTCCACGTCGGCGTGCCCGGCGCCGAAGCGGCGATCCACGCCGCCAACCGACTCCGCACCCACATCCCGCTGCTGCTGGCGCTCTCGGTCAACTCGCCCTTCTGGCAGGGCCGCGACACCGGCCTCGCCTCGGCCCGGACGCCGCTGTTCCAGGCCTTCCCGCGGGTCGGGATCCCCCGTCCCTTCGTCGACTACGCCGAGTACGTGGAGACGGTCGATGTGCTGATCCGCTGCGACGCCGTGCCGGAGCCGACCTTCCTCTGGTGGGACGTGCGCCCGCAGCCGCGCTTCGGCACCGTCGAGGTGCGGATCATGGACGCGCAGACCACCCTCTCCGACACCGCCGCGATCGCCGCCCTGGTCCAGTCGATCGTCCGCGCCGAGATCGAGGGCGCGGACCACATGGAACGCTCGATGCCGCAGGAGGTGCTGGAGGAGAACCGCTTCCTCGCCGCCCGCGACGGCATGGACGCCGAGCTGATCGAGCCGGAGCTGGGCGGGCGGGTGCCGGCCCGCGAGCTGCTCGCCGACCTGGTCGCGGTCTGCCGCCCCCACGCCGAGGCGCTCGGCTGCGCCGCGGCGCTCGACGACGCCATCCGCCTCGGCGAGCGCACCGGCGCCCAGCGCCAGCTCGAGCAGGCCGCGGCCCTGGGCTCGCTGCCCCGGCTGGTCGGCCTGCTGGCCGCCGATTTCGTCTAGCTCCGCCTAGGACTCGCGCGGCGGCAAGACGAACTGGGTGACGATCAAGTTCGCGGCCAGCTTTGGCGCGCCGCCGTCCCTGATCCGCTCGATCCGGACCTCGATCACGACCGTGGTGCGGCCGACGTGGAGCGGCCTCGCCTCGGCGACGATCTCATCGCCCAGCAGGCCGGAGCCGAAGACGTTGAGCTTGAGCTCGATCGTCGTGAAGTCGTGCCCCGGTGGGATCTTGCGGAAGGTCGCCCAGGCGGCGACGGTGTCGCCGAGCGCGGTCCAGGCGCCGCCGTGGACGAACCCGCCCGGGTGCAGGTGCCGCCGGTCAACGACGATCCTGCCCCGCGCCTGCGTGTCCTCGATCTGCAGCGGCTCGATCCCCAGATCCCCGGGGAAGCTGCCGCTGATGAACTGCCTGGCGTCCTCGGCCGTGACCTTCGAAAGGTCCGCGCCCGCCCGCTCCACTGGATCCTTGTCTGAGGTCATCTGACCAAGCAGTTCAAGGACGCAGGAAGCGAAGCGTGCTCTGCACGTGAGCGACCGAGGACGCCGAAATGCGCCGCGTCAGATGACCTCAGACCCGCTCGACGATCATTGCCTCGCCCTGTCCCCCGGCGACGCACATGGTCTCGAGGCCGACCTGGTGGTCGTCGGTCTCCATCACGTTGAGCAGGGTGCCCATGATGCGGGCGCCGGTCATCCCGAAGGGGTGGCCGAGGGCGATCGCGCCGCCGTGGGTGTTGAGCTTCTCTTCGGCGATGC
>DASYJK010000023.1:0-11570 GCA_035996525.1 Solirubrobacterales bacterium
CTGCAGCCGCTCGCCCTTTTTCGCGGTTTCGATCAGCATCCCGGCGAGGGTGACCAGGCGGGCGAAGCGCTCGGGCCGAATCGCCGCCTCGCCGCGGCCGTTGGAGCGGGCGCGACGGGGGGCGTCGCGCAGCGGCCGATCGACGACGTCGGCCGGCTCGAAGCCGTTGTGGTGGCGGTCGTGGAGCAGCGACAGCCGCGTCTCCGCCTCCTCGCGGAGGTCGTCGGGCGCCAGCACCTGGGCGTTCTGGCGCCAGCGCAGGACCCAGGCGATCAGCTCGCGGTGGGAGGCGTAGCTGGTCTCGAAGATCTGCCCCTTGCCGGGCGCGCCGTCGGCTTTCTTCGCCGGGCGCAGCGTCCCGTAGCTGCCGTAGTCGCGCTCGATCAGCCAGGCGATCCGCTCGCGGATGAAGATCTTGGCGACGCCGCGCTCCTCGCCCAACTGCCAGTCGGCACGGCTGCCGTAGTCGCGGCGGTCGAAATTCTCGGGCGGGGAGAAGTCGTGCTCGGCCTTGGAGGCGTAGCCGACCTTGCCCTGGATCCGCGAGAGGCGGAAGACGCGCACGGCCTCGCGCTCGTGCGCGTGGCCGATCAAATAGAACTGGCCGCCGCGGAAGACCAGGTGGTAGGGGTCGACCTTGCGCTTCTCGGTCTCGCCCCGCTCCATCGTGAAGTAGGTGAACTCGATCGTCTTGCGGCGGCTGATCGCGGTCTCGATCTTGGAGAGCCGCTGGGAGAGGTCGCGGCCGCCGGCGCTCGCCGTCATCGCCATCTCGACCGGGGCGCGCTCGCCCTCGACCAGCGGGTTGGGATGGCCCCAGGCGACCTGCTGCAGGGCCAGCCGCAGCGGCTCGGCGTAGGCGAAGCCGCCGTCGGTCAGCAGCAGCAGCGCCGTGCTCAGCGCCGCCAGCTCCTCGTCGGTGAATTTGATCGCGTCGAGATAGAAGTTCTCCGGCGGCAGCGAGTAGAGCTCGGCCTCGAAAAAGCCCTCGCCCGGCTTCTCGACCCCGAGGATGATCCCGAGGCTCTCGAGCTCGGCTCGGTCCGCGTAGAAGCGCCGCGCGAACGCGTCCTCGTTCATGTCGCTGTACCCCTCCACCTCCCGCTTGATCTCGAGCGCCGAAACTGGCCTGCCTTGGGCCATCAGGAACGAGATCAACGAGAGCTGGCGAATCAGCTTCTCGGTGTCCTTCGCCACGGGTCGCAGGATAGTCTGCGGCCGACGCCATGGACATTCTGCGCAACCTCTTCGGCTCCCTCACTTCCGGCGTTATCCGGCTTCTGGTCGCGGTCGGGATCCTCGCGGCGGCCTACTTCTTCATCGTCAAGCCGGTCCTGAAGACGACCGACAACGCGATCAACGGCGCCAACAAGAGCCTCGAAAAGTCCTTCGGCGTGCACGGGGTCGACATCACCGACATCAGCGGCACGATCGACGACGTCAACCGTCAGGTCCAGCGCGAAATCCGCCGCTCCTTCCACACGGCAAAGAAAGAGGGCAACCCCAAGCGCCTGGTCAGGTGCATCAAGCGCTCACACGGTGACGTGCAGAAGATCCAGCACTGCACCGTCAAGTTCTGACGCCCTCCCACCGGCGACCAAGCGCGATCGGCGGGGGAGAACCTCAGGTGCGGCAGTCCTTTGTACCCCTATGCGTCACAAAGGACTGCCGCAACGGTCGGGGGCCGGTCCCCGGACCGGGTCGGGACGAGAGCCGGGGCCAGAGCTGGGACCGGTGCGGCGGGCCTCGGGCCCCGGCTTGGCCGAGTTCGCGGAGCGGCAATACGGCGTGGTCTCGATTCGCCAGCTCGAGCGGAGGCTGGGCTACTCGCGCAAGGCCGTCCAGCGCGAGGTCGCCTCGGGGCATCTTCACCCCCTGTACCGAGGCGTCTACGCCGTCGGCCATCGAGTCATCCCACCCCATGGACACTGCCTGGCGGCAGTCCTTGCCTCAGGCCCGAACACGCTTCTGAGCCACGGCTCGGCGGCCTGGCTCTGGGGGGTCTCGCGCTACGGAGCGGCACCGCTACACGTGACCTCGCCGGTTCCGCGCAAGCCGCGACCGCCGATCCGGCTCCATCACTCCCGGATCCTGACCGAGGCTGACCGGGCAATTGAAGAGAACATCCCCGTCACCGCCCTGCCTCGCACCCTGCTGGACTGCGCCGCTGAATATCGCCTCCTTCGCCTTCAACGCATGCTCGAGCGCAGCGAGGAGCTGAAGCTGTTCGATCTTGGACCAGTTGAGGAGCTGCTTCAGCGCAGTGGACGCCATGCGGGCCGCGGGCCGCTGCGCCAGGCGATCGCTCTTTACGCACCCGTGCCCTTCACCCGCTCCGGGTTTGAGCGGCGCTTCTTCGAAGCGGTGCTGGGGGCCGGCCTGCCGCGACCGGCGACCAACTTCGTCGAGGCGGGGTTCGAGCTCGACCTCTACTGGGCCGAGCACCGCTTCGCGGTCGAACTCGATACCTACGCGACCCACGGCACCCACGCGGCCTTCGAGCGCGATCACCTCCGCGACGAGGACCTGACGCTCGCCGGAATCGAGCTGATCCGCGTCACCGATGTCCGCTTCCACCGCGAACCCGAGGCCGTACTCAAGCGGGTCGCGACGCTGCTGGCGCGACGATCTGGAAACTAGGCGGCGGCGCGCTGGCCGAAGTAGGCGGAGCCGGAGAGCGCGCGGTCGAAGCCCGACCAGGACTCGCCGGCGGGGAGCTGGCGCTCGAGGCGGTCGAAGCTGCCGAGGCGGCCGCCGAGGTTGTCGATCATGTGGACGAGGACGGCCTCGCGGGTGGCGGGAATGACCGGCGAGCCGTGCTCGAGCTGGCCGTGGTGGCTGAGGATGATGTGGAGCACGGCCTGAGCGAGCGCCGGGTCGAAGCCCGGGAGCTCCTCGATCTGGCGGCGCACCAGGTAGTAGCCGAGCGGGATCTCGCCCTGGAGCCTGCCGAGGTCGGTGAGGTCGATCGCCAGCGGGTCGTCGTTGTAGGCCTCTGTCTTGCCGATGTCGTGCAGGAGGGCGCCGGTGACGGCGACTTCGCGGTCGATCCCGGGGAAGAAGTTGGAGGCGGCGCTGACCGCCTGCGCGACCGAGAGCGTGTGCTCGAGCAGCCCGTGGCGGTAGGCCTGATGGTAGGTCTTGGCCGCTGGCGCGTCGCGGAAGCGGGCCCAGGCCTCGCTGCCGGGAGTGAAGAAAGAATCCAGCAGCAGCCGCAGCTCCGGGTCCTGGATCGTCGCCAGCAGCGAGCGCAGGTCGGCCTCGAGGTCGTCGACGGCGACATCGGACTCCGGCGCCAGTTCGTCGGCCTCGAACTCGTGCGGCTCCGCCTCGCGCAGCGCCGCGATCTTGATCTTCGCCCCCCAGCGCTCGCTCATCTCGAAGACACCGGTGACGTGGATAGCGGTGCCGGTGCCGCAGAGCGCGTAGAGCGTCTCGGCGTCCTCCCAGCAAACGGCCTCGGCGGTGCCGGTGGAATCGCCGACCGAGAGCCGCAGCCAGGGCTCGCCGTTGCGCTTGCGCCGCAGCTCCCGCTGGCGCACGGCGTAGACGCCGCCCAGCCGCTGGCCGTCCTCGAGGTCGCGCAGGGCGATCCGTTCGGCCGGCGTCGACAGCGCATCCTGGTCGATGGGCGAGACCGGCGCCGGCGCCGCCTCGGTGACATCGGGCTGGTCGGGAGTTGGGAACAAGGTCTGCTCACTCATCTCCCGATTCAAAGTAGAGACGATCCCGGACGACTTTGAAGGCGTTAGAGGACACCGCCGAGCCAGTGGCCGAGGGCGACGGCGAGGAAGCCGACGACCAGCGAGAGGCCGATATTGAGCCAGGCCGCGCGGGCCAGGCCGCCCGCACGCAGGCGGTGCGAGTCGAGGATCCAGGTCGAGAAGGTGGTGAAGGAGCCGATGCCGCCGCCGGCGACGATTACCAGCGCCTGGCCGTGCAGCGCGGCGGCGGCGACGAGGCCGAGCGCGAAGGCGCCGCCGAGGTTGACCGCGAGGATGCCGAGCGGGAACGGAGTCTCGATGCGGGCGGCGATCTCGGCATCGATGAGGAAGCGAGCCGCGGCGGCGACGCCACCGAGCAGCCCGACCGCGATCCACGCCGGGGCGGTCACTGCGAGCCGTCCCTGGGCGACTTTGTCTCGCTATACGGAACAAACTCGCCCCGCCTCCGCTCCAACTCGATTCCCAGCCGCAGGAAGAGGTAGCCGGCGGCGATCGTGACCGCCGCGTACGCCGCCGCGAGCGCCAGGTATCCCCCGTCGACCATCTCGTAGAGTTCCAGCTGCATCGTCGAGAAGGTCGTCAGCGTCCCGCAGATGCCGGTGCCGAGGAACGGGTGTCGCAGGCTCTCAGGCGGGTGATCGCGATAGAGCGCGAAGAAGTAGCCGAGCAGCAGCGCCCCGACCATGTTCACCGCGAAGGTCGCCCATGGCCACTGCCCGGGATCGGTCGACGCCGCCTCGGCCAACCCGACCCGGATCAGCGCCCCGACGACGCCGCCGGCGTAGATCGCCGCCAGCTGGCGGGGGTCATGGGGGAGCGAGCGCATCAAGGCCGCAGTCTGCCGTGACTGGCCTGGGCTGAGTGATGTCGGTGGCTCTTGCCGTTGTCGACGGACCCGCCGAAAAGGCCACCGACGACACCGAGCACGAAGGTGACCGTGAGCATCGCTCCGCCGCCGGCAAGCTTCACCCAAAGACTGGAGTCGGGACCCACGACCCGTAACCAGACGCGACGCGCGAAAGCGCCGGCCCGGCGGCGGCCATGGCCACGTTCCGTCCGCCGTTTCTCACGCAGGTACGCATCCCTGTCTTCGACTTCGGTGAACCGCGCCACCTTCGCGGTCAACACGCCGCAAACGGCGTCGGGGGTTCCTCTTTTCAGCAGTCCTTCGCATTCGAGCAACCGCATCAGGCAGCGAGCCTGGCGCTTGTCAAGGCCCGGCAGGTCTGCGCACAACCGCTCAATGGAAATGACTGGCGGCGTGTCGGTGCGCTGGTACTGGTCGATCGCGATATGCAGAGTGCCAATGAAGCGGCGCACGAATGCCTGGGCGCCGTCGATCTGCGCGATGGCGGCAACCGTGAGCACGACGAGCTCCACGCCGTCCTCGTTTTCGATACGGACCAGGCGGGAGCTCAGCCGCGGCCATGACTTGCAGAACTCGACTGTCCCGGTCTGCATGAAGTTGCGCCGCAGCTCCTCTTTCCCGGACCATTCGCCTCGCTCCAAGAACCGCTGGAAGACAGCATTGAAGAACCGCTGATTGCGGCTCGGCTTCGAGGAAGGGCCGCGAGCGTGAGCTCCACGACGGAAAACCGCCACCTCATACCCCTGAGTCGACGGAGTGGAGCTGGGTCACCTCTGCCTTCGGTCGCCCAGGACGCCGCTTCTGCGGCCGCTTCGATTTCTTTTTGAAGCGACCGAAGGAGTCGCGCACGGCACGCAGGCGTCCCGATACGTCGATGACGGCGAAGGTCGTGGGCACTCCGGGGTCGCGCACCGCACGCACCAACTCCTCGTCATCACGCACGATGAGCATCGCGCCGCTGGTGGGTGCGACGACGAGATCGAAACGGTCACCCTTCTTTGCCTTCCGTACCGCTCTGACCAGGTCATCAGCCTCTCCCGAGCGGTCGAATGCCCCCCAGGCGGCGACCAGTTCATCGGCCCCCATGTGGTCGCGCGCCGCCACCAACAAGGAGATCGCCACCACCTCGCGAAGTCCATAGGCACCCCCGGCGTCAACCAGCCCCAGACCGGCCCGGTTCCAACCCTGGAACGTCGACCGAGGCAAGCCACAGATGCTGAGCATCCGGGCCTCGCTGATCCAGAGTAGATCGCTGACGGTCATGAGGGGGCCTAAATAACCTTTTCTGTCTTCGGCAGTTTCTAGGTTAGTTTCGCATAAATGCGGCCGAAGTCGTGTCGGGAAATTTGTCTACGCCACCCTGGCCCCGTTTCTCGAGCGCGACGAGGCCTACGAGGTGGCGATCAGCTAGTAGCGCCGGCGGCGGGCGTCGAGGCGGGCGCGCTCGCCGGTCAGCTCGCGCCAGGCGGCGAGGCGCTCCGGGGCGACGGCGTCGCGGACGGCGCAGCCCGGCTCGCTCAGGTGGCCGCAGTCGGTGAAGTGGCAGCGCTCGGCCAGCTTGTCGATGTCGTCGAAGGCCGAGCCGTCGCCGTCCCAGAGCCCGATTTCGCGCAGGCCGGGGGTGTCGAGGAGGAGGGCGCCGCCGGGCAGCTCGATCAGCTCGCGGGTGACCGTGGTGTGGCGGCCGAGGCCGTCCCGCTCGCGGACCGGCGCCGTCGCCTGACGCTCCTCGCCGAGCAGGGTGTTGACCAGCGTCGACTTGCCGGCGCCGGAGCGGCCGAGCAGCGCGATCGTCGCTTCCGGGGCCAGCAGCGAGCGCAGCGCCGCCAGCCCGGCGCCACCGTCGCGAACGCTGACCGCGAGCGCCTCGTCGAGGCCGAGCCGACGGCGCAGCTCCGCCGCGACCTGGTCGGCGGCGGGGTCGAGATCGGCCTTGGTGAGGATCAGCGCGGTCGGGATCCCGCTTGCCGCGGCGAGAGCGGCGAAGCGCTCGACCCGGCGCTCGTTCGGCTCCGGCAGCGCCTCGACGACCAGGACCAGGTCGACGTTGGCGGCCAGCACCTGCGCGGCGAGGTCGTCGCCGGAGGCTCGGCGCTCGAGCAGGCAGGAGCGCTCGAGCACGGCGACGATCGCGCCGGCGCGATCGACCGCGACCCAGTCCCCGGTCACCGGCGCCGTCCCACGCAGGCGCCCGCGGGCGGGCAGCAGCCGCGACTCCCAGCCATCCGCCGCGGCCACCGCGACCAGCCACTGGCCCCGGTTCTGGGCGAGGACACGGCCTGGGACCAGGTCCGGGTCGGCAAGCGCGTCGAGCTCGACGGCGAGGCCAGGGCGCCGGCCCGCGCCCGGTAGTGGCTGCTGGATCACCCGCTGATCTTCTCGGTTTGAGCCCGGGAGCACCGCTCCATCGGGCGCCTGGGCCTGTTTCCGTAACCGCCCTCGCTAGGTTGGGCGCAGAGGCTTCGAGCAAAACACGATCTTCAGGAGGTAGGGATGCGAGCGGTGAGGAAGCAACTGAGCTACGCCAACGTGGTCGCGACGATGGCCCTGTTCCTGGCGCTCAGCGGTGGCGTCGTCTGGGCCGCCGGCAAGGTCGGCAGCAAGAGCCTGAAGGCGAACGCGGTGACCGCCGGCAAGATCAAGCGCAACGCGGTGACCAGCGCCAAGATCCGCGGCAACGCCATAACCGGCGCGAAGATCAAGTCCGGTGCCGTCGACTTCACCAAGCTCGCGGAGGGCACCGGCCTCCTCATCAGCGCCAACAGCGCCGCGGTCGCCGCCAACGGCGCCACCCCGATCAGCGTCCCGCTCAGCGGCGCCGTCACCTTCACCCCGGCCGCCGGCGTCGCCGACTTCCTCAGCGTCGAAGCGAAGGGCACCAACCTCGCCCGCGTCGACCCGGCGAAACCGTGCGAACCGCAGGTCGTCCCCTTCGTCAACGGCAGTCGCTGGGAATTCTCCGAAGGCGCCCTCGCGCCGAGCGCCTTCACCCCCACCGCCGCCCAACCGACCGGCCTGATCCCGGTCGTCGGCGCCACCGGCCCGATCGGGCTGACCAGCCCCGGCACCGCCCAGACGGTCACGATCCAGCTGCTCGGCGATCCCAACTGCGCGCCCGGGTCGACGGTGAGCGCGGCGGTCGCGGTGACGCAGGCGAAGTAGCCAGATAGATACTTAGACATTTTTGACTTTCCAGGGAGGGCGGATACGGTCTGGCCAATGAATTCGCCAGAGGCCCCGGACGCGCGCTTCCGCATCCTCTCCGTCGATGGCGGCGGGATCCGGGGCCTGATTTCCGCCCTGGTGATCGCTGAGATCGAGGCGCGGCTGAGCGAGCGGGTTGGGCCGAAGACCCGGATGGACGAGTACTTCCACCTCTTCGCCGGGACCTCCACGGGCGGCCTCATCTCCCTGGCGCTGACCGCTCCCTCGGAAGTCTCGGCAAAAGACCTGGCGCTCTTCTACACCGAAGACGGCCCGAAGATCTTCGGTCGTGGTCTGTGGCGGGAGCTCGGCACCCTCTGGGGACTGACCCGGCCCAAGTACTCCTCCGGGCCGCTGCGCGAGGCGATCGGACGCAGGCTCGGCGACAGCAGGGTCTCGGAAGCGACCCGGGACCTGCTCGTGACCTCCTACGACATGAACAAGAGCGAGCCCTACTTCTTCAAGCGCTGGCGGGCTCTCGAATCGGCGGACCGCGACTTCCCGATCGCCGACCCGGCCCTCGCCACCTCGGCGGCACCGACCTACTTCCCCTCGCACGGGCTCGGGCAGCGGGCGCTCGTCGACGGCGGCGTCTTCGCGGCAAACCCATCGGTCGCGGCGATCGCGGAAGCGCTGGGGCGCCAGAGCGACGAGCCGGCCAAGCTCGAGCCGGACGACCTCTTCCTGGTCTCGATCGGCACCGGCGAATTCGAGACCGGCTACACCCAGGCCGAGGTGAGCAAGTGGGGCAAGCTCGGCTGGGTCGCCGGGGGCGGCGACGAGCCACCGATCCTCGGCGCCGTGCTCGGCGGCGCCTCCGACGGCGCCGACTACTGGGCGCACATGCTGCTCAACCACTCCCCCGGCGACGACCTGCCGAGCGCCGCGACCGTGGGCCGCGGCCCACGCTACTTCCGCCTCCAGGTCGAGCTCCCGGAACCGATCGCGATGGACGACGCCGGCAAAGAGACGCTGACCGTGAAGCTGCCAGAGGCGGCCGAACAGCTGATCGAAGAACGCGGCGCGGAAATCGACGAGATCGTCACCAAGCTGATCGCCGCCGGGCCGATCCCCAAATCCGCCTAGCGCGGCAGCGTCACGAGGAAATGGCGAGGGCGGGATTCGAACCCGCGACACCACGATTTTCAGTCGTGTGCTCTACCAACTGAGCTACCTCGCCTGGCGCGCGAACCGGTGTGCGCAGCGGCAAGGCTAGCGACCGGGGGCGGATCGGGGCTGATTGCATTAGGGGGTGGCCTGGACTCGTGCAGCGCTGGCGCTGGTCGCCGCCGTGGCGGTGGGACTGGTGCTCGTCTCCGGCGGCTCGGTCGCCGATCCGCGCACTCCGGCGGCGCTCCCCGGGCTGCCACCGCCGTTCCTTGGGACCGCGGTGGCCGGAGGCGGTGGACTGACGGCGGCGATCGACGCCTACGGCGACGTGGTCGACCTGCGGGTGCCGGGTCCGGCGGGACGAGGGCTGATCGACAACACGGCCGCGCGGCAAGCGGCGGGGAGCGTCCCGGCTGACACCGGGATCGTGCCGCGGGTCAGCTGGACGAGTTCGAAGGATTTAGGCGGCTATGGCGACAGCAATCCTTCGAGTAACTCCGGCGAGCCGCTGTGGCGGGCCGACTCGGTGGCGCAGCGCTACCTGCCGGGGACGAACGTGGTGCGGACGGTGGCGCGATTCGGGTCGGTCCGGGTGGCCGTCGTCTACGCCGCGGATGAGGGACGGCTCGCCTGCCTGACCAGCGTCCGCGCCCCCCGCGGCGCGCACGCACGGGTGTCGGTCGCCGTTGCCGACCCGCAGGAGGCGGCCCGGATGCGTTGCGACGACCGCGCGGCACGCGGCATCGTTCACGTCGCGGTGCGCGCGGACCGTCACTGGCTCTCCCGCGCCCGCCCGCTCGGCGCCGGCGCGCCAGCCTGGGCCGAGCGCATGTACCGGCGCTCGCTGCTGACCCTGCGAGCGCTGACCGACGCCCGCACCGGCGCCGTCGCGGCGGGCGCGCGCGACGGCTGGGCCTACGTCTGGCCGCGCGACGCGAGCACCGCGGCGCTCGCCTACGCCGGCGCCGGCTACCGGCCCGAGGCGCGCCGGGTCGCTCGCTTCCTGCTCGGGCTCGACCTCGGGGCCGCGGCCCGCTTCCACGGCGACGACGGTGCGCCGGTGCCGGGGCGCGCGGCCCAGGGTGACGCCGCCGGCTGGGTCGCCCTCGCCACCCGTACCGCCGACCTCCCTCCTCCACGCGTGCCACAGCCTGGGCGCGACTCCGCCGACTACCAGGAGGGCGCCGCCGGTCGCTACGTCGGCAACGCGATCGCCTCCCTCGGAGCGGTTCGTGATCCCCGCTCCCCCAGGCTCGGCCCCAGCCCGACCAGACGGCGCCGGGAAACGCGGCTCAAATCGGAATTCGTCACCGGCGCCGGCATCATGCGGGAACCCGACGCGCGGGCCGGACTCGACTCGGCCGCGGCCTGGGCGGTGCGCCCGTTCGCTCTGCCGCCGCTCTACCCGCCGGCGCGGAGGACCCTGCTCCACCTGGCCGGCGCCGGCGCCTCGGGGCCGCCGGCGAGCCGCTTCGGGATCACGCCGAGCGAGCACTGGCCGGGCATCGACCCCTGGACCGCGCCAACCGCCTGGAGCGCCTGGAGCCTGGCGGCGCTCGCCGCGCGTGAGCGCGCCCACCCAACCGCCGCCCGCCGCGACCGCGGCGTCGCCCTGGCCTTGCTCGCCGACCTGCGCCGCGCCGCCACCCCGGCCGGCTCCCTCCCCGAGCGGGTCGACGCCCACACCGGCGTCCCCACCTCCACCACCCCGCTCACCTGGTCGCACGCCTTCGCGATCCTCACCCTGCGCCAGCTCTGGCCGTGAGCCCAGCCCCGTGCTACGGGGCCGACCCTTGAGGTCGGGGGAGTGGGTCTCCCCGGAACCTCCCGCAGTTCGTGACGGGGAGACCCACTCCCCCGACTCAACGACCGCGCTTCATCAGCCCCATCAACTCCAGCGCCCCCGCCTTGTGCAGCGGTTCGTTGAGGTTGCCGCACTTGGGGCTCTGCACACAGGAGGGGCAGCCGGACTCGCAGGGGCACTCCTCGATCAGGCGGAAGGCGTCGCCGAGCAGGCGCTCGAACTGCTCGTAGCCGCGCTGGGTGATGCCGACCCCGCCGGGGTGGCCGTCGTAGATGAAGATGGTCGAGCGTCCGGTCTGGAAGTGGACGTTGGTGGAGAGGCCGCCGATGTCCCAGCGGTCGCACATCGCGATCAGCGGCAGCACCGCGATCTGACCGTGCTCGGTCGCGTGCAGGGAGCCGAGCAGGACGTCGCTCGGCAGCGCGTTACTGAGCTTCTCCGGCAGCACATACCAGAGCGCCTGGGTGACGAAGCTCTGCTCCGGCAGCTCCAGGGCGACGATGTCGATCGGCTCCTGCTCGGAGATCGAGACCCGCTGGAAGGCGATCACCTGCTCGGTCACGGAGACGTCGCCGAAGTTGAGCTGGACCCCGGCGACCTCGCGTTGCTCCCGCGTCCGTTCGATGTAGATCTCGGTCTCCTTTTTCGGCCGCGTGTACCAGTCGCCGTCGAAGTTGGAGACGATCGCCCGCCGCTCCTCGACGTCGAGCCGCTCGACCTCATACGAGCGCCCGAGGTGGAGGTAGATCGCGCCCGGGTGGATCGTCGTGAAGGCGCGCTCGGCCTCGACCATCCCCAGCATCTCCCCCGACTCGCGCTCGATCACCGCGACCGAGTCGGCCGAGGCCGAGCGCAGGGG
>DASYJK010000024.1:0-7263 GCA_035996525.1 Solirubrobacterales bacterium
TTCTACGACCCGCAGGCGGGCGAGGTGCTGGTCGACGGCCACGACCTGCGCGGGGTCCAGCAGCGGGCGCTGCGGCGCCAGCTCGGGATCGTCCCCCAGGAGGGCTTCCTCTTCTCCGGCAGCGTCCGCGAGAACATCGCCTTCGGGCGGCCGGAGGCGAGCCTGGAGGAGATCGAATCCGCGGTCGCCACGGTCGGCGCCACCGAGTTCGTCGCCGCCCTGCCGGAGGGGATCGAGACCGAGGTCGGCGAGCGCGGCGTCCAGCTCTCAGCCGGCCAGCGCCAGCTCGTCGCCTTCGCCCGCGCCCTGCTCGCGGAACCGCGGATCCTGATCCTCGACGAGGCCACCTCCAACGTCGACGTCCGCACCGAGAAAACGATCGAGAAAGGGCTGGAGAGACTGCTGCGGGGCCGCACCGCGATCGTCATCGCCCACCGCCTCTCGACGATCCGCCGCGCCGGCAAGATCGTCGTCCTCGAAGGGGGCGAGATCGCCGAGCAGGGGACGCACGACGAGCTGATCGCGGCGGGTGGGGTCTACGCGCGGTTGTACGGGGCGTGGGCTGACTCTTCGGCGGCGTAGGGGCAGGCGTAGGAGAGGTCGGTTGCCCCTCTGGGCGAATTAGTCGCTCCGGGCCCTATGGGCCCGTTGCTCCGGATGTTGGTCCGCGACCTAAAGGTCGCGCAGTAGCCAGATTGCATATCGCGCCCTTCGGGCAACATTCGCCCAGAGGGGTAACCGATCTCTTCTTCAGCTCCCGCGCCAGCGAAGACTCGACGATCGAATCGCGACCGCGGGCATAAGCCAGCAGGGGCGATCAGCTGCGCGAGGCGTTTCAGAGGAACTAACCCCCGCTGGTACTCCGTAGCTGGAATTGTGCGGAGCGCCTGTGGGAGGGACGGGGGATGCCCCTCTCCGGGAATGTGTGCGAAGCACGCGGAAATGCAATCCGGTTCCTGCGCGACCTTTAGGTCGCGCACTCACATCCGGAGTGACGCGCCCATAGGGCGCGGAGCGACTAATTCCCGGGGAGGGGTATCCCCCGTCCCTCTCGGAGTTCCTCGAACCCGAGGTCAGCCGGGCCCGACGCCGCCGGAGGTCCCCCCGGCACTGCCGCCCGATTCTGGGGCGGCTTCTTCGACGCCCCCACCGGCCCCACCCGTTTCCGGCGCCACTTCTTCGGGAGCCACTTCTTCCGGCACCGCTTCTTCTTCGATTTCTTCCGGCGCCGCTTCGACCCCGCCTTCTTCGACTTCTTCGGGCACGCCGCTGCCGTTGATGCCGGCGGTCGGGGTGCTCGGGCCTTCGCCGCAGTCTTCGAAGCCGTATTCGCCGGCGACGCTCTCGAATTCTTCGAGCGCCGGAGCGGCTTTTTCGGTCGCTTCGCCGATCGCCGCGGTGTCTTCGCGTTCGGTCGCCAGTTTGGTCGCGCTCTGGGTCGCCGACAGTTCTTCGGCCGCTTCGATGAATTCGGCGTAGCCGGCGTCTTCGGCGGGAGCGCCGAGGCCCTTCAGCCTTTCGACCATGCCGACGTAGAGGCCAGCGACCTGGGTGATCTGTTCCGGCACCGCGATTTCGCGGGAGCCGATCGAGCCGACCGCGGCGTTGACCTCGCCGCAGATCGCGTCGCCCTGGGAGATCAGCTCCGCCTTGGTCAGCGCCGGCGTCGTTTCCGGGGTCGCCGCCGTGGTTTCGGTCGAGTCGCCGCCGCCACCGCAGCCGGCGATCGCCAGCGCGGCCAGGGGCAGGGCAATCGTCAGGGAGGTCTTCGAGAGTCTCATCTAAAGAACTGCGGCCCAGGGACTCGAACCCCGACTGCCTCTTCCAGAGAGAGGTGTGCTGCCATTACACCAGGCCGCAAAGCGTGCCCGAAGGATACCCGGGAAGCCCGGCGTTCAGCCCTCAGGCGCCGATTTGGGACAGGTCGCTACCGGCGTCGGCGATCGTCGCGCGGGCGCCGGAGACGTCGACCCCGTCGGCCAGCAGGCGGCGGGCTTCGGCCAGGTCTTCGGAGCGACCGACGCTGAGGGCGCCGGCGACGCGGCCGTCCACCAGGTACCAGACCGAGAACTCACCCCGGTCGCGGTCGCCGCGCCAGATCTCCTCGTCCCAGTCCTGAGCGGGCCCGACGTACTCGAGGCTGGCCCAGTCGGCGAGGTCGCTGAAGAAGTAGGGGACGACCTCGTAGTCGCGGTCGTCGCCGAGCATGTTGCCGGCGACGTGGATGCCCTGCTGCATCGCCACGTCCCAGTGCTCGACCCGCAGCCGGCGGCCGTGAACGACGCTGTCGTAGGAGCAGCAGTCGCCGGCGGCGTAGATGCCCGCCACCGAGCTCCGCAGCTTCGAGTCGCAGGTGACGCCGTTGTCGACCGCGAGCCCGGCCCGCTCGGCCAGCATCGCGTCGGCCCGCACCCCGGCGCCGACGACGACCAGGTCGCAATCGATGCTGAGCCCGCTCTTGGTCACGACCGCGGAGACTCGGCCGTCGCCCTCGAAAGCCTCCAGCTCCTCGCCGCCGTGGAACTCGACCCCCTTGGATTCGATCGTCTGCTGGAACCAGCTCCCGGCCTCCTCGCCAAAGGTGCGCGAGAGCACCACGTCCTCCATCGCCACGATCGAGCACTTGGTGCCGCCCGCGGTCAGCGAGGCGGCGACCTCGGTGCCGATGTAGCTGCCGCCGATCAGGACCACGTGCTCGGCCTCGGCCGCCTCCTTGCGAATCGCGTCGGAGTTGCCGAAGGCGCGCAGGTAGTGGATGCCCTCGTTCTCGGCACCCTCGACGCGGAGGATGTTGACCATCGCCCCGGTGCCGATCAGCGCCTTGCTGAAGCTCACCTCCTCCCCACCCTGGATCTTCACGGTGCGGGCCTCGGGGTCGAGCGACATCACGTTGCGGCCGCTGACCAGCTCGACCTCGTTCTCCTCGTACCAGGAGACCGGGTTGACGTAGGCGTCGGCGCGCTCGGCCTCGCCGCGCAGATACTCCTTCGAGACCGGCGGCCGTTCGTAGGGCGGCTCCGGCTCGCGGCCGACCAGCAGGATCGAGCCCTCGGCGCCGCGCTTGCGCAGCTCGGCCGCGCAGTGGGCGGAGGCCATGCCGCCGCCGATCAGGAGAAAGTCGACCTCGCGGTCAGGCACCGCCGCCGTTGTCCTTCGGGCCGAACAGCGTCTTCAGGTCGTCCTCTTTGCCGGGGTCGAGCACGGCGAGGATCTCGTCGCCTTCCTCGAGCACGGTGTCGGCGGTCGGAACGAAGCCCTTGCCGGAGCGCAGGACCGAGATCAGCAGGCTGCCCTCTGGCATCCGCAGGTCGCCGACGCGGCGGCCGGTGACGCCGGAGTCGCTGCCGAGCAGCATCTCGATGATCTCCAGCTGCTCCTCCTGCAGATCGAGCAGGTGGACGAGGCCGTACTCGGGCACCTCGTGCTCGAGCAGGCGCAGGATCAGATCGGTCGCCGAGACCGACGGCTTCACCCCGAGCAGGTCGAAGTGCTGGCGGTTGCGCGGGTTGTTGACGCGGGCGATGATCCGCTCGACCAGGTACTTCTCGCGCGCGACCTGGCAGATCAGCATGTTGTCCTCGTCGTCGCCGGTTACCGCGATCACCATGTCGGCACGCTGGATCCCGGCCCGCTCCAGCACCCAGAGCTCGGAGGCGTCGCCGTAGGAGACGTTGTGCTCGAGCTCCTGCTCGACCGTGAGGTAGCGGCGCCGGTTGTTCTCGATCAGCGTCACCTCGTGGTTTTTCTCCAGCAGCTCGCGCGCCAGGTTCCAGCCGACCTTGCCCGCTCCGACGACGATGATGTACATCCGGCTCCCCAGTCCCTTCTCTACGCGGCTTCCGCCGAGTCGTCGGGCGGGCTCGAGCCTTCGCCGCCCTCGCGGACCGCGGTCTCGAGCATGTTGATCGCGACGCTGGTCGGGCAGACGGTGTTGAGGCCCTGGCGCTGGTACCACTCGGCCCGCAGCGGATCGAGCACGCGGGCGATCACGGTCGGCACCTCGTAGCGTTTCTGGGCGATCTGGGCGATCACGATGTTGGTGTTGTCACCGTCGGTGGAGGCGATGAAGGCGTCCGCCCGCTCGATCCCGGCGGCAACCAGCGCCTCGGTCTCGAGCCCGGCGCCGACCGTGAACTGGCCGCCGAGGTCCTCCCAGCTCTTCTCCAGCCCGACCTCCAGCCGCGCGTGCGACTCGGGGTCCTCGTCGAGGCAGGAGACTTCGTTGCCCTCGCGGAGCATAGCCCGCGCCACCGAGGAGCCGACGCGGCCACAACCAACGATCAAAATCAGCATTGGCCGGATACTAGATGGGAAGTGCCCCTAGGGCGCTTCGGGCGGCGCCGTCAACAAGACACGGCACGGGGCTTTCTTCAGCACGTACTCGGTCGCGGCGCCGATCTCGGCCGGCTTGGCGGCGCCGATGCCGCCGATCTTGGCACCGCCACGGATCCGCGAGGGGGGCTCGCCGCCGATCACGATCGCCTCCGAGCCGCTGCGCCGGGCCGCCTCGAGGATCCCCGCCCCGACCTTGCGGGCGCGGATCACCTCGGTGCTGACGCCGACGTCCGCGTACTCTTCGCCGACCTCGCGAGCCCGCTCCAGCGCCCGCCGCGCCTCGTCCTCGCGCTCGGGCGGCAGCGGCGCGTCGAGCGGCAGCGTCAGCGGCACTTCGATCACGTAAACGAGCTCGAGCCGGGCGTCGTCGCCGTCGTCGGACTCCTCCTGCTCGGCCGCGGCGAGGCGGCCGGCGGTGGCGACGATGTCGTCATCGAGCTTGGTCCCGAAGACCGGGACCAGGATGTTGCGGAATTCGACCTCCGGCACCTGCTTGGTCAGGGCGCGCTCGGTGACCGAGACCCGCTTGGTCAGGGTCGTCCCCTCGAAGCCCTTGCGGTAGACGACGTAGAAGATCAGCCCGAACAGCATCCAGCCACCGCCGACCAGGCGGGCGATGTCGTGGTAGACGAGGACGCTGATGAAGGCAAGGCCGCTGAGGACGGCGGCGACGATCGCCGGCAGCGGCAGCTCGGCCCCGCGCCAGGGAATCCCCAGCGGGATCTTGAAGGGACGGCGGCGGTCGGGGTCCTTGACCCGCAGGCGGATGATCGAGAGGTGGGCGATCGTGATCGCCAGGGTGGCGCCGAAGGCGTAGATGCCGGCCAGCAGCTTGACGTTGGTCGGAATCACCAGGCCGAGCGCGATCACGCCGCTGATCACGATCGCCACGTAAGGGGTCGCCTTGCGGCGCTCGAGCTTGCCCAGCCAGCTGGGGATCTGGCGGTTGATCGCCAGCGTGTAGATGTGACGGGAGACCCCGAGCATCGAGGTGTTGGCGGCCCAGAACAGCACCGGGGCGGCGATCAGCGCCACCATCCAGCGCATCATGTCGGCGACCCAGCCGGGATGGAAGGAGGAGACCACCCCCAGCACCGGCTCCTCGACGAACTGGCCGCCGAGCGCGGTTTCGGGGCCGTGCGGGCCGGCGACGACCGGCACCGCCATCAGCGCGATCGCCGCCATCCCGGCGTAGACGAGCGGGACGGCGACGGCCCCGAGGGTGGCGATCCGCCTCAGGTCGCGGCGGTCGACGTTGATGTCGGGAGCGAGGTCGGAGGCGGCCTCGATCCCGGCGTAGGCAAGCATCGCCACCACCGCCGCGTAGACGATGTCCTTGAAGCTGGGGTCGGAGAAGAGGTGGAGCTGTTCGGTCAGGCGGTCGGGATGGAAGGCGACGAGGGCGCCGACGACGATCACCGCCAGCTGCAGGCCGAGGTCGGCCAGGGCCAGGATCGCCAGCGAGCGCCCTTTGCCGCGGCCGGTGACGTTGAGGATGTTGAGCACGCAGGCGGCCGCGATCACCACGGCGGCGACGGCGATTTCCCAGCCCGGCCGTGAGAAGCCGCCCCAGATCGGCTCCAGGTAGTGCGGGACGGAGATCGCCGCCAGGGCGATCACGATCAGGTAGTCGATCAGGATCGCCCAGCCGGCGATGAAGGCAACGAGCTCGTTGAAGGCGTGGCGGGCGAAGGTCGAGGAGCCGCCGCGCTCGCGGAACATCGCCCCGCCCTCGACGTAGCTGAGCGTGGTCAGCCCGAACAAGAGGCCGGCGGCGAGGAAGATCAGCGGGGTCAGCCCGAGGCCGCGGTCGGCGACGACGCCGAGCGCGAAGTAGATCGAGAAGCCGACCGCCGAGTAGGCGGCGGCGAACAGGTAGGGCACGCCGAGCCCGCGCTTGAGCAGCGGGTCGGCCTGGCGCCCGGGCGGCGGCTTTGACGGCTCGCTCATCGCTCCATCCGCCTCGCCACCCAGAGCCGGCCGGCGCCGACGGCGACGAAGGCGAGTCCCATCAGCACCCCGACCGAGGCCGGGCCGCCACCGTTGGCCAAGGTCACCACCAGCACCACCAGCCCGATCAGCACGAAGGCGGCCGAGAAGCCGCGCACCGCCTGCTTGTAGATCACCCGGTCACCTCGACCACGGCTTCGGTCGGGACGGCGACCGGGCTGCTGGTCGGATCGGAGACGACGATCACCCGGCAGGGCCGCTCACCGAGCACGGTCTGCAGGGTCTTGTCGTAGAGCGGCACCCCGGCCCGGTAGCGCAGGCCGATCACGATCGCGGCCGCCTTGATCAGCTCGGCCTCCTCGGAGATCGAGTAGCCGGCCTGGCCGGGCCGGACCCGGGCGACGTGGCCGGTCACCCGCTGGCCGCCGATCAGCCGCGCCTCCTCGATCATCCGCTGCGCCGCCTCTTCCTGCTCGGGCATATCGGCGTCGAGCGGCAGGTTGGTGGGGACGGTCAGCATCGAGTGGACGTGGATCCCGCGGCGGCGCTTGGAGGCGAGCTTGATCGCGGTCGCGACCATCTCCGGCGAGAACGATTCGTCGTCCTCGAAGCCGACCAGGACGCTGCGGTACTCGACCTCCTCGACCCCCAGCGGCTCCGGCGTCACCACCTTCACGGTCTCGGTCAGCGGCAGTCCCTGGTTGCGGCGATAGAGCACGTAGACGACAACGCCCAGGACCATCCAGCCGGTGCCGACGAAGAGCGTGCGCGGATTCAGCGCCATCACCACGATCCAGGCGGCGAAGGTGCCGAGGCCGCCGAGCACAGCGACGATGGGCACGTCGAAGCCGAAGGCGCGGATGTTGAGGGGGGCCTTCCAGGTGCGCTCGGCATCCGCATGCTTGCGGCGCAGCTGGATCAGCGCCACGTGGGCGATCGTGAACGAGAGCATCGCCCCGAACGAGTACATCGTCGCCA
>DASYJK010000025.1:0-16627 GCA_035996525.1 Solirubrobacterales bacterium
GGCGCCAACAGCTTCGCCCCGTCGACCAAATGGTCGGCTTGGGCGCTTGCGTTCGAACTATCGATCGCCGACGTCAACGGCGACGGCAAGGCCGACCTCGTCGGCTACAAGGCCTCCAGCGGGGAAGTCGTGGTCGGGCTCAGTGGTGCATAGCGGCCTGCGACCTTCCAAGGACGGAGCATGGGGTTCGCCTCGTGAGAGACATGTCAACAGCCCATACAGGATGGAGGACAAGTGAACGAGACCGTAGGTGTTTCAATACCGAGGCGCTCGCTGCTTTTCGGCGTTGCCCTGATCGTGGTCGTTTCAGCAATATTCGCAAGCAGCGCAAGTGCGTCGGTCAACGAATGGCACGGGCGTAATCTGCCGGGTCATACCTGGACGACCGGGAATGGGGTTGTGCAGCCGAAACTGTGGCGGATCGACGGCGGTGCGAACACCACGTCGAGCGTGTGCGTCGGCCCGGTCACCCATGACGCTGGGGGATATCACTTCCCGTATGGGTGGACCTGCGGAAAAACGTCGTCGATTTGGACCATCTTTCCGACGACGATCGAAGCAGCGGATGGGCTCTACAACCCAAACTCTGGAACGTTCGGTGAATATGGAGCAGTCGGATTCTCTGAATAGATAAATGCCGCCAGCTACCGGTCCCACGTCCTAACCCATGTGGCACGACGCAACGTGGTTTTCGGGCGTAGGGCCGGGGCCGGTCGCAAAGGTAGTGGGATGGGCGCAGGTGACCGCGCTCGTTCTCGCGATAAGCCTGGCTGGCTGCGGAGGCGCTCGAACCGCTGAGACAACCACCGCTCCCCAGTCCTCGGCCTTCGATGTCCTGAGGGCGGCGCCGAGGAGAGGTGATGCGCTTACGCCCATGGTCGCGCGCTACCTGCTCAGTGCGCAAGGGCTAGCACTGTCGCCTGGCGAACTAGACAACGTCCGCAGGGTGCTGACCGATCAGGAAGGTTGGCTCCTCCCGACAGTGGATGGCAAGCTATGTCTGGTGCGAGTGGTCTATCCGCTCGTGCCTACTAGCAACGGAGAACGTCTTCCCCCGTCTATCAGTCAAACATGCTCGAGCGAGTCCGAAGCGATAGCGGGTCGGTTGATGGAAACGCAGTCTTTGTCGACCACGTTCGCCAAGCGCCTGCCCACACGCGTCGATGGAATCGTCCCGGACGGTGTCCACCATGTTGTCATCGACTCGACGATCAAAGGCGCCTCCAAGGCGGTGCCCGTAGTGCGCAACGCCTACGAAGCCATCGTGGTCAATCCGCGCTCGGTCTCGTTCGTGGCGGAGCAGGCCGGGCGACGACGGCGCTACGCAGTCCTGACACCTTCAGCAGCCGGGGGCAGACCGTATCCCTCGTCGAGCCATCGGCGATAGGAATTCACCAGAGTCCTCGCCCACGATCGGTGTCCAGCTTCCCCTGGTCGTGGGTGCTTCGTCTGACGGTACTTCGTCGATTTTCTGAAGACGGCCGCGTAGTGTCTACAGCGCAGCTCTGTTGCACCACCGAGACTCGTCCTCCGTCGCTGGGGCACCGTCCTTGGCCTGGCTGACGACGACGCTCAAGCGCCGCTGCTGGGCAATCAACCGGAGTCGACGTCTCGATCGCCGTGCCGGCCAATGGATTGACCGCGATTCCGGCGAGCCGTGCTTCTCGATCGCCGATCCGCCCCCCAAGACGGTCAGTGTCGAGGAGGGCGTCGAGCGGGCCGAGTACGTGTTGGAGGTGCGCGAGCGGCTGAGCGCCCTGAAGCCGGCCGAGCGCCGGGTACTCGTCCTGATTGCAGCTGGCTGCACCTATTGCGAGATCGGCCAGATCACCGGCTTCACCTACACCAAAACCAACCGGTCAGCCGCCGAGGACCGCGCTAGCAGGCGGCACGCTGAGCCTGGCGGCGAGCAGACACTGAGGGGATCGGCGATGCTGCCTTCTTCGATGGCGCGGTCGCGCCCACTGGATTTAAGAGCCAGGGCAACGCCAGGGCAACACGAGGTACGCAAGTGACCGGAAGCGTTGCGACCCGCGAGCACAGGATTTGGCATCCTAGAGCCAAAATGACTACCAGCCGCAAACAGCCGTAAGCCACTTTGCCGATCTATGAGTTCGAGTGCGAGGAGTGCGGGGGCCGCTTCGAGGAGCTGGTCGCGGCCGGGACCGAGGCGGTTTCGTGTGCTGAGTGCGGCTCGACGCGCAGCAGCCGGCTGATGTCGAGCGTCTCGCCGCCCGGGCGGCAGCCGCGCGGCGCCAAGGTGCGCTCGAACGAATCGATGCGGGGTGAGCGGGAAGCGGCGCGCAAGGACCGGATCGCCGAGTCGCGCCAGAAACGGGCACGGGGCGAAAACCCGCACCACCCAAAGAAGAAGGCGCAATGAGCGGCGCGAGCGCTGAGCAGCGTCGGGAGCGGCTGGTCGAGCTCTACAAGGAGGTCTCGGCCTGCACCAGGTGCCCCCTGCACGAGACCCGCACCAAGACCGTCTTCGGGGCCGGCAACGCCGATGCCGAGCTGATGTTCGTCGGCGAGGCGCCGGGGGCCGACGAGGACCGGCAGGGGCTGCCCTTCGTCGGCCGCGCCGGGCAGCTGCTGAACCAGCTGCTGGAAGAGATCGGCCTCTCGCGCGAGGAGGTCTTCATCGCCAACGTGCTGAAGTCGCGCCCGCCCGGCAACCGCGATCCGCAGCCGCTGGAGATCGAGGCCTGCAAGCCCTACCTGTTCGAGCAGGTGCGGCTGATCGAGCCGAAGGTGCTGTGCACGCTCGGCAACTTCGCGACCAAGCTGCTGACCGGCAGCCCGGTCGGGATCACCAAGGTTCGCGGCACGCCGCAGGTGCACGAGTTCGGCGGCCGCACCGTCTTTCTGCTGCCGCTGCTGCACCCGGCCGCGGCGCTGCGCACGCCGGCTATGAAGGAGACGCTGCGCGGCGATCTGGCCACCGTGCCGGGCCTGCTCGCCGGCCCGGGACCGGCGCCGGCGCCGAGCGCCGAGGAGATCGCCGCCGCCGAAGACGAGGCCGCCGGCCGCGCCACCTCGCCGCCGCCGAGCGACGACCAGCTCGACATGTTCGGCTGAATGGAGCGATTGAAGAGCACCGCCGCGGCCGAGACCGAAGCGCTCGGCGCCCGCGTCGCCGCGCGTCTCTCCCCCGGCGATGTCGTCGTCGTCAGCGGCGAGGTCGGCGCCGGCAAGACGACGCTGATCCGCGGCGCCTGCCGGGCGCTCGGGATCGAGGAGCCGATCACCTCGCCCACCTTTACGATCGGCCAGCGCTACGCGGGTGGCCGGCTGCCGGTCTCCCATCTCGACCTCTACCGGTTGCAGAGCTTGGAGGAGGAGGATCCGGCGCTGATCGACGACTACCTCGGTGCCGATGGCGTCGCCTTCGTCGAGTGGCCCGCGGTTGGGGTCGACCGCCTCGGCCGCCCGGCGCTGGAGATCCGGCTCGAGCACGCCGGCGGCGAGCACCGCGCGATCGAGGTCGACTGGTAGGGCCCTCCCCCGCTCCGAGTCGACGCAGGTGGTGTTCCGGGGACAGGGAACACAACTTGTAGCATCGGCTCACAAACTGCGATCCACGAAGGGAAGGACCAATGAAGGGACTGAAGGCGCTTTCAGCAGTGATGGTGGTCACCGGGCTGCTGGCCGCCGCGGCGGTGCCCGCCACGGCAGGGGCGGCGGCGTACAAGCACTACGTCGGCTGCGGAATCTCCCGCAACGCCACTCCCTCTCACGTCTGCCCCAAGAAGGCCAAGAAGGGCGCCTTCTTCAAAAGCCTCAAAGGCGACGTCAACTACAGCGTCTGCGTCAAGTTCCCCAGCGGTAAGAACCTCTGCGCCCAGGCGCAGGAGGCGAAAAAGGGGACGCTCTACGTGAATAAGGTGACCTCGACCATCCCTGGCAGGCACCAGGTGAGCTGGTTCGTCGAAGGCAAGAAAGTCGGCTCCTTCGTCTTCAGGGTCAAGGGCTAGAAACGGTCCTGCGCTGGTCGTCGTCGGCTTCGACACCGCGACCGCCGACACCGCCGCCTGCGCCTGGCGGGACGGCGAGGTTCTGCACGAGTCGCTGCTGGGGCCCTCCGAGGGGGGTCCCCGGCACGCGACCGCGCTGCTGGAGGAGGTCGAGAGCTGCGCCGCGGCGGCCGGCGGTTGGGAGCGGGTCGACCTGCTCGCCGTCGGCCTCGGCCCCGGCTCCTTCACCGGGCTGCGGATCGGCATCGCCACCGCGCGCGGCCTCGGCGCCAGCCTCGGCCTGCCGGCGACCGGCGTCTCCACGCTCGACGCGATCGGGCGCGGGATCGGGGAGGCCGGGGTCGAGGGGGAGCGCCTGGCGCTGCTCGACGCCCGCCGCGGCGAGGTCTTCGCGGCGCTCTACTCCGAGCGCGGCGAGCGGATCTGGGAGCCGCTGGTCTGCCGTCCCGAGGAGCTGGAGGAGCGCATCGCCGCGCTCGCCTCGCCACCCCCGGCCGCGGGCTCGGGGGCGGTACGATTCCGGCACGAGCTGGCTCGGCACGGCGTCCGGATAGCGGACGATGCCGACCCCGTCCACCGGGTCGCCGCGCGGCATGTCTGCGCCCTCGCGACGGCCTCGCCGGAGGGGGGCCCGCTCGCCCCGATCTACCTCAGACCTCCCGACGCAGAGCGCTGGCGTGAGCGAAATTCTTTCCAGAAAGCCGAGTGACCTGAGCCAAGAGGTGAAGGTGCGCAGGCTCGCCTACAGCGACCTGCCGGCGGTTATCGCGATCGAGCGCCGCTCCTTCCCGACCCCGTGGTCGCTGGCGATGTTCGTGCTGGAGCTCTCCAAGCCCTCCGGCATCTGCCTTGCCGCCAGTGCCGGCGAGGACCTGCTCGGCTATGTGATCTGCTCCCGCTATGACCAGGTCTGGCACCTGATGAACATCGCCGTGGCGCCGGAGCGGCGCCGGGCCGGGGTCGCTGGGCGGCTGCTGGCGCGGCTGGTCGAGGAGGCGGGGGGCGTGCTCCCGTTCACGCTCGAGGTCCGCGTCTCCAACCAGCAGGCGATCGCGATGTACGAACGCTTCGGCTTCCGCTCCGCCGGCGTCCGTCCCCGCTATTACCACGACAACAACGAGGACGCGCTGATCATGTGGCTGGACTGATCCTCGCGATCGAGACCTCCTGCGACGACACCTGCGCGGCCGTGCTCGACGGCCCGCGGATCCTCTCCAACCTGATCTCCTCGCAGGCGGAGGCGCACGCGGCGTTCGGCGGGGTCGTCCCCGAGGTCGCCTCGCGCCATCACCTCGAACTGACGGCGCCGGTGGTCGCGGCGGCGCTGGAGCAGGCGGGCGTGGGGCTCGACGATGTCGAGGCGGTCGCCGTCACCACCGGCCCGGGCCTGATCGGCGCCCTCCTGGTCGGGGTCAGCACCGCCAAGGCGATCGCCGCGCCGCGGCGGCTGCCGATGATCCCGGTCGACCACCTGCAGGGCCACGTCGCCGCCAATTTCCTCGAGCCGGAGCCGCTGCGGCCGCCGTTCCTCTGCTTGGTCGCCAGCGGCGGCCACACCTTGCTGGCCGCCGTCACCGACCACCACGGCCACGAGGTGCTGGGGGCGACGCTCGACGACGCCGCCGGCGAGGCCTTCGACAAGTCGGCGCGGCTGCTCGGGCTCGGCTACCCGGGTGGGCCGGCGCTGCAGAAGCTGGCCGAGGAGGGCGACCCGGCCGTCTTCGAGATGCCGGTGGCGATGGCCCGCGACCCCAGCCTCAACTTCAGCTTCAGCGGCCTCAAGACGGCGCTCGTCTACCGCTGTCGCGAACTGGGGGAGGAGGGAGTGGCCGCGCACCGTGCCGACCTCGCCGCCTCCTTCCAGGCGGCCGTGGTCGGGCAGCTGATCGCGAAACTGAAGCGCGCCCTGAAAAAAGGCGACTGGGAGGCGGTTGCGCTGGGCGGTGGGGTCGCCGCCAACGGCCCCCTGCGGGAAGCGGTGGCGGCGCTCTGCGAGGAGCGCGGCGTGCGGCTGAAGCTGGTCCCCGGCAAGCTCTGCACCGACAACGCGGCGATGATCGGCTCCGCCGCCCGCTTCGCCCCGCGCATCGGGTACCCGGACTACCTCGGTTTCGACGCCTTCGCGACTCCGGCCCGCCGGGCATGAGCGCGGAGCGACCAAGCGTGCATCTCTGGTTCTTCGCGCCGGGAGCGAAGCGCGAACTTGTCATATGACCGACGTCGTCGTCTACTCGCGACCCGGCTGCCACCTCTGCGAGGAAGCGGTGGCGGCGATCGTCGCCCTGCACGGCGAGGGATACCGCTTCGAGCTGCACGAGGTCGACATCGAGAGCGACGAGCTGCTGCTGCGCCGCCATCTCGAGCGAATCCCGGTCGTCGAGGTCGACGGGACGGTCGTCTCGGACCTGGTTTTGGACGAAATCGGCCTGCGCGCCAGGCTCGATACTGTGGGGGCATGGCCGAGGTGATCGAGGAGTACGAGGTCCCGGAGGGGTTCCCTGTCGAAGGGGACCGCCTCTCGCTGGGCGTCGCCGCTCGCCTCTCGCGCTACCTGCAGGTGCTGACCCAGGCGCGCAAGATGGGCCGGGAGACGATCTCCTCGCAGGAGCTCTCCGAGTACACCCACATCAACCCGACCCAGATCCGCCGCGACCTCTCCGGCTTCGGCAAGTTCGGCAAGCGCGGGGTCGGCTACAACATCGAGTCGCTGGTCTCCGAGGTGCGCAAGATCCTCCGCACCTCCGGCCAGCACAACATCGCCCTCTTCGGCGCCGGCAACCTCGGCCAGGCGATCGCCAGCTCGGCGATCTTCGCCGACCACGGCTTCCAGGTAGTCGCCGTCTTCGACTCCGACCCGTCCGTGGTCGGGACCGAGATCGGCGAGCTGCGGGTCCGCGACCTCGGCGACCTGAAGGCGGTCGTCGGCGAAGAGGAGATCGTCGTCGGCGTCCTCGCCGTGCCCGCCGACGCCGCCCAGGAGGTCGCCGACCGCCTCGTCAAGGCCGGCGTCAAGATCATCTTCAACTACTCCGAGCAGCTGCTGCAGGTGCCGCCGGAGGTGACGGTCCACACGTCCAGCCCCGCCGTCGACCTGCTCTACGCGCTCTACTTCTACCTGGCCTGAATCCTTGTCGCTAGACCTCGACCTCGTCCGCGAGCGATTCGAGTCCTCCACCGATTTCACGATCGGGCTCGAGGAGGAGTTCGCGATCCTCGACCCGGCCACGCTGGAGCTAGAGCACCGCTTCGAGGATGTCTACGCGGCCTGCGAGCAGGACGAGCTGTTGGCCGAGTCGGCGGCCGGCGAGCTGATCGCCGCCGAGGTCGAGATCCGCTCCGGCCGGGCCGAGAGCTTCGCCGAGGCGGTGGCGAAGCAGCGGCAGCGGCGGGCGCGGCTGTTCGAGCTGGTCGGCGGCATGGGGCTGGCGCTCGGCGCCACCGGCACCCACCCCTGGGCGAGCTATCTCGACCAGCGGATCATCGACACCCCGCACTACAACCGCCTGCGCCACGAACTCGGCTGGGTGGCGCAGCGCAACAACACCTGGAGCGCCCACGTCCACATGGGTGTGCGCGGGGCCGACCGGGCGATCGCCGTCTGCGACCGCCTGCGCGAGCTGCTGCCGCTGCTGCTCGCGGTCTCGGCCAACTCGCCCTTCCTCGACCGCCACGACACCGGCCTGCACACGGTCCGGACCGAGATCTTCACCCGCACCTTCCCGCGCTGCGGCGTGCCCTCGCCGTTCCGTGACTGGGACAGCTACGCGCGCTTCGTCGAGATGCTGGAGCGGGCCGGCTCGATTGTCGAGTCGACCCAGCTCTGGTGGAGCGTCCGTCCCCATCACCACTTCGGGACGGTCGAGGTTCGGATCTGCGACGCCCAGACCCGTGGCGACGAGTCCTTCGCGCTGGCCGGATTGATCGCCGCCTGCATCGCCCAGGCGGCGCTCGACTACGACGAGCACGGCTACGACGGTGCCGCCGGCCCGCCGCTGGCCGACCGCGAGATCGAGGAGAACCTCTGGCGGGCGATCCGCCATGGCCTCAGCGGCAAGATGATCGACTTCCGCGGCGGGGTGGAGGTGGAGGCCAGGGCGGCGCTGGAGGCGGTGCTCGCCTGGGTCGAGCCGGCCCGCTCCCAGCTCGGCATCGAGATCCGCCTGCCCGACCGCAACGGCGCCCAGCGGGCGCGCGAGGCGCTTGACGCGGGGGTCTCGATCGAGGACGTCTACCGCGACGCCGTGGCCGAGACCAGGCACACCTACACGGGTGCCGGCGACACCGCAAAATCTTCCTGAATCGGGTCTACAGGCGGTAACGCCGTATCCGTCTATAGACTCCCGCGCCGCTCTAAATTCCACCGGAGGAACAAAACTTGACCAGCTTCTTGACCGATTACGGGGTAGTTGTCGCGCTTGTGTGTGCGGGTGCCGCTGTCGTCTACGGCCTCATCGTCACCCAGCGCCTGCTTGCCAAGTCCCCTGGCAACGACCGGATGCAGGAAATCTCAGGTGCCGTTCAGGAGGGCGCACAGGCTTACCTGAACCGCCAGTACACGATCATCGCCGCGGTCGCCGTACCGCTGGCGGTCGTGCTTCTGCTCCTGCAGGACTGGAAGACCGCGCTTGGCTTCGTGATCGGCGCCATTCTCTCCGGCGCCACCGGCTTCATCGGGATGAACGTCTCGGTGCGGGCCAACTCGCGCGTCGCCGAGGCGGCCCGCGGCGGCGTCCCGCCGGCGCTCGACGTCGCCTTCAAGGGCGGCTCGGTCACCGGCCTCCTCGTCGTCGGCCTGGCGCTGCTCGGCGTCGCCGGCTACTACGGCGCCCTGATCATCACCGGCAGCACCGACAAAGAGGCCGTCGACGCGCTGATCGGCCTCGGCTTCGGTGGCTCGTTGATCTCGGTCTTCGCCCGTCTCGGCGGCGGCATCTTCACCAAGGCCGCCGACGTCGGCGCCGACCTGGTCGGCAAGGTCGAGGCGGGGATCCCCGAGGACGATCCTCGCAACCCCGCCGTGATCGCCGACAACGTCGGCGACAACGTCGGCGACTGCGCCGGCATGGCCGCCGATCTGTTCGAGACCTACGCGGTCACCTCGGTCGCGGTGATGCTGCTCGGCGTCCTCACCTTCACCACCGACTACGCCCGTGAGGTGGCGATCTACCCGCTGGTGATCGGCGCCGTCGCGATCCTCGCCTCGATCGTCGGGGCGCTCTCGGTCAAAACCAAGTCCGACAAAGTCGAGGGTGCCCTCTACGTCGGCATGCTCGTCTCCGGCTTGATCTCGATCGTCGCCTTCTACCCGATCACCGACTGGCTGATGAGCGAGCCCCTCCGTCTCGGCTTCGCCAGTACCGCGGCCGACGCCGTCAGCGTCACCGACCTCTGGCTCTGCGCCGTGATCGGCATCGCCGTCACCGCGCTGCTGTTCGTGATCACCGACTACTACACCTCGACCCGCTTCCGGCCGGTGAAGACGATCGCCCAGGCCTCGGAGACCGGTCACGCGACCAACATCATCCAGGGCCTCGCCCAGGGCTATCAGGCGACCGCCGCCCCGGCGCTCGTCCTCGCCCTCGCGATCCTCGGTGCCAACGAGCTTGCGGGCATCTACGGCATCGGCATCGCCGTGATGGCTCAGCTCTCGCTTTGCGGCCTGATCGTCGCGCTGGACGCCTTCGGCCCGATCACCGACAATGCCGGCGGTATCGCCGAGATGGCGGAGCTGCCGGAGGAGGTCCGCAACGTCACCGACCCGCTCGACGCGGTCGGCAACACCACCAAGGCCGTTACCAAGGGTTACGCGATCGGCTCTGCGGCCCTGGCCGCGCTGGTGCTGTTCGCCGCCTTCAAGAGCGAGCTCGCCGAAGAAGCGCCGGCCGGATTCGACCTCAACGGCCTCTTCAACCTGACCAGCCCGGACGTGCTGATCGGGCTGATCATCGGCGGCATGATGGTCTACCTGTTCATGGCCCTCGCGATCGAGGCCGTCGGCCGGGCCGGTGGCCAGGTCGTCGAGCAGGTGCGGAAACAGTTCAAAGAGCACCCCGGGATCATGGACGGGACCGAAAAACCGGAGTACGGGGAAACGGTCAGCATCGTCACCCTGGCGGCGCAGAAAGAGATGATCGCGCCGGCTCTGATCCCGATCGTGATCCCGGTCATCGTCGGTCTGCTCAGCGTCGACGCGCTCGGCGGCCTGCTGATCGGCGTCATCGTCGTCGGCCTCTTCGCGGCGATCTCGATGACCGCCGGCGGTGGTGCCTGGGACAACGCCAAGAAGCTGATCGAGGATGGCGCTCACGGCGGCAAGGGCTCGCCTGCCCATGAAGCCTCGGTGACCGGCGACACGGTCGGCGATCCCTACAAGGACACGGCCGGTCCGGCGATCAATCCGATGATCAAGGTGGCGAACATCGTCGCCATCCTGATCATCCCAATCGTCCACTTCTAGGGGTTGCGGGCGGGAGGGGCCAGGTGCCCCTCTCGCTCAACTTTTTCGTGAATTGACTCCGGCCTTCCAAGGTCGGGTGTGGCGAAAAAGTACAAGCCGCTCCGAGGGGCACCTGGCCCCTCCCGTCGGGCCGCGCCCGGGGTGGACGATCGGGACGATTAGCAGGGCTTGTTCGCCTAGATATGGCTACTTCAGCGGAACTGCATCATGTTCGTAGTCCTTAGGGATACGAACATGATGCAGTTCGGGTTGTTAGCGTTCTGGGGGTGCGGGGGCTGAAAACGATCCGGGGTGGGGCGACTTATCCGTTGCGCAGGTGGCCGCGGCTTTCCAAGGCCGCGATCTCTGGGGCCTTCCTGGTCGTTCTCGTCGTCGCGGGCTCCAATGCCTACATCCTGCTCAGCACCGAGGGGGAGTCGACGGGTGTGATCGCCGACGTGCCGCATGCGGAAGTGGCGATCGTGCCGGGGGCGCTGGTGCAGCCGAACGGGAAGATGAGCGGCATGCTGGGCGACCGGGTGCGACAGGCCGCGACGCTGTGGCGTGCCGGCAAGGTCGAGAAGATCCTCGTCTCCGGCGATCACCACAGCTGGGATTACGACGAGCCGGACACGATGCGCAAGGCGCTGGTCAACGAAGGAGTGCTCCCACGCGACGTCTTCGAGGACCATGCCGGCTTCGACACCTGGGCGACGATGGAGCGGGCGCGCGGCATCTTCGGGGTGCGCGACGCCGTGGTCGTCACTCAGGGCTTCCACATGCCACGAGCCCTCTTCCTTGCCGACGCTGCTGGGATCGAAGCCACCGGCCTCACTGCCGACCAGCACCGCTGGGGCTACCAGGGCAAGAAGAGCGAAGTGCGCGAGGTGCTCTCGCGGGTCAAGGCGATTGCCGACGTGACCCTGGATACGCCGGCGATGGCCGGTCCCTCGATTCCGATCTCCAGCACCGACGGCCGCGAAAGCTGGGGCCCGGCGCCGCCGCCCGGCGTGCCGCCCGCGGGCTCTCCCGGCCGCTGACCGCGCACTTTCAGCCGCAGTGGGCGAGGGCGTTGACGTAGAAGCGCTGGTAGGCGGGCCAGTGGGCGTCCCAGTAGCTGCCTTCGTGGCCGCCCGGCCATGAGTGGGTGGTGAAGTCGGCGTTGCCGGCTTCCATCGCCTCGACGAAGCCTTCGTCGTAGGGGCGGAAGTCGTCCGTTTCGCCATAGTCGTTCCAGACCTTGGCGTCGCCGAAGGCTTCTGGATCCGCCTGGACCGTGCCGACGACGTCGTTGCGATCGAAGTCGGCGGCGTCGTCGAAGGCGCCGGGCGCGGTTTCGGAGCCGTCGAACCAGAGCGCGGGGGAGTGGCCGCCGACGGCGCAGAAGCGTCCCGGATTCTTCAGGGCGATGTCATAGGCGCCGAAGCCGCCCATCGAGATGCCGCCGATCGCCAGTTTGTGCGGATCGATCCCGAACCGCCGTTCGACCAGCGGGATCACTTCGTCCATCACCCACTTCTCCCAGTCCCCGTCAGCGCGGTTGTGCCAGTAGCCGTGGACGCCGCCGGCGGGGAAGGCGACGACGGTGCCGCGGCGCCCGTGCAGGCTCGGCAGGCCGCGGAAGACGGCGTCGTTGAAGGTCCCCTCGTAACCACCGCGCCCGTGCAGGAAGACGAGCAGCGAGCGCTCGCCCACCGGGCCCGCGTTCGGCGGCACGATCACGTTGACCCCGAGGTCGCGGCCGACCGCCTTGCTGTGGATCTCGATGTGGGTGAGGCTGGCGCCGTGCTTGTCGACCGGCGCGAACACGGTCGCGGCCAGGACGAGGTAGGCGACGCCGACGAGGAGGACGGCGAAGACGCCCAGCGCCGCGCGCCGCCGGCGCTGAATCTGCCGCTGAGTTGGCCCCCGCCGTGCGCTCACGGGGTAAACGCTAGCGCTGCGCGCTCCGGCAGGGGCTAGGCTCGCGCCCGTGAATGCCGACCCGATCAACGTCGCCGATTTCGAGCGGATCGCCGCCGCCAAGCTCGATCCCGGCGTGCTCGGGTACTTCGCGGGCGGCGCCGGCGACGAGCTGACCCTGGCCGACAACGTCGCCGCCTGGTCGCGCTGGCGGCTGCGGCCACGGGTGCTGGCCGAGGTCGGCGAGGTCTCGACCGCGGCCGAGGTGCTGGGCGGGCCGGTGACGATGCCGGTGCTGGTGGCCCCGGTCGCCTACCAGCGGCTGCTTGATCCGGAGGGCGAGATCGGGATGGCCAGAGCCGCCGCCGAGGCCGGCACGGTGATGTGCCTCTCGACCCTGGCCACGGTCCGGCCGAGCGAGGTCGCGGCGGCGGTGCCGCGGGGGCGGCGCTGGTTCCAGCTCTACTGCTTCCGCGACGCGGCGGTGACGCGGGCGCTGATGGACGAGGCGGTCGAGTCCGGGTTCGAGGCGATCGTCGTCACCGCCGACGCGCCCCGCGGCGGCAACCGCGAGCGTGACCGCCGCACCGGCTTCAGGATTCCGGCGACGCTCGGCGTCCCCAGCGTCGCCGCCGCGCTCGGTGTCGAGCGGGAGGTGACGATCGAGGAGACCTTCGGCCTGATGGACCCGAACCTGGGCTGGGCCGATCTCGAGGGGCTCGTCTCCGAGTCCAGCCTGCCGGTGCTGGTCAAGGGGCTCGTCACCGCCGAGGATGCCGAGCTCGCGGTCGCCCACGGAGCGGCGGGCGTGATCGTCTCCAACCACGGCGGCCGCCAGCTCGATCGGGCGCTGGCGACCGGCGACGCCCTGCCGGAGGTGGTCGACGCGGTCGCCGGGCGGGCCACGGTCCTGGTCGATGGCGGCATCCGCCGCGGGGTCGATGTCGCGGTCGCGGTGGCCCTCGGCGCCGACGCGGTGATGATCGGGAGACCGGCTGTCTGGGGGCTTGCCGTCGCCGGATCGGCCGGCGCCGGGCAGGTGTTGGGCCTGCTCCGCGACGAGCTGGAGCTGGCCCTGGCGCTCTGCGGCTGCGCTTCGCCCGCCGGCCTCGGTCGCACCCACGTGCGGCGGGCACCGGCAACGTCCGTATATTCGGTCTGAGTGACCGTTCCCAGCAGCTCCTAGATGGCCCAGCGAATCCCCAGAGACGAATCGCTGAGCCGCGTCCACGGCGTCGGCGCGCTGTTCTCGGCCGCCTACGGCAACGTCGGCTCCTCGATTTACTACGCCCTCGGTGTCACCGCCGCCTTCGCGCTCGGGCTGACTCCGGTCGCCTTCGTCATCTCCGGCCTGATCTTCGCCGCCACCGCCGCCACCTACGCCGAGGCGACGGTGATGTACCCCGAGGCCGGCGGCTCCTCGAGCTTCGCCCGCCACGCTTTCAACGAGTTCGTCAGCTTCATCGCCGCCTGGGGGCAGATGCTCAACTACACGATCACGGTCGCGATCTCGGCCTTCTTCGTGCCGCACTACCTGGCCGTCTTCTGGCCCTGGCTCGGCGACAGCCCCGGCGACATCATCGGCGGCGCGGCGCTGATCGTCGGCCTCGCCCTGATCAACATCCGCGGCACCGAGGAGTCGGCGAAACTGAACCTGATCCTCGCCATCGCCGACCTCGCCACCCAGGTGGTGCTGGTCGGGATCGGCATCGTCCTCGTTCTCAGCCCGCAGATCCTGGTCGACAACATCCACCTCGGCGTCGCCCCGACCTGGAGCGACTTCGCGCTCGGGATCGCGGTCGGGATGATCGCCTACACCGGGATCGAGACGATCTCCAATATGGCCGAGGAGGCCAAGGACGCGGCGAAGACGATCCCGCGCAGCGTCGGCCTCGTGGTCGCCGCCGTGCTCGGGCTCTACCTGTTGATCCCGATCGTCGCCCTCTCGGCGATGCCGGTCCACCTCGATGCCGGCGGCCACTACGTGACCGCGCTCGGCTCGAAGTTCGCCGACGACCCGATCCTCGGCATCGTCGAGAACCTCGGCCTCTCCTCCGGCCCGACCGAAATCCTCCGCTACTACGTCGGCGTGCTGGCGGCGGTGATCCTGCTGATCGCCACCAACGCCGGGCTGATCGGCGTTTCCCGGCTCACCTACTCGATGGGCCAGCATCGCCAGCTGCCCGAGGGCCTGCGCCAGGTGCACCCCAAGTACCGCACGCCCTACATTGCGATCCTGATCTTCGCCGGGATCGCGATCGTCACCCTGCTCCCGGGCAAGACCGACTTCCTGGCGACGCTGTACTCGTTCGGGGCGATGCTCTCGTTCACGATCGCCCACGTCGCCCTGATCCAGCTGCGGCGAAAACAGGCGGACGTGGAGCGCACCTGGAAGGCGCCGCTGAACATCCGCGCCTTCGGCTTCGACGTGCCGGTCGTCGCCGTGCTCGGCGGCCTCGGCACCTTCGGGGCCTGGATCGTGGTGATGGCCCTGAACCCGCGTACGCTCTTCGTCGGCACCGGCTGGATGGTCCTGGGAGTCGTCGTCTACGTCCTCTACCGCCGCAACCAGAAACTGCCGCTGACCGAGACCGTCAAGGTCGTGACGCCGGAGCCGTTGGGGGTCGAGGAGGTCGAGTACCGCAGCGTCCTGGTCGGCTTCGAGGACGACGAATCGTTCTCGCCGGAGATGGTCGCGACCGCGGTCAAGCTCGCCTCCAAGCGCCGCCGCGGCATCCACGTCCACTCGATGCTGACCGTCCCGACCAACCTGCCGCTGAATGCCGAGATGCCCGAACAGGAAGCCGCCGCGCAGAGCAAGATCGAGGAGTCGCGGCTGATCGGCGGCCAGCGGGTGACCGGCCACGTGGCTCGGGTCCGGCCCGGCCAGGCGGGCTACTCGGTCTCCGAGGAGGCGGAGCTGATCAAGGCGGCGGCGATCGTGATCGGCCTGCGCTACCGGGCCGGCGTGCCGCTCTACGACAAGACCCTGCAGACGGTCCTCGGCGAGCGGCCCTGCCGGGTGATCGTCGTCTCCGATCCGACCAGCAACCCGGTGGCGGTCCCGACCGAAGCCGTCGTCGAGGTCACCAGGTGATCTATCGCCATGCGGTGCGGGGCTTCTCCGCCGCCTTCGTCCTGATCGGGCTCGTGGTCCTGGCCGTGACCCTGGTCAACGGCGGCGGTCCGGCCTCGGTCGGCGTCTTGATGGGGCTCGCCTTCGTCGCGGTCGGGGTCGGGCGGCTCTGGATCGGGTCGAGGATGGAGCGATGAGCGGCCCCGGCGGCGAGCAGCCGCCGGAGCAGAAGCCGGGTATGCGCGAGCGCGCCGACCCACTGCTCAAGCGCGGCCTCGGCGTGCCCTACCTGTTCGCCGCCGCCTACTCCGCGGTCGGCTTCTCGATCTACTTCGCGCTCGGAGTGGTCGCCGACGGCGGCCTCGGGCTGACGCCACTGATCTTCCTCGCCTCGGGCCTGCTCTTCGGCCTGACCACGCTCAGCTACGTCGAGGGCGGGGCGATGTTCCGCGAGCGGGGTGGCTCCTCGACCTTCGCCCGCCACGCCTTCAACGAGCTCGTCGCCTTCATCGCCGGCTGGGCGATCCTGATCGACTACCTGATCGTGATCGCCTTGGCGGCGATCTCGGTGCCGCACTACCTGGAGCCGATCTGGGGCGGCTTCTCGCGGCCGGGCTGGGAGATCGGCGTCGCCGCCGCGGTGATCGCCGCCGCCTGCGCGCTCAACATCCTCAACGTCACCGGCCGCGAGAAAGGGCGCTCGCTGGCCCTGCTGGCCCTGGCCGACCTCGGGCTGCAGCTGGCGGTGATCGCCGTCGGCGCGCTCGTCGTCCTCCATCCCGAGCGGCTGACCGAACAGCTCCACCTCTTCTCCGACCCCAGCTTCAAGGACATCGTCTACGCCGCCGTGGTCGCGATGCTCGCCTACGCGGGGATCGAGGCCGCCTCCGACCTGGCCCCTGACATCGACGTCGACCGCCGCGACCTGAAGCGGATCGCCTCGCTCGGCGCGATCGCCGTCCCGCTCGTCTACGCCGGGATGGCCGCGATCGCGCTGATGGCGGTGCCGGTCGTCGCCGGCACGCACGGGCACGGGCCCGAGACCGCGCTCGGCAACCAGTTCGTCGAGGAGCCGGTGCTGGGGGTGGTCTCGGCCTTCCACCCGCACTGGGTCGCCGAATCGATGCGCTGGATGGTGGCGCTGATCGCCGCGCCGGTGCTCTTCTGGGCCGCCAACACCTCGATGCTCGGGGTCTCCCGTCACATCTACACGCTGGCGATCAACCGCCAGATCCCCAG
>DASYJK010000026.1:0-23005 GCA_035996525.1 Solirubrobacterales bacterium
AGATCCCCATGCTCGGGTAGTCCGGCGCCCCCTCCCACATCACGCTGGTGGCGCCGTTGGCGAGCGGGCCGTAGACGATGTAGGAGTGGCCGGTGACCCAGCCGACGTCGGCGGCGCACCAGTAGACGTCCTCCTCCGGCCTCAGGTCGAAGACGTAGCGGTGGGTGGCGGTGACCCCGGTCATGTAGCCGCCGGTGGTGTGCAGGATGCCCTTCGGCTTAGCGGTCGAGCCGGAGGTGTAGAGGATGAAGAGCGGGTGCTCGGCCCCCATCGGCTCGGCCGGGCACTCCGGGTCGGCCGCCGCCAATACCTCGTCGTAGAAGACATCGCGGCCGTCGCTCATCGGGCAGTCGATCCCGGTGTGGCGGACGACGACGATCGTCTTCAGGCTCTCCAGCCCGCCCATCTGCTCGTCGACCGCGGGCTTGATCGGCGCCGTCTTGCCCTTGCGGCGGGCGCCGTCGACGGTGACCAGCGCTTTCGCCTCGGAGAATTCCATCCGCTCCCGCACCGACTCGGCCGAGAAGCCGCCGAAGACGACGTTGTGGACGGCGCCGATGCGGGCACAGGCCAGCATCGCGACGACGACCTCGGGGATCATCGGCAAATAGACGCCGACCACGTCGCCCTTCTCGACCCCGAGATCCTTGAGCGCGTTGGCGAAGCGCTGGACGTCGCGGTGCAGGTCGGCGTAGGTGACGTCGCGCTCCTCGCCCTCCTCGCCGCGCCAGTGGTAGGCAACGCGGGCGCCGATCCCGGCCTCGACGTGGCGGTCGAGGCACTGGGCGCTGGCGTTGAGGCGGCCGTCCTCGAACCACTTGTAGAAGGGCGGGTTGGAGTCGTTCAGCGCCTGCTTCGGCTCGACGTCCCAGTCGAGCAGCTCGGTCGCCTGCCGCAGCCACCAGGCCTCGGGATCGGCGGCGGCCTCGTCGTAGATCGCCGGATCGCTCCAGCGCGCCCGCTCGCGGAACCCGGCCGGCGGCTCGAACTTCTCCACCGACAGCATCGCCTCCAGCTCACGCTCCAGGCCCACCGCTTTCTCCTCCGTCGCCATCCGCCCCTCTCCCTCCTCAGCGACCCAGCGGCTTCACCGGCAGAACGGTGCGGCCGAAGGTCGAGTTGGTAACCGCCGCGAACGATGCATACCAGGCGGCAGCCGCGGTGGCCAAACCGCACCAACCGCCGGCTTCGACCAGGCCGTCGCTTTCGTTGGCGTTGCCGATCCCGAGCAGGAAGAAGGTCACCGTCAGCAGCGCGAAGACGAGCGCGATCGCCGCCGTGGTCCGCAGCGAGGCGACGAGCATGTAGGCGGTGAAGATCCCCCAGGCGATCAGGTAGAGGCCAACCGCGGCCGCTACGTGCTCGGCCGGGATATCGCCGGCGAAAAAGGTGACGAAGGCCCAGAACGAGAGCCAGAACCCGCCGAACGAGGTGAAGGCAACGGCGCCGAAGGTGTTGCCGGTGCGGAACTCCCACATCCCGGCCAGCACCTGTGCGAGGCCGCCGTAGGCGAGGGCGACACCCAGCACCACAGGCTCACCCGCACTGCTGACCAAGCCCGAGTTGAACATGCTGAGGATGAAGGTGGTGAGCGCGAACGCGGCCAGGCCCAACGGCCCTGGATCGGCCGGCTTCCAGCCGGCGCTGACCTCGGCTGACCCGACCTGCGCGGCCGGTTCCTGGCGCGGCACCTGAGGCGTACGGACAGACGCGGACTCCATGATCCACTCCTTCCCTTGGGTGCCTCCCTGCTACCCGGGAAAGGGCGCGGCGAACCGAACCGCGAGCTTCTTAATAGCCGCCGGGGTGGCGGACTATGAAGCCTTCCGGACTGTCGACCCAGGGGTCGTGCCAGCGCGGGCCGGGGCCGCCGACGGTGTCGAAGGCGATGCCGGCGATCACCATCCAGGCGTGCTCGGAGTTGGCGTAGACGGTGATCCACTTGCCGGGGCCGGCTTCGCCCCAGGTCTCGAGCCCGGTCGAGTCGAGCGGGCTTTCGAGGAAGCCGCCGCCGTGCAGGGCGAAGCTGACCGCGCCCGAGCAGTCGTAGCCGGAGGATTCGAAGGAGCCGTGGCCGCCGCCCCAGATGTAGGGCGTGGTGGCGATCGAGTTGGCGGCGGAGATCGCGTCCTTGACCGCCTGCGGGGCCGCGCTCGGGGCGCTGGCTTCGCTTTCGCCGATCACCTGGGCGGATTCCCCGGGGTTGAGCGGCGCCGGCACCTGGCCGGTGGTCGCTTCGCCGCCTTCGGAGGCGATCTGGTTGGAGATCGAGGCGAGGTTGTTGCTGAGCGCTTCTTCCTGGCTTTCCAGCGAGGCCATCGCTTCGCGGCGCTCGGCCTGGGCCGACTTCAGTTCGGCGAAGCGCGCTTCGGCTTCTGCGCTGGCGGCGGCGACTTCGCGCTCGATCGCGGCGATCGAGTCGCGCGCGTCCTTGACCTTGGCGCGGTTGTCGGCGAGCTTGGCGACCGCGCTGGTGACTTCGTTGCGCAGCGTTTTGACCCGGTCGACGACCGAGTCGTCGTAGCTCTGGATCCGGTTCAGGTATTCGGTCTGGGCCGCCATCTGCGACCAGTTCTGCGATTCCAGGATCGCGTTGATGACATCGGGCGAACCGGATTCGTAGATCGCGATCAGGCGGTCGCGCAACACCGAGAGGGCGCGGTTGAGCTGACCGCGGACTTCTTCCAGGTGCGCCTTTTCCTTCTTCAACGCCGCCGTCGCCGCTTCCAGCTCCCCCTGCTTTTCGGCCAGTTCGCCCTCGACCGCGGCCTGCTTCTGGCGCAGCGCCGAGACTTCGCCGATCATCGTGTCGATCGCGGCGTTCTGTTCGGCGATCGTTTCCGCCAGCGAGCTCTGGTCCGCGCGAACCCCTTCGAGCTTGCCCTGGGTCGCTTCCAGCTTTTCCCGCGGCGTCTTCGCCGGGGCGCTCGCCTCGGTCAGCGCCAGCGCGCAGATCGCCGCCAGCAAGATGGCCGCGAAGAGCAGCGCGCGCCTCTTGGGCGCGCTCGGATGAGTGTCGAGGAAGAAAGCCCGCATCGAGATCCGCGCCGTTCCCGGGAAGGGTTCGGCAGCGGGACGCGCAGGCTAGCGAAGAAGGCTAAAGACTATGAGGAGTTGCTAATAACTTGCAACTTCCCTTGCAAATCAGGCACTTCTGGAGGAATCGGAGCCCCCGCGTCGAGGCCCCGACTCCTCCGGCTACTAGGCGAGAAGTTTCGTTTTCGCCTTGTCGAACTCCTCGGCGGTGATCGCGCCCTTTTCTTTGAGGTCGTTCAGTTTGTGCAGTTCGTCGGCGGGGGTGCTGTGGGCCTGCGTCTGCACGTATTCGTCGAAATGCTTTTTCGCGTCCGCCTGAGCTTTGATCGTGCGGTCGCGCATGCCGCTGCCGCGGGCGATCAGGTAGATCAGCGCGGTCAGGAACGGGATGAAGACGAGGAACAGAACCCAGGCGGCCTTCGCCCAGCCCGAGAGCTCGTGATCGCGGAAGAGATCGGAGATGATCGTGATCAGGATCCAGATCCAGATCACGAAGAAGAAGATCTCGAAGGTGACTAGGAGAATTTCTCCAAAGGAGATATCGGCAAACGGCAACAAGGTGCTTCCTTTCGGTTAGTTGCGGCCTCGTCGCCGCGTTCGTCTATTCCCCACGCTATCCCGCCTGCCTGCTTGATGCATCAGGATCCTCGGCCAAAGCAGGGGCACGGGCGCTGACGATCCAGGTCGAGGCGGGCGCCCAGACTCCGTCCGGGCCGGCAAACCCGGAGAGCGCCTCGCGCAGGGCGGCGGCGATCTCCGGCCGGATCCGCTCCGCCTCCTCCCCGGCGAGGCGGATCACCTCGCCGGCGGGACCCAGCGCCATCGCGAACTCGACCGCTTCGTCGAGATCGCGACCGGTCTGCAGCGGGATGTCGCAACGGCGCAGGCAGATCTCCTCGAAGCCGGCGCCGAGCAGGATCTGGCTGGTGACGTCGGCGTCTCCCATCGAGAACGGGCCGGGCCCGCAGGTCGGCTCGTCGGACTCCTCCGGCTCCTCGACGAACCTCTCCACCACCGCCTCGGCCCGACTCACCCACTCGTTCTCGAGCTTGCGCCGCCAGACGACCATGCAGAGGCGACCGCCGGGCACCAGCGCCCGCCGCACGTTGCGCAGCGCCGGCACCGGGTTGGCGAAGAACATCGTCCCCATCCGCGAGAAGGCGTAGTCGAAGCTCTGCTCGAACTCGGTCACCTGCAGGTCGCCGACGGCGTAGCTCACGTTCCCGGAGCCCGCCGCCTCCGCCTCGGCGCGGGCGAGGTCGATGAACCGCGGCGCCGCGTCGAAGCCCAGCACCGAGCCCTCCGGGCCGACCAGCTCGGCGATCCGCAGCGTCGTTTCGCCGAAACCGCAGCCGATGTCGAGGACCCGCTCGCCGGCGGCGGGCGGGTGAATCCGCAGCGCCTCCTCACCGTGGGCGCCGAGGCCGCCGGAGACGAGGTGCCGGTACTGGACGAAGCGGTCGAAGAGGACGCCGTTCCAGGCTTCGACCGCCTCCTCGTTGGTCACGGCTACATCGGCCATATTTCCCATCCTAGAGCCGTTTTCTCAGGACGCAAGCCGCATCGCGAAGAGCGTGACCGCGACCGAGGTGGCGAGATTGAGGCTGGAGACCCCATCCCGCATCGGGATCGAGACACGGGCGTCGGCCCGCTCCAGCAGCGCCTCGCTGATCCCGTGGCGCTCGGTGCCGAAGGCGAGCACGGCGCGAGCCGGCAGGCGGTCGGGGTGCAGATCCTCCCCCTCGGGGTCGATCGCCAGCAGCGGCCGGTCGCTCGCCGGCAGCGCCTCGATCGAGGTCACCGGCAGCGCGAAGTGGAGTCCGGCGGCACCGCGCACCGCGTCGGGGTACCAAGGGTCGTTCTCGCCGGTGGTGAGGACGGCGGCCGCGTCGGCGGCGGCGGCGACGCGGATACAGGCGCCGATGTTGCCCATGTTCTTCGGCTGCTCGAGCAGGACCACCGGGGCCGGCCGCGGGTCGGCGAGCACGGCGGCGAGGTCGACCGGCGGGCGGCGAGCGATCGCGACCACACCGGTGCGCGGCACCAGTGGCGCCAGCTCGGCGAGGTCGGCGGGTGCGATCGTCTCCACCCTCCCGGCCAGCTGCCCGGCCAGGTCCGGGGCCAGTTCCCGCGCCAGCGCCTCCAGCGCCGCGGGGTCGACGGCAACCGCCTCCACCAGCTCGGCGCCGAAGCGGAGGCCGTGCTTGAGGGCGTGGAAGCCCTCGATGACGGTCAGCTCGGGGTCGCGCCGCGCCTTGCGGAAGCGGACCGTGAGCTCGTGGTTGCCCATCCGGCCATCATGACTCGATCCGCGGAGCCTGGACGAGCCGGTCGCGGCCGGCGGCCTTGGCCCGGTAGAGGGCGCTGTCGGCGCGGTCGACCAGCTCGTCGGCGCTCTCGCTGAAGTCCCAGCAGGCGATCCCGGCCGAGCAGGTCTGATCGTCCGGGGTCACGGCGCGCAGGCGTTCGACCAGCTCCGAGGCCGCCTCCAGCCCGGCATCCGGGATCACGACGAGGAACTCCTCGCCGCCGAAGCGGACGATCGTGTCGGCGCCGCGCAGCTGCGAGTCCCAGGCGACCGCGCATTCGCGCAGCATCGCGTCGCCGGCGAGGTGGCCGTTCTCGTCGTTGAAGTCCTTGAAGCGATCGAGGTCGATGATCGCCAGGCAGAGCCCCGCCTCGTAGCGGCGGGCCCGGGCCATCTCCCGCGGCAGCTGCTCGTCGAGAGCGCGCCGGTTCGGCAGCCCGGTGAGGGCGTCGCTGCGGGCCAGCGCCGCGACCTCGGTCAGGAGGTTCTCGCGTTCGGACTCGATCCGCTTCAGTGTGGTGACGTCGGTGGCGCGGGCGTAGATCAGCGACTCGTCCGGGGCCAGCGCCGCGCTCCAGCTGAGCCAGCGCCAGCTGCCGTCCTTGGCCCGGTAGCGGTTCTCGAAGCTGCCGCCCTCGAAGCCCTCGAAGAGGCTCGACACCCCGCGTTCGCTGCGCTCGCGATCGTCCGGATGGAGGAACTCGAAGGGTCGGGCGGAGCGCAGCTCCGCGGCCGAGTAGCCGAGGCACTCCTCCCAGGCCGAGTTGAGCTCGACCGCGTTGCCGGAGCGATCGAAGGTGCAGAGCAGGTCGCGCGAGAGTTCGAAGAAACGCCAGGCCCGCTGGTTGGCGGCTGTGCGGCGAGCGACGACGGCGCTGGTCAGCAGCATCACCACCGTCAGCGAGACGGCGGTGAAGAGCCAGCGGGTCAGGGGCGAGTAGCCGGCGGTGCTTTCGACCACGGCGAGGGTGACGGCATAGACGCCGAGCAGCCAGGCGAGATGGACCACGGCCAGGCGACGGGGGAAGAAGTAGGCGGTGATCAGGGTCGCCCAGACGAAGATCGAGCCGTACTGGCCGGCGGCGACGCCGCTCTCCCAGATCAGCAGTCCCGTCGTCGCCGCAGTGGCGCCGAGGACCAGGTGGGTGACCGGCAGCGGCACCCGGCGGGCGAGCACCCAGCAGAGCAGGCCGACCGCGGCCATCGTCGCCGCGGTGACGACCAGGGCGGGGATGTTGCCGCCGCTGGGATGGGGCAGGGCGAGCGAAAGCGCAACCAGTCCGGCGCCGGCGAGCAGCAGCGCCCCGGCGGCTCGCGACTCCGAGCGCCCCGGACTCCTCAGCTCCTCCTGTTCTTTGGGTATGACGGCCACGCCCGGTAGACATCGGCACCGGGAGCCGCCGCTTTAGGAACGCGAGCGCACGACCTCGAACTGGCTCATCAGGCCGTGGTCCTCGTGGTCGAACATGTGGCAGTGGATCACGAACTTCCCGGTGTAATCGGAGAAGTGGCCGGCGACGAGCAGGCGTTCGCCGGGGTAGACGAAGAAGGTGTCCTTGAGGCAGTCTTCCCAGGGTGGCGGCGGCTTGCCGTCGCGGGAGAGCAGGTACCAGTCGGTGTGGTGGAGGTGGATCACGTGGGCGACCGCGGTGCGGTTGAACAGCTCCCAGACCGCGGTTGTGCCGAGCTCCGGGAAGGCGTCGGCGCGGGCCGGGTTGAAGGTGCGGCCGTTGATCAGCCAGGTCGTCTTGAAGAGGCCGCCGACGGTGACCTCCCAGCTGTGGTCGGGCTTGTCGTGGCGCCGCTTCCGCGCCCGCAGCGCCCACTCCGGCAGCGGCCGCAGCCGGCGCGGGACCCGGGTGCGGTCGGGGACACGGCCGCGGTCGACGCGGAACTGCATCAGGGCGCCGATGTAGGCGCGGGAGCCGTCGGGGTTGCGGCCGCCATGGGGGCCGCTGCGCAGCTCGACCGAGTCGCCCGCGGCAGCGGCGAAATCGACGATCACCTCGGCCCGCTCGGCCGGGCCGAGCAGGATCTCGTTGCGGCGTATCGGCCGCGGCATCAGGCCGCTGTCGCTGCCGATCTGGATCAGCGGCGCCCCGTTGGAGAGGTGGAAGTTGTAGGACTGGAACTGGGAGACGTTGAGGACCCGCAGCCGGTAGCGGCAGGGGCTGACCCGATGGTGGGGCATGTAGGCGCCGTTGACGAGGACGCTCTGTCCGGCGATCCCGTCGGCGGGCGGCTGCAGCCCCCCTTTGAAGGGGTCGGTCAGCTGGTTGTCGCGGTCGAAGGTGCGGTCGGCGATCATCAGCGGGACGTCGCGCTCCCCCTTCGGCAGCGGCAGCGAGTCCCCGAACCCGTCCTCGACGATCCACATCCCGGCCAGGCCGTGCCAGCTGTGCGACGCCGTGCGATCGAGGCGATGGTCGTGGTACCACTGGAATGCCGCCCGTTCCGGGCGCCCGTCCTCGATCTGGTCATAGACGTAGGTTTTGCTCTGTCCCGGCGAGAGCAGGAGGTCGTTGCCGGACTCGCGGGCGGAGAGCCCGCGCGGGATGTGGCAGAAGTAGGAGATCGGCTGCGACTTGGTCAGGCCGCCGGGCTGGCCGTCGAACTGGGTGCGGTTGTGGCCGCCGTGCAGGTGGACCGAGAGCTCACCGCACCTGGCGGGCAGCTCGTGGTGGAAGGTGACCTTGGTCCGCTCGCCCGCCGGGCGCCGGATCGTCGGCCCGGGAAAGGAGCCGCCGTAGGTCCACAGCTTCGTCTTCGCGCCGGGCAGGATCTGCGCCTCGGCCTCGCGGATCGGGATCTCGATCTCGGCCCCGGTCAGCTCGCGCGGGATCGGCAGCGGCGCCCGGAACGGCACCGCCGCGACCGCGCTCGGGGTGTCGTCCCCGAACGGCAGCAGCTCCCTCAGGCCAGCGCCCTTGACGGGCAGCAGGTAGGCGAGCGCGCCGCCGCCCAGGGCGCCGAGGAAAGCTCGGCGCCCCAGGCGCGGCGTGGATGTGGACCGCTCAGACGTGCCGCTAGCTGGCCGGCAGGACCTTGACCGAGCCGTGCATCCAGGGGTGGATCGCACACATGAAGTAGATCGTCGGAGTGGTCGCCGGATCGGCGGTGACCAGCTGCGAGATCGAGTCGTTCTTCTTTTCCGTGAACCAGGAGTCGCCCTTGGTGCTGGTGCTGCCGAGGGTGCTCCAGCCTTCCGGTCCGGCCGGGGCCGGGTTGATCGAGATCTTTTCGGTTTTCGGGTTGAACCCGTGCCATTTGGCGATCGACAGGCAGATGTGTTTCGGGGTGAAGCAGTTTTTGCGCGCCTGCGGGGTCTTCGGCAGCGAGCCTTTGGTCACCATCGAGAACGTGTGCGGGCCGACTTTTTTCGGGTCGGTTTCGTTGACGATTTCCAGTTCGTCGCCGACTTTGACCGATTCCGGAGCGACGAACTTGAGGCCGCCTTTGGAGAGCTGGATGCTGATCGTGTCGGTGACGCCGGTCGGCGTGACCGCCGCACTGGCCAGTCCGGGAGCGAAGGCAGCGAGCATGGTGGCGGCCGCCGCGACCACCAAGGCGAGATGCTTGTTCAAGAGATTCCTTTCAAAAGATTGTGAAGAAGTTGCAAGTTAGTGGGCGGGGCGGCGGAGCGCAAGCGCTTTGCAGAGCCGATTGCGCCTGCATGTAGCCTTCCCGGGAGCGATGGCCAGCTTCCTCCACACCTGTTACCGGATCGGCGATATCGAGCGCTCGGTCGCCTTCTACGCGAAGCTCGGCTTCGAGGAGGTGGCGCGGATGCCGATCGGCGACGAGGCGGTCAACGTCTTCATGGGCATGCCCGGCGAGGATCCCCGTCTGGAGTTGACCTACAACCACGGCGTCGACTCCTACGAGCTGGGCAGCGGCTACAACCACATCGCCCTCGCCGTCGACGACCTCGACGGCACCCTCGAGCGGCTCGCCGCCGAAGGCATCGACCCTGAGAAGCCCCCCTACCGCCCCGGCGCCCGCACCGAGGGCCACCGCATCTGCTTCGTCCGCGACCCGGATGGCTACCGCATCGAGCTGATCGGCGAGTAGGGCCGCCAGCATGGAGCTGTTCGCGGTTTCGACGGGAGTCGCCATCGCCTATGGGATCGGGCTCTGGGTCGTACTGATCGTCGCGCCGGCGACGATCACCGCGCTGAAGGGCCAATGGCTCCTGTTCGCGGCCGGTTGGCTCACGTTGGGATTGGTTTGGTGGATCGCCGCGATGAGGCTGGCTAGGCCTCGGTCTTGGTGGTCTCGCCAGCGCTACGGCCCGGACAAGCTCGCGCGTTCGCAGGCTCGATACGACGCGCCGAGCTGATCGGGGAGTAGTCCGCGGCGCTAGCCGGGGCTGATGCCGCCGCCGACCGAGGGTGGTTCGCCGGACGGGGCCGGAGTCGGGGTGGGCGTCGGGGCCGGAGCGGCTTCGTTGCCGCCTTCTTCGCCCCCTTCGGCTTCCTTTTCCCCGCCCTTGTCCGACTTTTCTTCTTCTTCGCCTTCGTAGCTTTCTTCTTCTTCGTAGCCGCTCGAGTAGCCGGACGCGGAGGTGTGGTCGCTGCTCAGACCGGAGAGTTCCGGCAGGCTGTCCGGGACTTCGAATTCGGGGCACTGGCCTTCCTGAGCGGCCGACATGTAGGACTGCCAGATCGGGCCGGCGGTGGGTCCGCCGAAGCCGGTCGCTTCGCGCGACTGCGGGTGGCCGACCCAGACCGCGGTCGAGAACATCGGCGTGTAGCCGACGAACCAGGCGTCGGACTCACCCTCGGAGGTACCGGTCTTGCCGGCCTCGGACTCACACCCGATCGAGGTGTAGCCAGCGCCGGTGCCCTGGGTGATCACTCCTTTCAGCAGCTCGGTCACGTCATAGGCCTGGCCCTCGGTCAGCACCCGTTCGCCGGAGGAGGCGTCGGCTTCGTCGACCTTGCCGTTGGGGAATTCGACCCGGCTGATCGCGGTCGGATCGTGGTGGATGCCGCCGTTGGCCAGGGTCGCGTAGGCGTCGGCCATTTCCAGTGGCGTGACACCGATGCTGAGACCGCCGATCGCCTCGGCCGGAACCGATTCCAGCGGCGCTTCGATCCCCATCTGGTGCGCCGTGTGGGTAACGTTTTCGGAGCCGACGTCGAGGTCGAGCTGGGCGAAGACGACGTTGATCGAGTTCCAGGTGGCTTCGGCCAGCGACATCGTGCCGCCACCGGGCTCGTCGTTGTTGACGGTCCAGGTGCCGCCGCCGGGAGTGGTCAGCGTCATCGGCGAGGTGCCGTCGTAGTAGGTCGTATCGGGGTCGATGCCCTGCTTGATCGCCGTCGTCAGCACGAAGGTCTTGAACGAGGAGCCGGGCTGGCGGTGCGCCTGCCAGGCGTAGTTGAACTGGGCTTCGCTGGCGTAGCCTTCGGTCGAGGCGAGGGCTACGATCTCGCCGCTGTCGGGCTTGACCGAGGCGAGGCCGGCAGCGGGCCCACCTTCGGAGTAACAGACGGCGCAGGCGTTCACCGCTTCTTCGGCCTTCGCCTGCAGGCCGGGGTCGATCGTCGTGTAGGCCTTGAGGCCGCCGTTGCGGACGGTGTTGATCCCGTAGCGGTCGATCAGTTCCTGCTGGACCAGGTCGAAGAGGAAGGGGTCGTGGATCACCTGGTACTTGTCGCCGGGATGGAGACCGAGGCCCTTGCCGAGGGCTTCGTGGTATTCAGCGGTGGTGATGTACCCCTGTTCCTCCATCGTCCCCAGCACCTCGTTGCGGCGCTGGGTCGCGGCGGCCGGGTCGAGGAAGGGGTTGTATTCGGAGGGGGCCTGCGGCAGGCCGGCGATCAGCGCCGCTTCGTTCAGCTCCAGATCCTTGGCCGGCTTGCTGAAGTAGGTCTGGGCCGCGGCCTCGGCGCCGACCGCGGTCTGCCCTTCGACCGTCCCGTAAGGGGCCGTGTTGAGGTACTGGGTGAGGATCCAGTCGCGGTCGTGCTTCTCGAAGAGGTCGTTGGCCAGGTGCGCTTCGATCAGCTTTCGCTTCAGGGTGTCTTCGGGGTTGTGGATGTAGAGGTTGCGGACCAGCTGCTGGGTGATGGTGGAGGCACCCTGGACCGGCTTGCCACCGGCGAGCGCGTCCTTCCAGGCGGCGCGGGCGATGCCTTCGGGGTCGAGGGCGCCGTGCTTGTAGAAGTTCTTGTCCTCGATCGCGACCGTCGCCTGCTTCAGCGTTTCCGGCAGGGCGCTGGCGGGGACCGGCTGGCGGATGTTGTCGGAGCGGATGAACCCGATCAGGCTGCCATCGGCGGCGTAGATCGCCGAGGAGCGCCCCTTCTGGACCGGCTGCAGGCTCGAGAGCGGCGGCGCCGAGTTGTAGACGCTGAGGGCCCAGGAGACGCCGATGCCGCCGGCGACCACGATGACGCCGCCGATGACGACGAGCGGGATGGCGATCTTGTGCCAGCGGGAAGTGGACGGCTTACGCCGCCGCCTGCGCATACGAGTAGCCATCGGGCCAGCGATTGTAGAGAGGGCCTGGCCCCGGCCGGACGGATTCGGGAACGCCGCAATCCAGCTTGCCTGGCGGGCGGCGAGGACGACTCGCCGCTACGCGCGCAGCTTGTAGCCGGTCGAGAACAGGCGCAGGTTGACGGCGAAGAGGACGCCGGTGGCCGCCAGCAGCGCCAGCAGCGAGAGCGGGATGCTGACTTCGGTGTAGCCGACGAAGCCGTAGCGGACGAGGTTGATCATGTAGTAGATCGGGTTGAAGTGGGTCAGGGTCTCGAAGGGCTGCGGCAGCAGCGCCGCCGAGTAGAAGACGCCGCCGAGGAAGATCAGCGGCTGCAGGACGAAGGTCTGGACGAAGGAGACGTCGTCGAACTGCTCGGCCCGGACCCCGATCAGGACCCCGAGCTGGGAAAAGAAGAAGCCGACCAGAAAGAGCGAGGGGATCAGGACGAGGATGTGGTCGACCGGGAGGTCGACCAGCAGCGAAGCGGCGATGAAGGCGAGCGTCGCGACGATCAGCCCGCGCACGAAGCCGCCGAGCGAGAAGGCGAGCAGCAGCTCCATCGGCGAGGCCGGCGAGGAGAGCTGGTCCTGGATCGCCCCCTGGAATTTCTGCTGCAGGATCGAGGAGGAGTTGTTGGTGAAGGCGTTGATCGACCAGCTCATCATGATCAGGCCGGGGATCACGAAGACGATGTATTCGATCCCGTGCAGATCGCCCACCCGCGAGCCGAGGGCGGCGCCAAAGACGGAGATGTAGAGGAAGGTTTCCAGCAGCGGCGCCCCCAGCGTCTGTTTCTTGATCTTCATGAAGCGGCTGACCTCGCGCCGCCACAGCGTGAAGAAGCGGATCTGGGCGGCGCTCACGGAATCACCTCGGCGTCGACGTGGGAGCGGGAGAGCTCTTTGCGGCCGACCAGCGCCAGGTAGGCGTCCTCGAGGTTGGGCACGCCGTAGCGGTCGGAGAGCTCCTTACTGCTGCCCTGGGTGACGATTTCGCCGTCGTTGATGAAGGCGATCTTGGAGCAGAGCTGCTCCGCCTCCTCCAGGTAATGGGTGGTGAGGAGGATCGTCGTCCCCTCCTGGTTGATCCGCTGGACGTAGTGCCAGAGCTCCAGCCGCAGCTCGATGTCGACGCCGGCGGTCGGCTCGTCGAGGATCAGCAGCCGCGGCCGGTGCATCAGCGCCCGGGCGAGGATCAGCCGCCGCTTCATTCCGCCGGAGAGGTTGCGGGTGCGTTCGTCGCGCTTCTCGGTCAGCGAGAAGGTCTCCAGCAGCTCCTTGGTCCGCTCGCGCCGTTCCTTGCCCGGCATCCCGAAGTAGCCGGCGTGGTAGTCGAGCGTCTCCGCGACCGTGAGGAACCAGTCGATGTTGAGCTCCTGCGGAGCGAGGCCGACGGCCTGGCGGGCGGCGCCGTAGTTGTCGATCGCGTCGTTGCCGAACACTTCGATACCCCCCGAGGTCGGCTGCGCCAACCCGGTCGTGCAGTGGATCAGGGTCGACTTGCCGGCGCCGTTGGGCCCGAGCAGGCCGAAGAACTCGCCCTCGCCGATATCGAGGGAGACGCCGCGCAGCGCCTCGACCCCGGCCGGGTAGCGCTTGACGAGGTTCTCGATGTGGAGCGCCTGCATGACGCCCAATCTATTCAGGTGCTGGTGGCGGCCCTGGCCAGGACATCGTTCATCTTCCGCATCGCCAGCTCGTAGAGAGGCGGACAGAGCCGCTGCGCCCAGTAGCCGACCTGGATGTCGCGGGAGGTGAAGACCATGTACCGGTCCTTCTCGATCCCCTCGAGGATCTTCCCGGCAACATGCTCGGGCGAGACGGCGCGCTTCTCGAAGCGCTCTTTCAGCTTCATGATCCGCGGGCTCTCGGGGTCGACCCCGAGGATGTTGACGGTGTCGACGAGGGGCGTCCGCACGCCACCGGGGCAGACCAGGCTGACGCCGATGTCGTGTCGGCGCAGGTCGAAGCGCAGCACCTCGGAGACGCCGCGCAGGCCGAACTTGCTGGCGCTGTGGCGGCGTGCCAGGGCAGGCCGAAGAGGCCGGCGGCGGAGGAGACGTTGACCACGTGGCCGCCGCGACCGGCCGCGATCATCGCCGGCACGAAGCACTCGAGGACGCTGATCGGGCCAACCAGGTTGACGTCGATCCCGCCGGCGTCGATGTCGGTCAGGTAGAGGTCGGCGCCCTGGCGGGCGGCGGCGAGCGCGGTGGCGCGGCCGATGCCGCTGGCGGCGCCGGTGACGAAGCAGCGCTTGCCGTGGAGACTGGCGACGGGCACCCGATTAGCCGAGCCGATTACGGGGGTGCTCGGGCTCCACGCCGAGCGAGTTCAGGGTCATCGCCAGCATCTCGTAGTGGCCGATCAGCATGCAGAGCTCGATCAGCCGCACCTCGTCGAGCTGGCGGGCGAGCCCCGCCCAGAGCTCGTCGCCGATCCGCCCGTCGGCATGCATCGCGTCGGCGGCGCGCAGGAGCAACGCTTGGCGCTCGCTCCAGCCGGGGGCGTCGGGGCCGGAGCGCACGCGCTCGATCTCCGCCGCGCTCAACCCGGCCCGCTTCCCGAATCGCTCGTGGTGCCCCCACTCGTACTCGCAGCCGGTGTTGTGGGCAACCCGCAGGATCACCAGCTCGGTCTCGATCCGCGGCAGCTTGCCGCCGGGCATCAGCGCTCCGGCGAACCAGAGCCAGCGCCGGAAGAGGCCGTGGTGGCGGGCCAGGGTGGTGAAGATGTTCGGCGGCCGGCCGCCGGTGGCGAACCCGAGCACGCGGACCACGCCGGCATTGACCAGGCCGATCTCGCGGCGGCTGCCGGGGCGGATCCGCGAGCTGCTCTCGGTGGCCACGCGCTGACCGTAACCGACCGGGGGCGTTATAAGTCTCCGGTGGCCGCTCCCCTGCTCGCCGTCGACACGCCCTCGATGCTGTTCCGCGCCTTCTACGCGCTGCCGAGCAAGATCGTCGGCACCGACGGCAAGCCGGTCAACGCCCTGCTCGGCTCGGCCAACCTGATCCTCAAAGAGGTCGAGATCCACAAGCCGCGGGCCGTCGTCCTCTGCTTCGGGCCCGACGCCGCCAGCTACCGGACCGAGCTCTACCCGGCCTACCACGCCAAACGCGAGGAGGAAATGCCGGACGAGCTGGAGCCGCAGTTCGCCCAGGCGCGGGACTTCTTCGAGGCCTTCGGCTGGACCGTCGCGACCAGCCCCGACCTCGAGGCCGACGACCTGCTCGGCACCTACGCCGAGCGCGAGGCCGCGGCCGGCGGCCATGCCCTGCTGCTGACCGGCGACCGCGACATGTACCAGTGCGCCGGCGACGGGGTGACGGTGCTCTACGTCCGCACCGGCGGCAAAGGCGCCGAAGAGGTCGGGCCGGACGAAGTACGGGAGCGCTACGGCATCGGCCCCGAGCTGGTCCCCGACTTCATCGCCCTCCGCGGCGATCCCTCCGACGGCCTCCCGGGCGCCAAGGGGGTCGGTCCGAAGAAAGCCGCCGAACTGCTGCGCGAGCACGGCTCGCTCGAGGCGATCCTCGACAACGCGATCCGCGAGCGCCGGCCGAAACTGCGCGCCGCCCTGATCGAAGCCCGCGACGACCTGATTGCCTTCAAGGACATCGCGACGCTGCGCGACGCCGGCGTCGAGCCGCCGCCGGATAGGGAGACCGACTGGTCCGGCGCCGCCGCGGCCGCCCGCGAGCGCGGCATGAACCGGCTCGCCGAGCGGCTTGAGCGGGGCGATCCCGGTAGGGGTTCCGCTTAACTTTTTCGACAGTCGTCAACAACTAAGGGCCAGCGGCGGCGGCGAAAAAGTACAAGACGCTTCACCCCTACCGGGATCGCCCTGAAGCAGGGTACGGTTGAGGCGATGACCCCGGCTCAGATCCCGTGGCGCGGCCCGAGCTCCGATCGGCCCGACCTGCCCCTCCCCCCCGGCCCGATGCCGCTGCGCCGGGACGGCCAGACCCGCAAGCGCTGGCGCTACGTCGGCGTCTTCGGCGCCGAGCTGATGCTCTGCGCGGCGCGTGCGGAGGTCGGCCCGCTGGGCCAGTCCTTCTGGGTGATGTGGGACCGCGAGGGGCGCCGCCACGACGCCCGCACGACGCTGCGACCCGGGAGTCGCGAGGTGCGGTTCGACGGCCCCCGCCTCGAGATCGACTCGCCCGGCCTGCGGGCCAGCCTGCGCCTCGGTGAGGCGGCCTCGATCGAGTCGATCTGCCCCAGCGGCTCCGGCTGGGGCTGGACCCGCAAGCGCGCCGGCGTCCCGATCGAGGGCACGGTCGAGGTGCCCGGCAGGCGCTGGGAGATCGCCGCCTCAGGCGTCGATGACGAGTCGGCCGGTTATCACCAGCGCCACACCAGCTGGCACTGGTCGGCCGGCGTCGGCGCGGCGGCGGACGGCCGGGCGCTGGCCTGGAACCTGGTCGCCGGGGTCAACGACCCGGCGCAGAACAGCGAGCGGGCGATCTGGGTCGACGGTGCGCCCACCGAGCCGACGCCGGTCAGCTTCCGTGGCATGGACGGCATCGACCTCGCCGGCCCCGACCGCCTCGACTTCGCCACCGAGTCGAGCCACGCCCGCGACGAGAACTTCCTCCTCTTCAACTCCCGCTACCGCCACCGCTTCGGCAGCTTCACCGGCTCCCTCGCCGGCCTCGAGCTGGGCGAAGGACTCGGTGTGATGGAGGAACACGACGCCGTCTGGTGAGCGCTGAGCCCAGCTTTTTGGCCCCTGTAGGGGCCTCAACTCTGTAGTCGCGCTCAGCGGTGCTCCGGGTTCGGGAAGTCGAAGCGGCAACCGGCGTCCCAGGCGGTGCGTTGGTTGCCGTGGGCGGGAATGCCGCCGGCGTCCTTGAGGATCCGCGCCAGGTGGAGCATGTTCCAGGCGGCGAAGGTGGTGTTGCGGTTGGTGAAGTCGTTCTCGGGACCGCCGGAGCCCTCGTCGAGGTAGGAGGGGCCGGGGCCGGCCTCGCCGATCCAGCCGGAGTCGGCCTGGGGCGGGATCGTGTAGCCGAGGTGCTGCAGCGAGTAGAGGGTGTTCATCGCGCAGTGCTTGACCCCGTCCTCGTTGCCGGTCACCAGGCAGCCGCCGACCCGCCCGTAATAGGCGTATTGGCCGGCATCGTTGAGCAGGTGCGAGTTGCCGTAGAGGCGCTCGACGATCTGGGTCGCGACCGAGGACTTCTCCCCCAGCCAGATCGACATCCCGAGGACGAGGATGTCGGCCGCCATCACTCGCTCGAAGATTGCCGGCCACTCGTCGGCATCCCAGCCGTGCTCGGTCATGTCCGGCCAGACGCCGGTGGCGATCTCGTGGTCGACGGCGCGGATGCACTCGACCTCGACCCCGTTGCGACGCATGATCTCGATCGAGATGTCCATCAACCCCTGGGTGTTGGAGACCTCGGGGCTGCGCTTCAGCGTGCAGTTGATGAAGAACGCCTTCAGGTCGGAGTAGTCGGTCTCGCTCTTCTCGCAGAGCTCGGCCTGCATCGGGGTCAGCTCGGTCACGTCGTCTCCTCGGTTGTTTTGGGCGGCACCAGCGCGTCGCGGCGGGCGGTGAAGAACTCGAGCGCTGTCGCGACCTGGTCCTCGGCGGCAAGCAGGTCGGCGTAGGCGAACTCGGCGCCAGCGAAGCCGTCGGCGTTCCAGAGCTCGCCGGGAGCCTGAGCCACCCAGGGCCCGACGTAGGCGTACGGCTCCGGGTGCTGTTGGTCCCCCGGCGAGAAGCCGTAGGTCGCCCGCAACCCGTCAGGCTCGGAGCCGAGCTCGATCGCGACGTCGAAGTGCTCGGGCCAGAGGATCGGCGGCGACGCGTCGTCCTCGGGCCGGGCGTCGGCGGCGAGCCGCTCGAGGACGGCGGCGCCGAACGCGTACCAGGCGGCCAGAGCATCGGCCGCACTGGGATCCAGCTCGAGCGACTCGCTCTGCTGGCGCCCGTCGACTTCGCGGACCAGCTCGGTGCCCTCGACGCGGATCTGGTGGGTCGACCCCTCCCACTCGAACTCCGGAGTCCCGAAACCGCCCGGGGTCACCTCGAGGGCAATCTCGTTCACGGGCATTCGCTCGGCCGCGACCACGTCCTCGGCGACCCGATGCATGGCGGCGACCGTCGCTCGAAAGCCATCCGGCAGGGGTGAGAGGCGCGCGCTCACGGTGCGCAGGAGTCTCCCACGCCGCCGCTTACGAAAAGGTGAAGCGGCTACCAGGTGTCGACGAAGCCGCGCCCGGAGCGCTCGCCACCGGGCCCCGCGGCCGCCAACGTCAGCGTGATCAGCCCCCGCGTCTCGGCCGGGTCGATCACGTCGTCGAGCTCGAACAGCGCCGCCGCGTTCAGCGCCTTCGCGTTCTCTTCGGCGGCGGCGGTGAGGTCGCGCACCCGCTGCTCGCGCTCGCCCTCGTCGGTGATCGCCTCCAGCTCCTTGCGCAGGGCCAGCCGCACCGCTCCCTCCAGCCCCATCGGGCCGAGGTGGGCGCTCGGCCAGGCGACCGTCAGCAGCGGCTCGTGCAGGCTGCCGCCGACCATCGCCTGGGCGCCGAGGCCGTAGCCGCGGCGCAGGATCACCGCGATCAGCGGCACGCTCAGCGCCGCGCCCGCGACCAGCAGTCGCGAGGCGTGGCGAACCAGCCCGGTCGCCTCGGCGTCGGGCCCGACCATGAACCCGGGGGTGTCGACCAGGGAGACGACCGGCAGGCCGAAGTTGTCGCAGAGCTGGAGGAAGCGGGCCGCCTTGTCGGAGGCGTCGCTGGTGATCGCACCGGCGACGTGACGGGAATCGTTGGCGATGAATCCGAGCGGCCGGCCCTCGATCCGCGCCAGCGCCGTCACCAGCTCCGGCGCGAAACGCTCGCGCAGGAAGGTGACCGTGCCCTCGTCGGCGAGCGTTTCGACGACTGGACGCACGTCGTAGGCGCGGCGGGCGCGCTCTGGGATCGCCTCGCGCAGGCGCGCCTGGTCCGGCGCGGCCCCAGGCGGCGTCGCCCCCTGGAAGTAGCCGAGCAGTCGCCTCGTCACCGCCGTCGCCTCGGCCTCGTCGGCGACGACCACGTCGACGACTCCGTTGCCGGACTGCATCGCGATCGGCCCGACCTCGTCGGGCGCGACCTTGCCGAGGCCGCCACCCTCGATCATCGCCGGCCCGCCCATCCCCAGCGAGGCGTTCTCGGTGGCGACGATCAGGTCCGAGCAGCCGGCGATCACGGCGTTGCCGGCGAAGCAGCGGCCGGCGACGACGGCGATCCGCGGCGCCAGCCCCGAGAGCTTCGCCCAGAGCGCGAAGGCGCGGGTGTCAAGGGCCGAGACGACCGGGTAGTCGGTGTCCCCCGGCCGGCCGCCGCCACCCTCGGCATAGAACACGGTCGGCAGCCGCATCCGCTCGATCAGCTCGAAGAGGCGGTCCTTCTTGCGGTGGCCGAGCGCCCCCTGGGTCCCGGCCAGCACCGTGTAGTCGTAGGAGAGCACCGCGCAGGCGGCGCCCTCGCCGAAGAGCTCGCCGTTGACCCGAGCGGTGCCGCCGATGAGACCGTCGGCCGGGGTGCGCTCGATCAGCTCCTCGACCTCCCGCCGTCCCCGTTGGGCGGCGACCGCGAAGCGCCCGTACTCGACGAAGCTGCCCGAGTCGACGAGGTCGGCGACGTTCTCCCGCGCGGTGCGGCCGCCGGCGGCGTGGCGGCGCTCGACGGCGTCGGCGCGGGCGCCGTCCTCGGTCAGCGCCCGCCGCGCCAGCAGCTCGGCCAGGTCGTCGCGCCCCTCGCCGTCGTCAGGCATCTACCCGCCGAGGCCGCCGAACACCGCGAACGGGTTGGCGGGGCGCTCGGCGTAGGCGACCTGACCGCTGCCCTCCACCGTCACCTTGCTGCCGCCCGGGGCCTCGCCTTCCAGGCGCGTCGCCAGTGCCTTGGCGCTGTCCTCGTCGGCGGCGCCGACGACCAGGTACTTCCAGCGCCGCACCGCCGGCAGCCCCTCCGCCCGCAGCAGCTCGGCGAAGTGGGCGGCGTCGCGATGGGACGGCAGGTCGACGCGAACCTCGAATTCGGGCTCACCGGTCTCGGCCAATTGCTCGCGCTCGGCGGCGATCAGCTCGGCGTGCTCGGCGACCTTGGCGGCATCGCTCTCGGGCAACGGCAGGTCGGGGTTCTCCCACTCCTCCGCTTCCGGGTGCCAGTGGGTCAGCTCGACCTCGAGCGCCCAGCCGTGGGTTCCGGCCAGCTTCGCGATCAGCTCACGGGCCTGCTCGGCCTGTTCACGGGTCCCCGCGTAGACGAAGACCCGGGGCCCGTCCACGGAGACGATCAGCCGGTCGTGGAAGGCCACGCTCAACTCGTGCTCCAGTTCGGCGGCGTCGAGCCGCGCGGTCAGCGAGGCGCCACTGCCCTCGTCATCGACATCTATCTGCAACCGCCAGTCGTCGTTCATGCGCTCAACATAGAGTCTCTAGTCGATGAGCACCTCCTCAGACGCGGTTGGGGACGCCGATCGCGGCGGGGTCGCCGTCGTCACCGACAGCACCACCTCGCTGCCGCCCGAGCTGATCGCGCGCTGGGGGATCGAGGAGGTCAGCCTCTATGTCGGCTGGGCCGGCGACCACCGGCCCGAGCACGAGTACGACCTCGACGAGTTCTACGCCCGCCTGCGCGAGTCCGACGATCTGCCCTCGACCTCGCAGCCCTCGGTCGGGGATTTCCTCGCCGTCTACGAACCGCTGGCCGAAGCCGGGCGGGACATCGTCTCGATCCACATCGCCGCCGGCCTCTCCGGCACCTACGAGAGCGCGCTCGAGGCGGCCCGGGTGATCGCCGACAAAGGCCTGCGCGGACAGGTCGAGGTGGTCGACGGCAAGACCGGCGCCGGTCCGCTCGGCTGTCTCGTCCTCGCCGCCGCGGAAGCGGCCGCCGCGGGCAGCTCACAGCGCGAGGTGGCCGACACGGTCGCGCGCACACGCGAGGGGCTGGCGATGTGGTTCTGTCTCGACACCCTCGAGTACCTGCGCAAGGGCGGGCGCATCGGCGCCGCCCAGGCCCTGGTCGGCTCGGCCCTGAAGATCAAACCGATCCTCACCTTCGGCAGCGAGATCTCCCCGGTCGGCAAAGTCCGGACCAAGAAGCGGGCGATGGAGCGGATGGTCGCCTACCTCGGCGAGCTGCACGAGCGCGGGGCGAGCGGCTGGATCGTCCAGCACGCGCAACTGCCCGCGGACGCCGCCACGCTGGTCGCCGCCGGCGAAGAGATCTTCGGCACCGAGCCGATCTTCTGCACCCAGGTCGGGGCCGTGCTCGGCGCCCACCTCGGCTCCGGCTTCCTCGTCGGCGGCATCGGCTGCGCGTCGGCATCCGAGTAGCGCCCCCGGCTCAGCCCCGTTCGAGCTGCTTGGCCAGGCGCCGCATCGCTTTGCCGTTGGCGCGGCGGATGAACCGGCGTGCCAGCGGCGGAAACAGCCGTTCCGAGCGCGGCACCGTCTCCCAGGCGAGCTCGAAGGAGATCTTGGTGCCGCCGCCGGGAGCCTCCTCGAGGCGGTAGGTACCGCGGGTCTCGCGCTTGCCGTGGGCGCTCACCACACGCTCGACCAGCAGGGCCGACGCCTCCGCCTCGACTACCTCGATCTCGGCCATTTCGCGTGAGCCGGGCGCGTTGACCCTGGCGCGCGCCTTGGCTCCCACCCCACTGGCGGGACCGGAGAAGCTCCACTTGGTGAAGAGGTGGTCCATGAACCCCTCGTGGTTCGCGAGCACGTCGAGGAACTCGAAGACCTCCTGGCGAGGCTTCGAGACGGTCGTCGACACAGTCACCGGCTCCATCGGCCGGATCCTAGGCGCTGGCGCCGCGGAGCAGCCCGCGGCCTCCGTCAGTCCTTCTCCACGACCTTGACCGTGCCATGCATCGTCGGGTGGATTTCGCAGTGGTAGGTGAAGGTCCCGGCCTGCTTGAAGGTCTCCGACTTGAGCTTGCCGCGCTCCAGAACGCCGGTGTCGAAGCTGCCGTCGTCGGCGGTCGCCGTGTGCGGGGCGGTGTCCTGGTTGAGCCAGATCGCCTTGCCGCCGGCCTGGACCGTGACCGGGTCGGGGCCATAGGTGAATTCAACGATCTCGACCTTGGCCGAGCGTTCCGCCTCGCCACTCGGGGCCGGGTCGTTGCCGCTCGCTCCGGTGGTCGCGGTGCTGCCGGTGGGCTCAGAGCCACTCGACGTTTCGCCGCCGCCGTCACTTCCACAGGCGGCGAGAGCCAGTGCGGTCACGATCAGGGCGGGCGCGAGTAGAGCTTTCAGCTTCATCCGACGAGGCTACCCATAGCGGCAGTGGCGGAATCATCGCCTAGGCTTGCGGCCGTGCTCGCCCCCCGACTCCGCCAGTCGTGATCCGGCGCCTCGCGGACGCGGTCACCGGGCCGCGTGGGCGCCTGCTGACGATCGCGGTCTGGATCGCGATCGGCGTCGCCGGCTTCGTCGCCCGCTCCCACATCGACGACATCACCGCCGCCGGCCAGAGCAGCTTCCTGCCCAAGAACGCCGAATCGACCCGCGCCCTCGACGTCCTCGAGCACAGCCAGAAGAGCGGCGAAGAGGTGCCGGTGGTGATCGTCTTCGAGCGCGACGGCGGCCTCACCAGGGCCGACCTCAACGCGATCGGCCGCATCGGCAACGGCCTCAACCAGCTGAAGATCGTCGGCGCGACGCCGATCGTCGACCCCTTCTCAGCCGATACGAAAGCGCCGCTGGGCGCGGTGGCGAAGATCGCCAAAGGGGTGGGCCCGCTCTCCCGCGACGGCGAAGCGGCGCTGGTCGTGCTGGCGATCGACGCCGCCGAACGCGGCGCGATCGTCGAAGGAGTGCAGACGATCCGCCACTACCTCAACGACCACCGGGTGGCTGGCGTCAGCGCCTACGTCACCGGTCCAGGGGGGATCGCCGCCGACCTCGAGCAGGTCGCGAACGAAGCCGGCAAGACGCTGCTGATCGCCACCCTCAGCCTGGTCCTGATCCTGCTGCTCGTCGTCTACCGGGCGCCGCTGCTGGCCCTGCTGCCGCTGCTCACCGTCGGCGCCGCCTACATGGTCGCGATCGGGATCGCCTACCTGCTGATCGACGCCGGCACGATCACGGTCAACACCGAGGGCACCTTCTTACTCCTGGTGCTGGTCTTCGGCGCCGGCACCGACTACTCGCTGCTGCTGGT
>DASYJK010000027.1:0-19505 GCA_035996525.1 Solirubrobacterales bacterium
TACGGCCTGATCCCCGAGTTCATCGGCCGCCTGCCGGTGATCACCGCGATCCACCAGCTCAGCCGCGACGACCTGACCACGATCCTGATCGAGCCGCGCCACGCGCTGACCCGCCAGTTCCAGCGCTTCTTCGAGTTCGACGACATCGAGCTGGTCTTCGCCGAGGACAGCCTCGAGGCAATCGCCGACAAGGCGCTCGAACGCGAGACCGGGGCCCGCGGCCTGCGCTCGATCCTCGAGGAAACCCTGCTCGACGTCCAGTTCGAGCTGCCCTCGCGCCGTGACGTGACCAAGTGCGTGGTGACCAAGGAGACGATCTCGCAAGGGCGGCGGCCGACGCTGGTGACGGAGGCGCAGCCGCAGGACATCGGCGAGGCGAACGACGGCCTCAGCGAGGAATCGGCTTAGCGAGGAACGGCTTAGCGGGGAGGGTCGGGGGAACCCTCGCCCTCACAACAGCGGGGAGGTTCGGTTGAGGGTTCCCCCGACCCTCCACCCGTAGCCGTGGCTATCTAGACTCGCCGCGGATGGGCGCCATCGATCGGAAGAAGCTGGAGAGCATCACTCGTTACGACCCTTCGGAGGTTGAGGGGCGGGTGTTTGCGGAGTGGATGGAGGGGGGGTACTTCCATCCCGAGGCGACGGGGACGGCGGAGGAGAATTTCTCGGTGGCGATTCCGCCGCCGAACGTAACCGGGGTGCTGCACATGGGGCACGCGCTGAACGGCTCGATCCAGGACGCGCTGGTGCGGATGAACCGGATGAAGGGGCGCAACGCGCTCTGGATCCTCGGCACCGACCATGCCGGCATCGCCACCCAGTCGGTGGTCGAGAAAGGGCTGAAAGCCGAAGGCGGCAGCCGCCAGGAGCTCGGCCGCGAGCGGTTCGTCAAACAAGTCTGGGAGTGGAAAGAGGAGTACGGCTCCCAGATCGTCGAGCAGTACAAGCGACTCGGCGCCTCCTGCGACTACGAGCGCGAGCGCTTCACCCTCGACGACGGCTACGTCAAAGCGGTCTACAAAGTCTTCAAGCGGCTCTATGACAAGGGCTACATCTACCGCGACTACTACATGGTCAACTGGGACCCGGGCTCGCGCTCGGCGATCTCCGATCTCGAGGTCGAGAACCGGGAGGTCGAGGACACGCTGTTCTCGATCGACTACCCGGTCGAGGACTGCGACCGCATCCTCACGGTGGCGACGGTGCGGCCGGAGACGATGCTGGGCGACACCGCCGTCGCGGTCAACCCGAACGACGAGCGCTACGCCGCGCTGGTCGGCAAGAACGCGATCCTGCCCCTGGTCGGCCGCAGGCTGCCGATCATCGCCGACGAGCACGTCGACATCGAGTTCGGCACCGGGGCGCTGAAGATCACCCCCGGCCACGACCCCAACGACTTCGAGATCGGCCGCAAGCACGGGCTCGAGGAGATCGTCGTGATCGGGCCCGACGGCCGCCTCACCGAGGACGCCGGCGAGTTCGCGGGGATGAGCGCCGCCGAGGCACAGGCCGCGGTGGTGGCGGCGTTGCGAGCCGAGGGGCGGCTGCGGGCCGAGGAGCCCTACACCCACTCGGTCCCGTTCTCGCACCGCTCCGGCGAGCGGATCGAGCCGCTGATCTCGCTGCAGTGGTTCTGCCGAATGGACGAGCTGGCGAAACCCGCGATCGAGGTGGTCGAACGGGACGAGGTGCGGATCGCGCCGGAGCAGTGGAAGCGCGTCTACCTCAACTGGATGCGGGAGATCCGCCCCTGGTGCGTCTCGCGCCAGCTCTGGTGGGGTCACCAGATTCCGGTCTGGTACTGCGACGCCTGCGAAGAGACGATCGTCGCCGAGCAGCTGCCCGAGCGCTGCGGCGCCTGCGGCGGCGAGCTGCGCCAGGACGAGGACGTGCTCGACACCTGGTTCAGCTCGGCGCTTTGGCCCTTCGCCACGCTTGGCTGGCCCGACGAGACGCCCGAGCTGCGCGCCTTCTACCCCACCAGCTTCCTCACCACCGCCCGCGAGATCCTCTTCCTCTGGGTGGCGCGGATGGTGATGACCGGGCTCGAGTTCGCCGGCGACGTGCCCTTCCGCGACGTCTACGTGCACTCGGTGATCCAGGCCCGCGACGGGCGGCGGATGTCGAAGAGCCTCGGCACCGGGATCGACCCGCTCGGGGAAATCGACATCCACGGCGCCGATGCCCTGCGATTCGGCCTGCTGGCGATGTCCTCGACCCAGGACGTGCGCTTCTCCGACGCCAAGGTCGAGCAGGGCCGCGACCTCACCAACAAGCTCTGGAACGCGAGCCGGCTGATCCTGCTCAACGCCGCCGCGGTCGAGCCGGCGCCGCGGCCGCTGCACGTCGAGGATCGCTGGATCCTCTCGCGGCTGGAGCGGACGATCGCCTCGGTCAGCGAGAAGCTGGAGAGCTACGACTTCGCCCACGCCGTCCAGGAGGCCTACTCGTTCTTCTGGCGCGACCTCTGCGACTGGTACCTGGAGATCGTCAAGCCGCGCCTCTACGACGGCGAGGCCGAGGTCTCGGCGACGCTCCTATATGCGCTCGAACGGCTGCTGGCCCTGCTGCACCCGACGATGCCGTTCGTCACCGAGGAGATCTGGTCCTTCCACCCGGCCCGGCGCGGTCACCTCGTCGTGCACCCGTTCCCGCAGGCCGACCAGTCGCTCTTCGACGAGGCGGCCGAGGCCGACGTCGAGGGTGGGATCGATCTGACCCAGCGCCTGCGGGCCTGGCGCAGTCTCGCCGACGTCCCCGCCGGGGCGATGCTGGTCGCGGTGATCGACGGCGTCGCGCCGCCGGAGTTCGTCGGCCGTCTCTCGCGCTTCGAGTTCGACGGGGTCGGCGCTGAGCCGGTCGCCTCGATCGGGCCGGTGCGGGTGCTGGCTTCCGAGCAGCTCGATGCCGCCGCGGTCGCCCAGCGCCTCGACAAGCGCCGCGAGGAGCTGCGGGCCGAGGTCGAGCGGGGCGAGCGCAAGCTCGGCAACGAGGGCTTCGTCGCCAAGGCCCCGGCCGCGGTGGTCGAGGAGGAGCGCGGCAAGCTCGAGCGCTACCGGGCCGAGCTCGCCGAGCTGGGTTAGCGCGCGGGTGCCCGACTTCGACCCGGACGCCTATCTGGACTCGCTGGAGCCGATCGGCTGGCGGCTCGGCCTGGAGCGGATGTACAAGTTGACGACGGCGCTGGGGATGCCCCAGCACCGGTTCGCCTCGATCCACGTCGTCGGCACCAACGGCAAGTCCTCGGTGACGCGGATGACCGCGGCGCTGCTGGAGGCCCACGGGGTCGGCTCCGGCGCCTGCCTCTCCCCGCACACCGCGCGCTGGGCGGAGCGGACGCTGGTTCACGGCGAGGAGGTCGGCGCGGGGGAGTGGGCGGACGCGGTCGCGCGCGTCGCCAGGGCCGCCGAGGGGGTCAACCGCAGTCTCGACGGGGGCGACGCGGTGACCCAGTTCGAGGCGGCGACGGCGGCCACCTTCGTTGCCCTCGCCTCGGCCCGGGTCAAGGCGGCGGCGATCGAGGCCGGGTTGGGAGGGCGCCTGGACGCGACCAACACGATCCCGTCGCGGGTGACGGTCCTGACCTCGATCGGGCTCGACCACACCGAGTGGCTGGGGGAGACCGAGCTCGAGATCGCGGCCGAGAAGCTGGCGGTCCTGCGCGATCAGGCGACCCTGGTGCTGGGCCGGGTCTCGCCCCCGGTCGCGGCGCTGGCCGAGCGCACCGCCGCCGAGCGCGGAGCACGGCTTCTGCGGGCGCCGGAGGATCCCGGCCCGGAGCTGCACCTGCTCGCCGCCGGCGGCTTCCAGCGCCGCAACTTCGCCCTTGCCCGCACGGCGGCCGAGGCCTTCCTCGGCGAGCTCGATCCCGAGCTGGTGGCCGCGGTGGCGGCCAGCGTCGCCGTTCCCGGCCGGCTCGAGCTGGTCGCCGAGGATCCCCCGACCTTCGTCGACGCCGCCCACAACCCCGACGGCGCCGCCGCCCTGGCCGAGGCCCTTCCAGCGGTCAGCGGCGACCGCCGCGTCGTCGCCTGCCTGGCGATCCTCGCCGACAAGGACGCGGCGGCGATGGTCCAGGCGTTGGCCCCGGCTCTGGACCGCGCCATCTGCACCGAACTGCCCGCCGACGGGCCGAAAACCCACGCTGGAGGTGGTATTTCGGCCCATCGACCATCAGTTCCGGCGGCGGAGTTGGCGGCGCTCTGTGGGGAGGCGGGGATCGCGGCGGAGGCGGAGCCTGGGTTCGAGGTGGCGCTGGCGCGCGCGGCCGCGCGCGCTTCAGAGCCTCCGGCCGGCGTCGTGCTGGTGGCGGGATCGCACTACGCGATCGCGCCCGCGCGCGCCGCGCTGGTCCGTGGCAGCGGCAGCGGCTGAGTTCCGGGGCGGGTTCTGCGAGGATCTGGGCATGGATCGAGGCGCCGGCTCCCAACTGCTCTCGATGATGGCTCTGGTCGCCGCGGTCGTCGCCGTGGTGATCCTGGTCTTCTTCGGGATCGGATACCTGTTCGGACACCTTTTTCTCTGACCCGCAGGCCTCTTTCAGGCGGCGAACAGGGTTCGTGGCCGGCGCGGAGAAGTAGACTGCCCGTCCCCTAACGGGCCCCTCACCATGTCACTAGCGATCTTCGGAATCACCAACAGCGCCCTCAATCTGGTCGCGACCCTTTTCGTCCTGATGCTGGTCGTCCTCTGGCTGGCGCTGATCGTCTACACCTACCTCGACGCGCGCCGTCGCATCTCCGACCCCTTCCTGGTCGCCTGCGCCACCGTCGCCTCCTTCTTCCCCTACATCGGCACCGCCGTCTACGCGATCGTGCGGCCGCCGGAGTTCCTCGAGGACGCGCACGAGCGCGAGCTGGAGATCAAAGCGGCAGAGCTGAAGGTGCGCCAGCTGCGCGAGCAGACCTGCCCCAACTGCGAGTACCCGGTGGAGAAGAACTACCTGCGCTGCCCCAACTGCCAGCGCCGTCTCAAGGATCCCTGCCCGACCTGCAGCAAGCCGGTCGACCCCCGCTGGGGCCTCTGCCCCTACTGCGAGACCGCCCTTGCCGGTGGCGAGAAATCGCGCCGCTCGCAGAAAGGGACGCGCCGCCCCGAGCCCGAGCAGCGGCGCTCCTCGCGCCGCGAGCCCGAGCCCGAGGCGGAGACCAAGCGCCAGCCACGCCGCAAAAAAGCGCCAGCCACGCCGCAAAAAGCTTCCGCGAAGGCCGCTCCCAAGGAGCCGGCCCGCGACGCCTCGCCAGAGGCATCCAGCCCTGAACCAGACCAAAGGAGCCCCAGCCGTGAGCCGGACCCTGATCCTCGTCAAGCCTGACGCGTTCGAGCGCGCCCTGACCGGCGAGGTGATCGCCCGCTTCGAGCGCAAGGGCCTACGCGTCGTCGCCCTCAAGTCGATGGTCGCCGACGAGTCGATCGCCAACCAGCACTACGCCGAGCACACCGAGAAGCCGTTCTTCGGCGAGCTCGTCTCCTTTATCACCGGCGGCCCGCTGGTCGCGATCGTGTTCGAGGGCGCCGAAGCGGTTCCGGCGGCGCGTCAGCTGATCGGGGCGACCAACCCGGTCGAGGCGGCGCCGGGCTCGATCCGCGGCGATTTCGCGCTGGAGATGACCTTCAACATGGTGCACGGCTCCGATTCGGACGAGTCGGCCGAGCGCGAGATCGGGATCTGGTTTCCAGAGCTGTCCTAGCTTCGGGGTCGCCGCAGCGGCGGGAGATTCTCTCGAAGCTGGGGGTTGAGTTCGAGGTCATCGTCTCTGGTGTCGACGAGCTGTCGGGGGGAGACCCCGAGTTCGAGGTGCTTGAGAACGCGCGGATGAAGGGCCAAGAGGTTGCGAGCCGGGAGGGAGAGGCGCCTGCGGGCGAGGTTTACGTTCTCGGCACCTCTCCCTCCCGGCCCACGAAGCGCCTGGTGATCGCGTGTGACACGGACGTGGTCTTGGATGGCAAGGCATTGGGGAAGCCTCAAGGGGAGGCTGAGGCTCGGGAGTATCTGGACCGGATGTCGGGGCGGGCGCATGAGGTGCTCAGCGGGCTGGTGGTCCTCGATGGGGATGAGGAGCGGAGTGGGCTCGAAAGGACGCGCGTCTTTTTCAAGGAGCTCTCCGAGGCGGAGAAGGAGCGGTACGTGCGATTCGGCGAGTGGGAGGGGCGCTCCGGGGGGTACGCGATCCAGACGCTGGGGTCGACGCTGGTCGAGCGGGTCGAGGGGAGCGTCTCGAACGTGGTCGGGCTGCCGGTGGGCTTGTTGATCGAGCTCGCGCCGTGCCTCTTCGAGCCGGCCTGACCGAGACTCACGAGGCGATTAGGTGCGTTTGGGATGATTTCTTCCTGGAAACTCGCATATGGGCGCACTCAGCTACCTGAAACGACTCGGTGGCCGCGACATGGCAGTCGATCTCGGCACGGCCAACACGCTCGTCTACGTTCACGGGCGCGGGATCGTGCTCTCGGAGCCCTCGGTGGTGGCGATCGATTCCGGCAACGGCCACGTCCATGCGGTCGGGGCCGAGGCGAAGCGGATGCTGGGACGCACGCCAGGGACGATCACCGCGATCCGCCCGCTCAAGGACGGCGTCATCGCCGACTTCGACGTCGCCGAGCAGATGCTGCGCTACTTCATCAAGTCGGCCCGCTCCAATCGCTTCGCCCGTCCGCGGGTGGTCGTCTGCGTGCCCTCGGGGGTGACCGGAGTCGAGAAGCGCGCGGTCGAGGATGCCTGCCTCTCCGCCGGCGCCCGCCGCGCCTACCTGATCGAGGAGCCGATGGCGGCGGCGATCGGTGCCGGCCTGCCGGTCGCCGAGCCGATCGGGTCGATGGTCGTCGACGTCGGCGGTGGCACCACCGAGGTGGCGGTGATCTCGCTCGGCGGCATCGTCGTCTCGCAGTCGATCCGGATCGGCGGTGACGAGCTCGACGACGCGATCGTCAGTCACTGCAAACGCGTTCACAAGCTGGCGATCGGGACACAGACCGCGGAGGAGGTGAAGCTGACGGCGGGCTCGGCTTCGCCCCTGGCGCGCGAGGTGGAGATCGAGATCCGCGGCCGCGATCTCGTCTCCGGCCTGCCGAAGCCGATCACCCTCAGTTCCGAGGAGGTGCGCGAAGCGCTCGACGAGACCGTCGGCCACATCGTCGAGGCGGTCAAGGAGACGCTCGATCGCACTCCCCCGGAGCTGGCGGGTGACATCATGGAACGCGGCATCACGCTCGCCGGCGGTGGCGCGCTCCTGCAAGGACTGGAGCAGCGGCTGCGCGACGAGTGCCAGATGCCCTGTCAACTGGCAGAGTCGCCGTTGACGTGTGTGGCGGTCGGCTCGGGCATCTCGCTCGAGGAGTTCGAGGCGATCCACCGTGCCGAAAAAAAGCAACGAACTTAGGTCTCCCACTTGTACCGAAAGCAAGTACGCCGCCGCCGCGCGGTGCTCGCGCTGTTGATCGTCGGCTCCTTCGTGCTGCTGACGGTCACCTACGGCTCGGGCTCGAACGGTCTCCAGCGCGGCGTCAGCACTATCTTCAGCCCGATCCAGTCCGTCGCCGACGGGGCGCTCAAGCCCGCCCGCGACCTCGTCAACTGGTTCGACCAGACGCTCGACGCACGCGGCCGCAACGGCCGCCTGCAGACCGAACTGCAGACCGCCCGCAAGCAGTCCGTCGGCGCCGCCGCGGCGCTGGCTGAAAACGCGCAGCTGCGCAAGCTGCTCTCACTCGATCGCGGCGGAGCGATCCCTTCCGGCTACACGCCGGTTACGGGGAGGGTGATCGCGCGCTCCCCCACGGTCTGGTTCTCCGACGTCACGATCGACGCCGGCAGCGGCGAAGGCGTCCATGTCAACGACCCGGTCGTCAACGGTGACGGCCTCGTCGGCACCGTCTCCGCCGTCACCGGTGGCTCCGCCCAGGTGACGCTGATCGCCGACCACTCCAGCGCCGTCTCGGCCAAGGTGGTGCCGCTCGCGGTCCAGGGCGTGATCAGGCCCAACGTCGGTGACCCCGGCGACCTCATCCTCGACTTCATCGACTCCTCCAAGCACGTCCACAAGGGCCAGGTGGTGGTCACCGCAGGCTGGCGCGCGCAGGAAATCGAGTCGGGCTTCCCGCCGAACATCCCGATCGGCGAAGTGACCAAGGCCTCGCTGGTCGAGCAGGAGGCCCAGCAGCAGGTCCACGTGCGCCCCTACGCCGACCTCCGCGACCTCGACCTGGTCCAGGTCCTGACCGGGGGCTCGCGCGGATGATCCTCACCCCGAAGATCCTCGCCCGCCTGGTTGCGATCGTCATCCTCGGGGTCCTGCTGCAGCTCTCCTTCTTCTCCCAGGTGACGATCTTCCACGTCAGCCCCGACCTGCTGCCGGCCCTGGTCATCTCGATCGGCCTGCTCGGCGGCACGATGACCGGCGTCGTCACCGGCTTCTCGGTCGGGATCCTGCTCGACTGCCTGCTGATCGAGCCGCTCGGCGGGGCCTCGCTGGTCCTGCTCGCGACCGGCTATCTCGCCGGCCTCTTCCGCGAGCGCTACGAGATCCACAGCGCTCTGGTGCCGCCGCTGCTCTGCATGGGCCTGACGATCTTCGCCGAGCTCGGCTTCGGCGCCGTCGAGCTGATGCTCGGGGTCAACGCGACCGTGAGCCCGATGGTGATCAGCGACATCCTCGTCAAGGGCATCTACGCCTTCGTCCTCGGTTGGCCGCTCTATCTCGGCCTGCGGCGGATCCTGCGCCCGGCGCTGGTCGAGGAGCAGGCTGTGCGCCGCCCCCGCCGACCCACCACCCTGGGAGCCTAGGAGCCGTGTACGAGCGACCGAACGATCGCCCGGGGGCCGGCGGCCGCACGGCGCTGCGGATCGCCGTGCTCGGCGGCGTCGCCGTCGCCCTCTTCGCGGTTCTCTTCTTCCGGCTCTGGAACCTGCAGGTGCTCTCCGGCTCCCAGTACCTGGCCGAGGCCAAGAACAACCGCACCCGCGAGTACAAGGTGATCGCCCCGCGCGGCGATATCCTCGACCGCGACGGCAACGTCCTGGTCGACAACCGGACCAGCCTGGCGCTGCAGCTGAACACGCTGAAACTGCCTGAAGACGCGGCCGAGAAAAAGGCTGAGCTGGCCCAGCTGGGGCACCTCGCCCACATGTCGCCGCGGAAGATGCGGCGGACGATCAAAGAACAGGAAGAAGTGGCCGCCGGAGCGTCGGTGACGCTGCGCAAGGACGTCGGCTACGACCTCGTCTACTACCTGGAAGAGAACCAGCGCCGCTTCCCGGGCGTGACCGTCCAGCGCGTCTTCGTCCGCAACTACCCGGACGAAAGCCGTGCCGCGCACGTGGTCGGCAGCGTCGGCGAGGTCTCCGAAGAAGAGCTGAAGGAAGCGCCGTACAAGGGCCTGGAACCGGGCGACGAGGTCGGCAAGGGCGGCGCCGAGTACACCTATGACAAGTACCTGCGCGGCCAGCCCGGCCTGACCAAGATTCAGGTCAACGCGCTCGGCCAGCCGACCCCCGGCGGCCAGCTGGTCTCGCAGCCACCGACCCCCGGCGACAACCTGAAGCTGACGCTCGACCCGGAAGTGCAGGCGGCCGGAGAAAGCGCCCTCGCCTCGCGCGGACTGCCGGGAGCGTTCGTGACGATGAACGTCGACAACGGCCAGATCCTCGGTCTCGGCTCCTTCCCGACCTTCGACCCCTCGATCTTTACCAGGCCGATGACCCAGGCCCAGGTCGACGCCCTCTACCGCGATCCGGTGGCGGCGCCGCTGACCGACCGGGCCACCCAAGGGCTGTACCCGACGGGCTCGACCTTCAAGCTCATCACCGCCCTGGCGGCGCTCGAAGGCGGCTACGACACCGTCGGGGAAACGATCTTCGACAACGGCAAACTGACCGTTGGCGGCGAGAGCTTCCAGAATGCCGGCGGCGTCTCCTATGGGCCCCTGACCCTGGTCCCGGCCCTCCAGGTCTCCTCCGACGTTTACTTCTACACGCTCGGCCTGCGCATGTGGGACAGCGGCGAACTGCAGCGCTGGGGCCACAAGCTGGGGATTGCCCGCCCCACCGGTCTTGACCTGCCCGAGCAGACCGAAGGGCTGCTGCCGAGCAAGCAGTGGCGCGACCAGCTCTACAAGGAAGGCAAGACCGAACGTCCCTGGTCGGCCGGTGACAACATCCAGCTGGCGACCGGGCAGGGAGATCTGCAGACCAACCCGCTGCAGATGGCGATCGCATACGCGGCGCTCGCCAACGGCGGCAAGATCGTCAGTCCGCACGTCGGTCTTGAAATCGAGGACGCCGCCGGTCGCGTGCAGAAGGAATTCGACCCGCCGGCTCGTCGTCACGTCCACATCGATCCCACCTACCGCGACGCGATCATGGAAGGCCTGCACCAGGCCGCGCAGGCTCCGGGCGGAACCTCCTACGGCATCTTCGGCAACTTCCCGGTTCCGGTGGCCGGCAAGACCGGCACCGCCCAGCGCCCGCCCCACGCCGACCAGTCCTGGTACATCGTCCTCGCTCCCTATCCCAACCCGCGTATCGTCACTGCCGTGACCATCGAGGAAGGCGGCTTCGGCGCCGAATCGGCCGCTCCGGCCGCGTTGCAGATCCTCGAGGCCTACTTCAACAAAAAGGCGACGGAAGTCTCGACCGTCGGTGGCGCCGAATGATGTACGCGACCCGCACCCGTAAAGCCCAGGCTGAGCCGTTCGCGGTCCGGGTCGGGATCGGCGAACGCCTCGGCCTCGCCCACATGGACTGGCCGCTGACGCTCGCCACCGCCGGCCTCGCCGCCTTCAGCATCTTCACGCTCGGGCAGGCGACCACCCACGACGTGACCGGCAGCCCCGGCTACTACGTCGACCGCCAGGCGATCTACGCCCTGCTCGGGCTGGTCGGAATGATGCTGTTGACCCGGATCGACTACTCGCGCTTCCGCGAGCTGCGGGTCGGGATCTACACCTTCCTCTGCGCCAGCGTCGCCCTCGTCTTCGTCTTCGGGTTCGCCGCTCGCGGCTCGCGGCGCGCCTTTGAACTCCCTTTCTTCAGCTTCCAGCCATCGGAGCTGGGCAAGCTCCTGCTCGTCCTCGCCCTCGCGGGCTTCGTCATCGACGGCGCCAGGAGAGGCTCGGCGCGCCAGCGCACGGTCCGATACCTGTGCCTCGGACTGGCTCCGGCGGTGCTTGTTTTCCTGCAGCCGGACCTCGGCACCTCGATGGTCTTCGTCGCCGCCACGCTCGGCGTGATGTACTTCGGTGGTGTTCCCTGGACCCACTTCGCCGTCATCGGCGCGGCCCTTGTCACCCTCATCGCCCTCGTGCTCGTCGTGGCGCCCGCAGTCGGGACCCCCGTGCTGAAGGGCTACCAGGAGCAAAGACTGACCTCTTTCCTGCACCCAAGCCACGATTCCAGCGGTGCGGGCTACCAGCAGCATCAAGGTGTGATCGCCATCGGATCCGGTGAGAAGACCGGCCGTGGCGACAGAGCCACCCAGACGCGGCTCGACTTCGTGCCCGAGCGCAGCACCGACTTCATCTTCGCGGTGATCGGTGAGCGCTACGGGTTCGCGGGCGCCGCGTTCGTCCTATCCCTTTACGCCCTGCTCTTCTGGCGGGCGCTGCGGATCGTGACGCTCTCGAAGAACTCATACGGAACCCTGGTGGCGGGCGGCATCGCCGTCTCGCTGCTCTTCCAGGTCTTCGTCAACGTGGGGATGAACCTCGGCATCATGCCGATCACGGGCATCCCGCTACCGCTGATGAGCTACGGGGGTTCCTCCGTGCTCGCCACCTTCTTGGCGGTCGGAGTGCTTCAGAGCATCAACATCCAAGCGCGTCTTGCTCAGAGGGGAAGGTTCGCCTGGTGAAGCCTTGAAAGGGGCCCAGGCGTTGCGTACCCAACTGAACTGAGACAAGCAAGATGAAAAAAACTATTTTGGTCTCCGCCGAGCGCGGAGAGACCCGTGTCGCCGTCCTCGAGTCGAAGACGAAAGGCGGCAAGCGCGACGTCGCCGAGCTCTACATCGAGCGCCGCGGTAAGCGCTCGATCGTCGGCAACATCTACAAGGGCAAGGTCGACAACGTCCTGCCCGGCATGGAGGCCGCCTTTGTCGACATCGGCCTCGAGCGCAACGGCTTCCTGCACGTCGACGAGATCGTCCTCCCGGGTGGCGAGCAGGCCCCCAAGCGCGGCCGCGGCAGCGGCCGGCGCATCAACGAGCTGATCAAACCGGGTCAGGAGATCCTCGTCCAGGTGGTCAAGGACCCGCTGAAGACGAAGGGCGCCCGGCTCTCGATGAACGTCTCGATCGCCGGTCGCTATCTGGTCTTCGCTCCGCAGGGCTCCGGCGTCGGCGTCAGCCGCCGCCTCACCGACTCCGAGCGCGACCGCCTGCGCAAGATGGTCGATCGCACCTACAAAGGGCCGGGCGGTCTGATCGTCCGCACCGCCGCCCACGGCGCCAAAAAATCCGACTTCGTGCGGGAGATCGGCTACCTGCAGCGGCTGAACGAGGTGCTGCAGCGCCGCAGCGAGACGACCAAGGCGCCGTCCCTGGTCTTCCAGGAGGCCGACCTCTCGGTCCGGGTCCTGCGCGACGTCTTTCTCAGCGAGTTCGAGAAAGCGATCATCGACTCCGAGAAGCAGTTCGAGCGGGTCACCAACTTCTTCCAGCGCACCGCGCCGGAGCTGGTCGAGGGCGTCGAGCTCTACAAGGAGTCGAAGCCGCTGCTGGAGAAATGGAAGGTCGACGAGGAGATCGAGTCGACCCTCAACCGCCGGGTCGACCTGCCCTCGGGCGGTTACCTGATCATCGACTACACCGAGGCGCTGACCGTCGTCGACGTCAACAGCGGCAGCTTCACCGGCCGCGGCAAAGGCGGCCTCGAGGAGACGATCACCAAAGTCAACACCGAGGCGGCCGAGGAGGCGGTGCGGCAGCTGCGGCTGCGCGACATCGGCGGCATCATCGTCATCGACTTCATCGACATGGCCCGGGCCAGCAACCGCGACAAGGTGCTGAAGGTGATGCGCAAAGCGCTCGACGCCGACAAGTCGAAGAGCTACGTGGTCGAGGTCTCGCCGCTGGGCCTGGTCGAGATGACCCGCCAGAACGTCACCGACGGCGTCCGCGAGATCCTCACCGCTCCCTGCCCCACCTGTCACGGCGAGGGCGTCGTGCTCTCGGCCGAGACGGTGGCGCTGGAGGGGCTGCGGAAGATGCGCGACATCGCCGCCGAGCACGCCGACACCGAGGCCTTCCTGATCCGGGTCAACCCCAAGGTCGCGCACGAGCTGACCGACGAGGACAGCGGCCTGACCGAGCTCGAGGACGAAACCGGCAAGCGCTTCCACTTCGAGGGCGGCGACGCGCTGGCGATCGACACCTTCACCCTGGTCGAGCAGGGCACGCGGGCGGAGATCGAGGAGCGGGCGCTGCCGTTCAAGGTCGGCGAGGAGGTGCTGGTCCAGATCGACGAGCCGCACATGTACAACGCCGACGACGCGGTCGCCCGGATCGACTCCTACATCGTCAGCATCACCGGCGGCGGCCGTTTCGTCGGCGAGCGCAAGCTGGTGCGGATCGAGGAAGTCGAGCGCTCGGCGGCGATCGCCTCGCTGCTGGGCTCCGATTCCCCGAACGGCAATGGAGGCGGCGGCGAGAACGGCTCCGAGCTAGACTCAGCGGCCGCTTCGCCTAAACGCAGTCGTGGCCGCCGCGGTGGTCGCGGACGTTCGCGCGCCAATCAAGGAAGCAAGGAAGACGATTAAGCATGTATGCGGTAGTTGAAACTGGCGGTAAGCAGTACAAGGTCGAGCAGGGAACCTCCCTCTTCGTCGATCGCCTCGATGCCAAGGAGGGGGACAAAGTCTCCCTGCGCCCGGTGATGTTCCGGGACGACACCGTCCTGGCGGCGCCGAAAGAGCTGGAGAAGGTCAAAGTCGAGGCGAAAGTCTCCGAGCACCTGCGCGGCCCGAAGATCAAAGTCTTCAAATACAAGGCCAAGAAGGGCTACCGCCGCAAGACCGGGCACCGCTCCGAGCTGACCAAGCTCGAGGTGACCGAGGTCAAACTGCTCAAATCGGCCGCCAAGAAACCGGCGGAGAAAAAACCCGCCGCCGAGAAACCCGCCGCGAAGGAGGAGACCGATGGCTCATAAGAAGGGGCTGGGCTCCAGTCGCAACGGGCGTGAATCGAATCCGAAGATGCTGGGCGTGAAGGTGTTCGCGGGCCAGGAGGTCAGCGGTGGCGAGATCATCGTGCGCCAGCGCGGGACGCGGTTCTGGCCCGGTGAGGGCACCGGGCTCGGGCGCGATCACACGATCTTCGCCACGCGGGCCGGCAAAGTTGACTTCAAGTCCGCTCGTAAGGGCCGGACTATCAGCGTTCTGGCTGACGACTGATTCTCGCTTGAAGGTGGGAGGGAGGAGCCGTGTGCCCCTCCCCCTCACAACAGCGGGGAGGTTTGGTTGAGGGGCACCCGACCCCTGCGCGCGCGTCAAGGCCATCCTCCGAGTTGCGGCAGTCCTTTGTGTCGCATAGGGGTACAAAGGACTGCCGCACTCCATCTACCCTCTCTGATCCATGTACGACAAGGCGAAAATCTGGGTTGAGGGTGGGGCCGGGGGGAACGGCTGTGTCTCGTTTCGCCGTGAGGCTCACGTGCCGCGCGGGGGACCCGATGGTGGAGACGGGGGGCACGGGGGAGACGTGGTGCTCGTTTGCGATTTGTCGAAGCGGGATCTGGGGGCCCTGAAAGGCAGCAGGCATTTCCGTGCGCATCGGGGAGGGCATGGGGAAGGGTCGAACCGGCATGGGGCGCGGGGGGAGGACCGGGTGATTCCGGTGCCGGCGGGGACGCAGGCGGTGACCGTCGATGGGAGCGCGATCGATCTGGTCGAGGAGGGGCAGCGGGCGGTGGTGGCGCAAGCCGGGCGCGGGGGGCACGGGAACAAGCGCTTCGCGACCTCGACCCGGCAGGCGCCGCGGTTCGCCGAGAAAGGGACCAAGGGTGAGGCGGACTGGATCGAGCTGCGGCTGAAACTGCTCGCCGACGTGGGGCTGGTGGGTCTGCCAAACGCCGGCAAGTCATCGCTGCTGGGGCGGCTGACCCGGGCGGCGCCGAAGGTCGCCGACTACCCGTTTACGACCCTCTCGCCGGTGCTGGGGACGATCGAAGACGACGACCGCCAGGCCGTGGTCGCCGACATCCCCGGGCTGATCGAAGGCGCCGCCGACGGCGCCGGGCTCGGCCACGAGTTCCTCGCCCACGTCGAGCGCTGCTCGATGCTGGTCCACCTGGTCGATCTGGCGCCGATGGAGGGCGACCCGGAGGGCAACTACGAGACCGTGCGGGCCGAGCTGGCTGCTCACGGCGCCGGGCTGGAGCAACTGCCGGAGCTGGTGGCGCTGACCAAGCGCGACCTGCTTCCCGCCGAGGAGGTCGAGGCCGCGGTCGCCGCATGGACGGAGCGGCTGGGCGACGGCGTGCTCGGCGTACTTGCTCTTTCTTCGGCGACGGGGGAGGGGCTGGACGAGCTGCGGATGCGGGTGCTGGCCGAAGTGCCGCGGCTGCAGCCGATCGCGACGGTCCCGAACGGCGAGCCGATCGGCGAGTTCGAGGCCGAGCACCGCGTCTACCGGCCGGTCGGCGAGGGCGGCTACTGGGTCGAACAGGAGGAGGACGGCGCTTTCCGGGTTGCCGGCAAGGGCGTCGAGCTGCTCTTCGAGCGCCACGACACCAAAAACGAGGAGGCGCTCGCCTACCTCGAGCAGCGGCTGGGCGAGATCGGCGTCATCGCCGCCCTGGCCAAGGCCGGCTTCGAAGCCGGCAACGACGTCCGCATCGGCGAGCACGAGTTCGAACTGCACATCTGAGGTTTGCCGGCGAGGGCCCGGGTGCCCCTCGCCCTCACAACAGCGGGGAGGTTCGGTTGAGGGGCACCCGGGCCCTCCAGTGAGCCTCGGTTGAGGTTCTCTCAGCTGGCGGAGAGGCCCGCGGCCAAGGCGAAGCCCAGGACCGTCACCAGTCCCGCCGCGCGGCCGGCGTCCTTGCGGGCGTCGGGGATCATCGAGTCGACCAGCATCACCAGCAGCGCGCCGGCAGCGAAGCCGTCGATCGCCGCCCGCAGGTTGCCGGTGACCGCGTCGGCGGCGGCATAGCCGACCACCGTCGCCACGGCGCAGATCGCGGCGACGATCAGCCAGAGGCGCAGGATCGCCTCCCGCGAGCGGCCCGCCTTGCGCATGTCGTCGGCCGACCCCATCGCCTCCGGCAGGTTGGAGACGAAGATCGCCAGCAGCAGGGCGACGCCGACGCCCTGGCCGGCGGCGAGGCTGATCCCCAACACCGCCTGCTCGGGAATCCCGTCGAGGAAGGCGCCGAGGGCCAGCGCCGTGCCGGCGCTCGACCCTTGCGAGCGGCCGTCGCGGCCGCGTCCGGCTGAGAAGCGGCTGGCGATCAGCCCGTCGAGGCTGAAGTAGGTGAGGGCGCCGACCGCGAGGCCGATCCCGGTGGCGGCGGCGCCACCGACGCGGAGGCCCTCCTGCGCCAGCTCGAAGCTGACGGCGCTGACCAGCGCGCCGGCGCCGAAGGCGAGCACCAGGCCGACCGCCCGCGGCGACCACTTACGGGCGAAGCTGAGCAGCGCGCCGATGACGAGCGAGCTTGCCGCGAGTGCGCCCCAACCGGTAGCCGCTGCCATCTCGGCTACTTTGCTCGCCATGGCCCTGGTCGTCAAGCTCGGTTCCTCGATCGTCGCCGCCGACGATGGCGAGCTGCGCGCGGAGGTGCTCGACTCCGTCTGCGAGCAGGTCGCCGCTCTCGAGCAGGGCGGCGAGCGGGTGGTGATGGTCACCTCCGGCGCGATCGCGCGGGGGATGCGGCTGATGGAGCTGTCGGTGCGGCCGCGGGCGATGGACGAGCTGCAGGGCGCCTCCGCGGTCGGCCAGGGCGATCTCTTCCGCGCCTATGAGAGCCGGTTGGCGAGTCACGGGACCCGCGCCGCCCAGGTGCTGCTGACCGCCGCCGACATCGCCGCCCGCACCAACTACCTCAACGCCCGCGCCACCCTGAAGCGCCTGGTCGAGTGGGGGGTGGTGCCGGTGATCAACGAGAACGACACCACCGCGACCGACGAGATCAGCTTCGGCGACAACGACTTCCTGGCGGCCCAGGTGGCGCTGTTGCTCGAGGCCCGGCTGCTGGTCCTGCTGACCAACGTCGACGGGCTATATGCCCGTGATCCCGACAGCGATCCCGCCCCGGAGCTGATCGAGAGTGTCACCGACTTCTCCGCGCTGGAGGGGCTGGCGATCGGCGATCGCACCTCCGCCTTCGGCTCCGGCGGCATGCGCAGCAAGGTCGCGGCGGCGGAGATGGCTAGCGAGGCCGGTATCCCGGCGGTGATCTGCAACGGCACTATGCCGGGGACCCTGACCGCCGCCGCGAGTGGGGGCGCCGCGGGCACCCGGTTCGCGGCCCAGGACGGGAAGGAGTCCAGCTTCAAGCTCTGGATCAAGCACGCGAAGCCGCCGCGCGGGGGGGTCAGGGTCGATGCCGGTGCGGCGCGGGTCCTGCGCGAGCGCGGCTCGAGCCTGCTGCCGGTCGGCGTCGCCGAGGTCAACGGCGAGTTCGAGGCCGGCGACGCGGTCTACGTCACCTGCGACGGCGAGCGGGTCGGCAAGGGCATCAGCGGCTACTCCTCGCGTGAGCTGGAGCGGGTGGCCGGGATGAAGAGCGCCGCGGTCCGCGAGCTCCTGCCCCACGCCGAGGACGAGGTGATCCACCGCGATCGCTTCGTCCTGCTCTGAGGCGGGGCGGGGAGGAACCAGGCGGCTCCCAGCTACCCTTGTCCGATGGCCGTGACCACGACTTCCGTCGCTGATCGCTGCGTCGCCGCGAAGCGGGCGGCGCGGGCCCTGGCGGCTGCCTCGACGCAGGCCAAGAACGCCGCCCTGGAGGCGACCGCGCGCCTGCTCGAGGTGCGCGGCGCCCAGATTCTCGAGGCGAACGCGGCCGATCTCGCCGACGAGCGCGCGACCGGGCTGAGCGAGGCGCTGCGCGACCGGCTGGCGCTGAGCCCCGAGCGGGTCGCGGCGATGGCCGCCGGTGTCCGCGTCGTCGCCGAGCTCGACGACCCGGTCGGCGAGGAGCTCGAACGCAAAACCCTGGTCAGCGGCCTCGACCTGCGCAAGCTCCGGGTCCCGCTCGGGGTCGTCGCCGTCGTCTACGAGGCGCGCCCGAACGTGACGATCGACTGCGCCGCGCTGACGATCAAGAGCGGCAACGCGATCGTCCTGCGCGGCTCCAGCTACGCCGAACGCTCCAACGGCGCCCTCGCCGCAGTGGTCCGCGAGGCACTGGTCGAGGCGAGCCTGCCCGAGGACGCGGTGCTCCTGCTCGCCGGCGGCGGCCGCGAGGAGCTGGCCGAGCTGGCTACCCAGGAGCGCACGGTCGATCTGCTGATCCCGCGCGGCGGCGAGGGCCTCAAGGCCGCGATCAAGGATGTCGCGACGGTGCCGGTGATGTACGCGGCGGCCGGCAACTGCCACGTCTACGTCCATTCCGAAGCCGACCTGGAGATGGCGCGACGGATCGTCGTCAACGCCAAGACCCAGCGACCTGGCGTCTGCAACGCGGCCGAGACGCTGCTGATTGACGCCGCGATCGCCGAGCGCTTCGTCCCCGCCGTCCTCTCCGACCTGCGCGAGGCCGGGGTCGAGCTGGTCGGCGACGAGCGCGTCCGCGCCTGCGCCGGCGGGATCGAGATCGGGCCGGCGACCGCGGCCGACTGGGACGCCGAGTACCTGGAGCTGAAGCTGGCGGTCGCCGTGGTCGACTCGGTCGCCGACGCGGTCGAGCACGTCAACGCCCACGGCACCGGCCACTCGGAGGCGATCGTCACCGCTTCTGAGGAGGCCGCCGAGGAGTTCGCCGCCGCCGTCGACGCCGCCGCCGTCTACATCAACGCCTCGACTCGCTTCACCGACGGCTTCGAGTACGGGATGGGGGCGGAGATCGGCAACTCGACCCAGAAGCTGCACGCTCGCGGCCCGATCGGGATGCGCGAGCTGACCACCTTCAAGTACGTCGCCCGCGGCGACGGCCAAGTGCGTGAGTAGCGCCGCGGGCGCGGGCATCGGGGTGCTGGGGTCGGCGTTCAACCCCCCGCACCTCGGTCACCTGGCGCTGGCTCAGGAGGCGCTCTGGCAGCTCGGCCTCAGCGAGGTGATCCTGGTCCCCACCGGCGACGCCCCGCACAAGCGGATCGCCGACGACCCGGGCCGGGAGCTGCGGATGACGATGACCCGGCTCGCCGCCGCCGACGACGCGCGCTTCTCCGTCTCCTCGCTCGAGGTCGACCGCGAGGGGCCGTCCTACACGTATGAGACCTTGGAGTTGCTTGCGAGAGAACGAGGCGAAACGGAGCTGGTGTTCGTGATGGGCGCGGACGCGGCCGTCGGCCTCGAGAGTTGGCGCAACCCCGAGCGGGTGGTCGAGTTGGCCAGGCTTGCGGTGGCGCG
>DASYJK010000028.1:0-5130 GCA_035996525.1 Solirubrobacterales bacterium
GTCCGGATAGTGATCCGGCATCGGCAGGGTCTTGAAGGCCATCACCTTGCGCGAGGTATTGATGTGCAGCGAGCGGTATGCCGACGACATCCCGTTGTCGTTCTCGTAGCGCCAGTTGCCGCCGACCTGCGAACCCTTCTCGAAGCAGTCGAAGGCGATCCCACGGGCGCTCAGGACCTGGCAGGCGACGATCCCGGAACTGCCGGCTCCGATGACGCAGACTTTTCCCGCGGTTGCCATGGGCGGAATCTATAGGACTGGCTGCCCGGCCAGTCTTTGCGAGCTCAAGACCGACCCGCCGGGGGAATCGAATCTATTTCGTCGATCCCTTGCCCGTTTTCTTGCCGATTTTCTTGATCGGCTTCTTGACCGTGAACGTCTTGATCAAGCTGTTCGCGGTGCCCCCGGTACCCGTCGGGGTGTAGGTAAAGCGCACCTTCAGCGGCAGTTTGCCTTTTTCGTTGAGGGCCTTGATTGCGGCCCCCGTCAGGCTCAACGAGATTACGTTGGGGCCAGCGACCACAGCCTGGGTGGCGGCCTTGATCAGGGCAGGCTTCTTGCACTTACCTTTCTTGGCCGCCTTCGCGCCTTTCTTGGTCTTCCCGCAGCTGTGCTTCTTCGGCTTCTTCTTGACGCTCACCGCCGCGACGCTGCTGCTGGATGCCGGCTCCTCGTCGAGAACGCTTTCGGAGATCACATTGCCGGCGCTGTCGAAAACGATTTTCACGTTGACGACATAACAGCCTTTGGCGCAGCTGATCCGGGGTTCGATTTTGAAATTGTTCGACGGTGGCGAAACGCAGCGGTCACCAGGATCGCGGAGCTGTCCGACCGGACAGGGAGGCAGGGCGGCACTGGCGCCCGCTTTGACCAGGGCGGCGAGTTTGCTGCCGAAGCCGATACCTCCCGCCGATATCGCCGAGCCGCCGGTGAGGGCAGTCCACTGTTCCCAGTATTGGAGGTAGGTCGTCCCCTGATAGGCGACGAACTCGAGTGGTTTGCCGTCGGTGACCAAGCGCTGCAGCATCGGCAGCCAATCGATGTCGTCGGCGGTGCCCACAGTGTTGTCCGGTCCGGGGTCGACCCCGGTATTCCAGACAGAGCCATTGAGCTGGAACGCGGCAGGGATACCCTCGTTCACGTTGTTGTCATGGGGCACGTCGTCGGCGACGAGCACGATCACGCCGCGAGCATCAGGGCGCCAGCCGACGGCGGGGTTGGTGTCGGATTCGAACAGCCCCCTGCCGTAGGCCTCCGGACTGTCACCGCCGCCACTGGCATTGAGTTTCAGCAGTTCAGAGGCGACCGTCGCCTGCTGAGGGGTGATCGGGACCTTCAGAGTCCAGGGCTGAAAGCCTCCCCCTTCCCCATAGACAAATGGGGCCCCGTTGATCACTTCTTTGTAGTCATTGACTTCGGCCAAGCCGAACTGCGGGTCGGGAACCGAGGTAGCGATCTGCGCCATCGCTTCCTGGATTTCGGACTTCGCCGCCGTCAACGTCGAGCCCATCGACCCGGTCGTGTCGAAAACGAAGAGGACGTCGGTGTGGGCCGGAGGTGCCGCCTGAGCAGCTGCCGGAACAGCGAGGCCGAGCACGAGAACGACAAGTAGAGCGAAGCGCTTGATGGCTGAGAAGCCCACGAAATCCCCCAGATCTAGATTGGCCGACGAGACAAGAACGCCGGCCCGAAATGAAAACGGACCGACGTTCTATATCACGGAATATTTGAGCGGCAGAGCGGTTTCCGCCGAATTTGGAACTCGAGACGAGAGGCTATTTCGCCTCGTCGGAGGTCGACTCGATCTCGTTCGCCAGCTCCTCGAGCTCCTCCGCGAAGGAGGGGCCGAAGCCCTCGACCGGAGCCTCGACACCATCGACGCCGAGCTCGGCCGCGAGCTCGCCCTCGTCCAGCAGCTCCTCGTCGCCGGGGGGAGCGATCGCGACGGCGGGCTCGATCGCGACCGTGCGGTAATGCTTGAGGCCGGTCGCGGCCGGGATCAGCTTGCCGATGATCACGTTCTCCTTGAGGCCGACCAGGCGATCGCGTTTGCCCTCGAGGGCGGCGTCCGTGAGCACCTTGGTCGTCTCCTGGAAGGAAGCCGCGGAGAGGAAGGACTCGGTCGCCAGCGAGGCCTTGGTGATCCCGAGGATGACCTCCTCGCCTTTGGCCGGAGTGCCGCCTTCTTCCTTGGTCTTCTTGTTCAGCCGTTTGAGGCTGCCGCGATCCTCGAGCTGACCCGGAAGCAGGCTGCTCGAGCCCTTCGACTCGATCCGCACCTTCTTCAGCATCTGGCGGGCGATCAGCTCGATGTGCTTGTCATTGATGTCGACGCCCTGGGCCCGGTAGACCTTCTGCACCTCGTCGACCAGGTAGAGCTCCGTGGCCGTGCGGCCGCGGATCGCCAGCAGATCGGCGGGATAGAGCGAGCCCTCGTTGAGCGGCTGCCCGGCCTCGACCTTGTCGCCGTCGGCGACGTGCAGGCGGGTCCGCAGCGGGAAGCTGTAGGAGTGCTCCTCGCCGCTGGGCTCGGTGACGTTGAGTTTCAGTGCTTTGTCGGTTTCGTCGATCGAGACCTTGCCGTCGGCCTCGGCCATCTGCGCCAGGCCCTTCGGTTTACGCGCCTCGAAAAGCTCGACGATGCGCGGCAGGCCCTGGGTGATGTCCTGGCCCGCGACACCACCGGTGTGGAAGGTGCGCATGGTCAGCTGGGTCCCGGGCTCGCCGATCGACTGGGCGGCGATGATGCCCACCGCGTCGCCGATGTTGACCGTGAACCCGGTCGCCGGGGCGACGCCGTAACAGGAGCGACAGACCCCGGACTCGGCCTCGCACTTGAGGGTCGAGCGGACCGGAATCTTGATCTCTTCGCCGGCAAAGGCCTCGACGATTGCCTCGACGTCGGGTGGGGTGATCTCCTGGTTGCGCTTGAGCAGCTCGCGACCGCGTTTGGTCTCGAGCTTTTTCGCCGCCAGGCGGCCGAACAGGTTGTCGTTGATCGAGCCGTCGTCCTTGTGCAGAACCATCTCGATGTGGTCTTTGGTTTTGCAGTCCTCCTGGCGCACGATGACGTCCTGGGCGACGTCGACCAGACGCCGGGTCAGGTAGCCGGAGTCGGCCGTACGCAGCGCCGTGTCGGCGAGGCCCTTTCGAGCGCCATGGGTGGAGATGAAGTACTCCAGGACCGAGAGGCCCTCCATGAAGTTGGCCTTGATCGGCCGCTCGATGATCTCGCCTTTCGGGTTTGCCATGAGACCGCGCATCCCAGCCAACTGGCGGATCTGTTTGAACGATCCACGCGCGCCCGAGTTGGCCATCATGAAGATGGGGTTCAACTCGTCGAGGTTGTCCTCCATCGCCTGGGCGACCTCGTCGGTGGCCCGGTTCCAATGGGCGGTGACCGCCTCGTGACGCTCCTCGGCCGTGATGTAGCCATCGTCGTACTGGCCGACGATCGCTTCCGTCTCCTTCTCGTAGCGCTCGAGGATTTCAGCCTTCTCGGGCGGTGAGATGACGTTGTTCTTGGAGACCGTGATGCCGGCCTGGCTGGCGTAGCGGAAGCCGAGATCCTTGAAGGCATCCAGGACCTGGGAGACCGGCGGCGCGCCGTAGGCCTTGACCAGGCTAGAGACCATCTCGTTGACGTCCTTCTTCTTCAGCGAGTGGTTGAGGAACTCGTACTGGTCCGGATCGAAATCGTCTTCGAGCGCGTCGGCGAGGGCACGCTCGATGCTTTCGTTGAAGATGATTCGCCCGACCGTGGTCAGGAAGTGCTCCTTGCCGGCCCGCCGGTACTCGGCTTGGTCGTGCAGCTTGCAGCCGCCGTTCTCGTAGAGGAGCTCGGCCTCCTGGGCGGAGCGGAACACCTTGACCGCCGGGGTCGAGCCGTTGCGGCCCTCGCCCTTGCCGGCCTTGAGGCCCTCGTCGATCTCGGCCAGCTCGTCCTCGTCCGGACCGTAGGTCAGGTAGTAGATGCCGAGCACCATGTCCTGGGTCGGCGTCGCCAGCGGCGCCCCGTGGGCCGGGGAGAGGATGTTGTTCGCCGACAGCATCAGGATCCGCGCCTCGGCCTGGGCCTCGGCGGAAAGCGGCACGTGGACCGCCATCTGATCGCCGTCGAAGTCGGCGTTGAACGCGTGGCAGACCAGCGGGTGGACCTGGATCGCCTTGCCCTCGACCAGGATCGGTTCGAAGGCCTGGATGCCGAGGCGGTGCAGGGTCGGTGCCCGGTTGAGCAGGACCGGGTGTTCATGGATGACTTCCTCCAGAACGTCCCAGACCTCGGGGATCATCGACTCGACCATCTTCTTCGCCGCCTTGATGTTCTGGACGGCTTTGCGCTCGACGAGCTGGGCCATGATGAATGGCTTGAAGAGCTCGAGCGCCATGAGCTTGGGCAGGCCGCACTGCTGCAGCCGCAGGCTCGGCCCGGAGACGATCACCGAACGGCCGGAGTAGTCGACGCGCTTGCCGAGCAGGTTCTGGCGGAAGCGTCCCTGCTTGCCCTTGAGCATGTCCGAGAGCGACTTCAGGGGACGGTTGCCAGGGCCCGTTACCGGGCGACCGCGACGGCCGTTGTCGAACAGCGCGTCGACCGCCTCCTGCAGCATCCGCTTCTCGTTGTTGACGATGATCTCGGGAGCACCGAGGTCGAGCAGCCTTTTCAACCGGTTGTTGCGGTTGATCACGCGGCGGTAGAGATCGTTGAGATCTGAGGTCGCGAAGCGGCCACCGTCGAGCTGGACCATCGGCCGCAGCTCCGGCGGAATCACCGGCACCGCGTCCAAGACCATCCAGCCGGGCTGGTTGTCGGAGTTGAGGAAGGCGGAGGCGACTTTCAGCCGCTTCACCGCGCGGGCCTGTTTCTGACCTTTGGAGCTATTGATGATCTGCTCCAGTTCCTCGCAGTCGGCGGCGAGGTCGACCTGCTCGAGCAGGTCGCGCACCGCTTCCGCGCCCATGCCGCCGCGGAAGTACTCGCCCCAGCCAAACGGGGAGCCGAAGCGGTCCTTGAGCTCACGGAAGACGGTCTCGTCGTTGACGACGTCCTTCGGCTTCATCTCGGTGAAGATCTTCCAGACTTCGTTCATCCGCTCGACCGCCTCTTCGAGGTAGGCCTCGGTGTCGGAG
>DASYJK010000029.1:0-6199 GCA_035996525.1 Solirubrobacterales bacterium
TTTCATCAGCTGCTCGTAGAGCACGTGCATGATCGCCTGGCCGGTGATGTCGGCGACGTAGTACGTGCGGGCGGCGGAGGCGCCGCCGAAGGCGCGGGTGCCGAGCTTGCCTTCCTCGTTGCGGTGGAAGGTGACGCCGAGGTGCTCGAGGTGGAGGATCTCCTCCGGCGCCTCGCGGGTCATGATTTCGATCGCGTCCTGGTCGCCGAGGTAGTCGGAGCCCTTGATCGTGTCGAAAGCGTGCGACTCCCAGGAGTCGCCCGGGTTCAGCGCGGCGTTGATCCCGCCCTGCGCGGCATTGGAGTGGGAACGCACCGGGTGGACCTTGCTGATGATCCCCACCGATACGCCTTCCTCGGCGGCCGCGAGGGCGGCGCGCTGGCCAGCGAGGCCGGCGCCAATTACGAGAACGTCATGAGTAGGCACGAGCGCGGATGCTATCGGTGCGAAATCCGAGGCCGCAGTCGGAATTGCGCCCCATTCAGAGCCAGCGTTCTCCGAGGCGGCGAATCGCGGCTTCGGAGAGGCGGATGCCGTCGGCGACGGTGCCGAAGTCGACGTTCTCGGCGAGGTCGTTTCCCCAGTGATAGTTGGCCGGCTGCTTGAGGTCGGTGCAGCTGCAGACCACGACCGTCTCGTAGCCCGCCGCAAGGGACTCGAGACCGTCGGTGCCGCTGCGCAGGCGCAGGTTGGGGAAGAGCCAGATACCCATCTCCTCCGCAAGCCCGTCGACTAGGGCCAGCGCCCGCGGCGAGTACTCACGCATCTTCAGGAAGCCCTCGCCGCGCAGGGTCAGCAGGTGCGGGGAGCCGGTCGACTCGAGGCAGAGGAAGACGGTCGAGTCGCGGTCCAGGGTGGGGAAGTGGCGCTCGCCGAACCCTTTCATCCCCTCGCTGAAGGACTCCTCGGCCCCGGCCGAGAGCAGGATCACGCGGATGCCCGTGGGCGGCTCCTCGGTGAGGCGCTGGGCGAGGGCGAGCAGCGAGACCACCGCGGTGCCGTTGTCGTTGGCGCCGGGGACGACCTTGCGCAGGCCGATGTCGGCCATCGCCGCGACCGAGCCGATTCCGAGCAGGAGCCCGAGCTTGGCGAGCAGGCGCCTGCCGCTGAGGGAACCGAGCGCGGCCAGGGCCGGACCGCCCACCACCGGGGCCATCATCATCGGGCTGGTGTCGGTCTTCTCGAGCAGGCCGAGGCGGTCGGCGACCAGCGGGATCTGGGGGTGGAAGACGAGCCCGGAGTGGGCGGAGTCGTGATGGGCGATGACGACGACGGTGCGCTCGACCTCGGGGTCGCCGAGCTCGCAGACGACGTTGTAGGTCGTGCGCTTGGGCAGGATGCGGCGCAGGCGGCGCTGGCCCGGGGGGAAGTCGTCGGCGATGCCGGCGGCGCCGACCGCCCCCAGGGCGGTGCCGAGCAGGCGCCGGCCGCGCAGCCCGGCGATCGCGCCGAGCACGCCCAGTGCGGCGCCGAGCCCGAGCGGCCACCAGTAGGTGCCGTGCGCCGGCTCGGCCTCGATCCGGGCCTCGGCCCCGAGCTCGGCGTAGCGGGCGACCAGCCACTCGGCGGCCCGGCGCTCGCCCTCGGAGGCGGAGGGACGGTCGATCTTCTCCAGTTCATCGAGCCGCTCGCGCAGCCATTTTTGGTCCGGGGCCATGGGGCGGAGGAAGCTACCCACATACCATGGAGCAATGCTCGGTGGCCGCTCCTTCACGCTCTTTCACGTCCGCGGGATCCGGATCTCGGTCGACTGGTCCTGGTTCCTCTTCCTCTTCTTCGTGATCATCTTCACCTCGCAGACCTACGGGAACCTGCTTGACGAATCGAGCGCCTCGTCGACCCCGTTCCTGCTGGGGGTCCTGACCGCGGCCGGGTTCTTCGCCTCGATCGTCCTGCACGAGCTCGGCCACGCCTTCGTCGCGATGCGCAAGGGGATCGGGATATCCGGCATCCAGCTCTGGATCTTCGGCGGCATGGCGCGGATGGACCGGGAAGCCGACAGCCCCGGCACCGAACTGAAGGTGGCTCTCGCCGGTCCACTGGTGACGCTGGCGATATTCCTCGTCCTCGCCGGCGGTGGGATCGCGGCGGCGGGCGCGACGGCGTTCGAAGACGCGGCCCTGCTCGATCCCAACGCCGGGGTCTCGGGCCTGTTAGCGGTGGTCGCCTGGCTGGCCGTGATCAACCTCCTGCTGCTGGTCTTCAACCTGCTGCCGGCCTTTCCGATGGACGGCGGCCGTGTCGCCCGCGCGCTCGCTTGGTGGAAGACCGGGGATCGCACTACGGCCACCCGCTTCGCCGCCAACCTCGGCCGCGTCTTCGCCTACCTCTTCATGGCCGGCGGCCTCGCTCTGATCCTCACCGGTGATTTCTTCTCCGGCATCTGGCTGGGCCTGATCGGGATGGTCGTCAACGGCTCCGCCCGCGGCGCCGCGATGCAGACCGCGATCAGCAGCAGGATCGACAGCATCCTCGTCGCCGACGTGATGGACCGCGAACCGGTCGCGATCCCCGGCGACATCAGCGTCGAGCGCGCGCTCGACGAGTACTTCCTGCGTTATCGCTGGCCCTGGTTCCCGGTCGTCGACGCCGCCCACCGCTTCCTCGGCCTGCTCGAACGCGACCGCGCCGACGAGGTGCCCGAGGTCTCGCGCGCCAACTCCCACGTCTCCGACCTGATCGACCCCGACCAGGGACTCTTCGTCCGCGACGACACCCCGCTCGACTCGTTGCTGGCGAACCAGAACCTGCGCCGGCTGGGGGCGTTGATGGCGGTCGACGCCGACGGTCGCCTCTCGGGAGTGATCACGGTGGAGCAGGTAGGCAGGGCTTTACGCGACGCCACTAACTAGTCGCGGCAGTCCTTTGTGACGCATAGGGGTACAAAGGACTGCCGCGCTCAGGCGACCGCGCGGTGGCGGTCGATGATTCTTTGGAAATCGAGGCCGGGGGGGAGGGTGCCGAAGGCCTGGCCCCAGTCGCCGCAGAGGCGGGAGGCGCAGAAGGCGTCGGCGACGGCTTCGTCGCCGTAGCGGACGAGCAGGGAGGCCTGGAGGGCGAGCGCCATCTTCTCGACCACGTGGCGGGCGCGGAGCTCGATCGTCTCGATGTCGCCGGGGATCTCCTCGCGCAGGGAGGCGGCGTAGGCGTCGAGCCGCGGCTCGCTGACCGCGCCCTCCTGGATCTCGGCGAAGAAGGCCTCGAGCGAGGCCGGGGACTTGATCGTCGCCCGCAGGACGTCGAGGCACTGGACGTTGCCGGAGCCCTCCCAGATCGAGTTGAGCGGGCTCTCGCGAAAGAGGCGGGGCATCCCCGACTCCTCGACGTAGCCGTTGCCGCCGAGGCACTCCAGCGACTCGCCCGCGTGCATCGGGGCGCGCTTGCAGATCCAGTACTTGAGGACCGCGTTGGCGATCCGCTTCAGGTTCGCCGCCTCCTCGTCGCCGCCGATCGCTTCGTCGTAGGCGCGGGCCAGGCGCATCGCCGAGATCGTCGCCGCCTCCGACTCGACCGCGAGGTCGGCGAGGACGTTCCGCATCAGCGGCTGCTCGACCAGCTCGCGGCCGAAGACCGAGCGGTGGGAGGCGTGGTGGATCGCCTGGACGACTCCGGCCCGCATCCCGGTCGCCCCGCCCATCACGCAGTCGAGCCGGGTGTGGTTGACCATCTCGATGATCGTCCGCACGCCGGCGCCCTCCTCGCCGACCAGCCAGGCCGCGGCCGAGTCGAACTCGATCTCGCTGGAGGCGTTGGAGCGGTTGCCGAGCTTGTCCTTGAGCCGCTGCAGGCGGAAGCGGTTGCGGGCGCCGTCCGGGGTCCAGCGCGGGAAGAGGAAGCAGGAGATGCCACCGTCGGCTTGAGCGAGGACGAGGAAGGCGTCGCACATCGGTGCCGACATGAACCACTTGTGGCCGCTCAGCTCGTACTCGGCGCCGGGGCCACCGCCGTTGACCGGGCGGGCGAGCGTGGTGTTGGCGCGCACATCGGTGCCGCCCTGCTTCTCGGTCATCCCCATCCCGGCCAGCGCCCCCGACTTCTCCGGCGCCGGAGCGTTGCGCGGGTCGTACGCGGCAGAGAGCAGGCGCGGCTCCCACTCGGCGGCCAGCTCCGGCTGGGTGCGCAGGGCCGGGATCACCGAGTAGGTCATCGAGATCGGGCAGCCGATCCCGGCCTCGGCCTGCGACATGCACATGAAGGCGGCGCCGCGGGCTACGTGGGCACCGGGCTGTGGGTCCTTCCAGGGAGAGGAGTGCAGTTCGAACTCGACCGCCTTGCCGAGCAGCTCGTGCCAGGCGGGGTGGAACTCGGCCTCGTCGACGCGGTGGCCGTAGCGGTCGTGGGTGCGCAGCCTCGGCCCGTTCTCGTTCGCCAGCCGGCCCAGGGTCTGGGCGCGCTCGCTGCCGGCGTACTCGCCCACAGCGGCGATCCGCTCCTCGGCCCACTCGGCGCCCTCGCGGCGCACCGCCTCGGCCAGCGGCCGATCGGCCTCGAAGACGTTGTAGTCGACGAGGGGAGACGGCTGGTTGAAGACCCCATGGGTCTCCCGCGATCCCGGTCGCTGAACGGTTGCCACCCGGTCATTCTCGCAGGAGACCCGCTGCCGGGTTAGGCGGAGGCAACCTCGGGCTGGGGATCGGGGCGGATGACGACCGTGTCGGCGACCTCGAGGATCTCGTCGGCGGGCATGCCGACCCGCCCGGCATGCTCACGGACCGCCTCCGGCCCGCTTGCCTGATAGATGCAGACGGTGCCCAGGGTGCCGCCCGGCTCGGCGATCACGTAGCTGCGGATCCAGCTGATGTCCGAGGGGAAGTCGCTCTCGGCAACCTCTTTCGAGCGCGCGGCGGTCGCCTCGAGCTCGCCGGCGTTCTGCCAGGCGTTCTCCCTGCGAATTACGTAGGTCTTCATTTCTCGCTCCCTCGTTTGGTGTCCGGCCATTTACCGACTGATAGTCGGTAAATATACTCCCCCGATGGAGGCGAGTCTCCGACAAGCGCGGGGGCGGCCCAGCGAAGGAGCCCGTGAGGCCTTGGTCGAGGCCGCCCACGAGCTGTTCATGGAGCGCGACTACGAGCAGGTGTCGACCGAGCAGATCCTCGAGCGCTCGGGAGTGAGCCGGGGCGCGCTCTACCACCACTTCCCGACCAAGCTCGATCTCTTCCGGGCGGTCTTCGTCGCCAGCGAGCGGCGGGTGATCGACCGGATCGCCGCCGGGGTCCAACCTTCGCCGAGTCCATTCGAGACGCTGCTCGCTCTCGCCGGCGGTTATCTGCGCGCGGCCGAGACCGACGAGGAGCTGCGCCGCATCGGCCTCGGCCAGAGCCGGGCGGTGCTCGGCTGGGAGGGCTGGCGGGAAGTGGCCGGCGAGCTCGGCCTCGGCCTGACTCGCGCCGTGGTCGCGGCGGCGATCGAGGCGGGGGAGCTGCCCCCCAGCGATCCCGAGACGCTGTCGATCGTCCTGCTCGGGGCGATGATCGACGCGGCGATGCTGATCGCCGTCGCCCAGGACCGGTCGGAGGCGCGCGAGAGGTCGGAGGCGGTAATCGTCGACCTGCTGGAGGGCCTGCGTCGGTAGCATCGCCCGCCGGTGACGAAGATCCAGGTCAAGAACCCGGTTGTCGAGCTCGACGGCGACGAGATGACCCGCATCATCTGGTCGTTCATCAAGGAGCAGCTGATCCTGCCCTACCTCGACGTCGAGCTCGAGTACTACGACCTCGGCATCGAGAGCCGCGACGCGAGCGAGGACCAGATCACGGTCGACGCCGCCAACGCGATCAAGCGGCACGGGGTCGGCGTCAAGTGCGCGACGATCACCCCCGACGAGGCGCGGGTCGAGGAGTTCGGCCTGAAGGAGATGTACCGCTCGCCGAACGGGACGATCCGCAACATCCTCGGCGGCGTCATCTTCCGCGAGCCGATCGTGATCTCCAACGTGCCGCGTCTGGTTCCGGGCTGGACGAAGCCGATCGTGATCGGCCGCCACGCCTTCGGCGACCAGTACCGCGCCACCGACATGTTGGTCCCGGGCGAGGGGACGCTGACCCTCACCTACACCCCCAAGGACGGCTCCGACCCGGTCGAGCTCGACGTCTACGACTTCCCCAGCAGCGGCATCGCCCTGGCGATGTACAACCTCGACGACTCGATCCGCGACTTCGCCCAGGCCTCGCTGCGTTACGGCCTCAATCGCGGCTAC